>JBFKOW010000103.1:0-12706 GCA_041628615.1 Paracoccaceae bacterium | reverse complement strand
GCCGATCCGGGCGTCGAGCCCCGGCCCGATCCCGGCGGCGCGGTCCTCGACGTCGCTGCGAAGCGCGCCGAAGCCGGCCAGCAGCCCCAGCGCGGCGTCGATGTCGCCCCCGGTCACGGCGGTATCGCCCTGCACCTCGCCCAGGACGCCGCCCGTGGCCAGCCTCTGCCCGGTCTGGCCGAGAAGGCCGAGCCGCTCGGCATCGTCCTCGGCCGCCGGTTGCAGGTCGTCGAGCGGGAACAGGTCGGCCAGCGCGCCCGAACCGAGCCCGCCCAGCAGCAGCGAGCCGCCCGAGACCGCCAGGTGCGCGTCGCCCTGCACCGACCCGACCAGCCCGGCGGTCACGTCCCCGCCCAGCACGGCGATGTCGAGATCGCCGGTCACCGCCACGGCCGAGAGGTCGCCCGCCGCGCCGAAGATGTCGAGGTCGAGCGCGTCGCCCGGCGCGCCGATGGACCCGCCGGCCAGCAGGGCCACATTGTCGGCGAGGATGTCGGGATCGTCGCTGCCGCCGGCGTCGCGGATCGACCCGGCGATGGCGGCGATCACCACCCCGGCATCCGAGAAGATCTCGGACACGTCGATATCCGAGGTCGGCGCGGTCAGCCGGATCGCGCCCTCGGCGCGGGCCGTCACCGACCCGCCCGCCGCCTGGTCGATCAGAACCGCCTCGGACAGGGCGCCGATGCCGCCGGTCGCGGCCTCGAGCACGATGTCGGTGCCGGTCACGAGATGCGGCAGCACCGCACCGTCCGCGGCCCGGGTGATGGCGCCGCCGGTCTTGACCCGCAGCGCGCCGCCGGCCTGCAGATACAGCAGTTCGAGGTCGAATTCCGATCCCAGCAGGATGTCGCCGGTGGCTACCGCGACCACGGGTCCGGCGGCGGCGATGTCGAGATCCTCGCCGCGGGCGATCTCGATCGTGTCGGTGCCCAGGGTCAGGTCGATCCGCTCGGCGGTCCAGAGCTCCTCGAGCGCCGCCTCGGTCAGCCCGCCGTCGCGGTCGATCAGGAACGGCGCGAGGGTGCGGCCGATCTCTCCGGTGGCGGCGATGTTGACGGCCTGTCCCGCGACGTTGGGCAGTTCGACCTCGGGCACCGTATCGGTCACCGGCAGGATCAGCGACCGGCGCAGGCCGCGGCCAAGCTGGCTGTCGGTCCAGTGCAGTTGCGTGGTCAGCGCGTCGCGCTCGGCATCGGGGATCACGTAGGCGAACAGCGGCCGGAACGGCGCGTGCCCCCAGACCGCGTGCAGGTCGTGGAAGCGGGCGGTCGCCTCGGCCTCCATGGCGGCGATCTCGGCTGCGCCCAGACCGAGGCCCGCCAGCGCCGCGCGCCGGTCGGCGTCGAACACCACTTCGTAGTCCGGGTCGTAGGGCAGCGGGAAGGCTCCGACCTGACCGCGGGAAACGCCGCGCTGGCCCCAGTATTCGAAGTATTCGGCCGCCTTTCCGGCACGGTAGCTGGCCAGCAGCGCGTCCTCGCGCGCGGTCTCGGCCACGCCGTCGCTGTCGGTCGCGCGCAGGCCCAGTTCGTCCCAGAGCGCGGCGAGCAGGCCGTCCTGCACCCGGCGGTCGACCCGCTGGGTGAACTCCCAGTCCCAGATCGAGGCGTTGAAGGACACGAGGTTGACGTCGCCCGCGTGCGACACCGCCTGCCGCAGCTTCAGCGGCTGGTCGCTGTCGGTGGTCAGGAAGATGTCGCCCTCGGCCTCGGCCCGCAGGATTCCGGCCTCGAAGGTCAGCGGCGCCGTAGCGGTGCCGATGCCGCCGGCCGAGGCGGTGAGGTCGACCCGTTCCCCCGCCGCGAGGGTGCCGGCGGAGGCGAACCGGTGGGTGAAGATGCCGCCCGCCGCGGTCAGCCGCAGGTCGCCGTCGGCATGGGCCGACAGCAGTTCCATGTCGCCGGTCTGTTCCTCGATGAGGGCGTTGCCGCCGGCGCTGACGGTCAGGCTGAAGCCGGTGTCCTGGTCGATGCGGAAGGGCTGAAGCGTCGCCGAAAGAAGCGCGTCGGACAGCAGCAGGTTGCTGCCGCCGTCGCCCAGCCGGATCCCGCCGAGGCCGCCGCTGCCGCCGCCGAAGCCCCCGCCGCCGGTCACGATGCCCGATCCTGCGACCACACCGTCCAGCGGATCGTCGCCGTAGACCCGCGCCCGGCCGATGTCGCCGCCGGCCTCCAGCGTCAGCTTGTTGACCTCGAAGGGATTGATCCCGGTATTGGCGATCAGGCTGCCGTCCGTGGTGATCGTGGTCGCGCCGGAGCGGTTGTAGACGGTGCCGTCGACAATCACGTCGCCCACCGAGGTCACCGTCAGCCGGCCGCTGTCATGGCCGTGGAACGAGATGTCGATCGGCTTGTCGGCGGCCAGGATGTGAAGGTCGTAGTCGGCAACGGTCCGTTCGTAGGTCTCGTAGCGGGTGTAGATGTTGGAGCCGATCCCCCCCCAGCCGGTGCTCGACACCAAGATCGGCTCGTTGGTGAGGGTGAGCAGATCGCCGTCGACGAAGAGATAGTCGGACGCGGCGATGGCATCGGAGAAGATCGTGGCGTCCAGCGGCCCGATCGTGCCGAACTGCAGGCCGGAAAAGAGCGCATCCAGTTCGGCCAGCAGGTCGTTGTCGGACGCATCGATGACGAAATCGAACTCGTAGGGGATCTCGTCGCTTTCCGAGCTGTCCCACAGTTCGAAGTCGCCAAGCGGCGTGATATCCAGCTCCGGCGTTACCGGATTGTCGATCCCGCGCTGTTCGTAGACTTCGGTCAGCGTGTATATCCGCGGCGGCTGGTTCTCGTCGGCCTCCACGGTGCCGTCGAGCCGGTTGGTGAACTCGCCGGTCGTGTAGACCACGCGCCAGGGCACCTGGATGTCGTAGACCGGCGTGTCCAGCGCGGTCTGGGTGCCGAAAATGCTCGCGTTCAGGGTGCGCCGCGTGACGGTGCCGTCCTCGGCGAGGCTGAACTCGGTCACGACATAGCCGTCACCCAGCAGCGCCGGTTCGGGACGGCCCAGATCGACGATCCGGATCAGCCCCTGCGCCCCTTCGCCGTAACCGGTCGAGATGTCGGACAGGACGATGGGCAGGGCGCTGTCGTTGGTGATGTCGATATGGGCGTAGCCGTGCGCGGCGCTCAGTTCCGCGCCGCCGACCGACACGATCTGGCCGACGATCTCGATCAGGCCGCCGCGGGCGATGACCGGATCGACAAGGATCACCCCGGCATCGACGTCGTAGCGCAGGGTGACGTCGCCCGACGCGGCGGGGAACAGCGGGTCCTCGGCCGGGCTGGTGCCCTCGCCCGCCGGCGAATACAGCACCGGCACCGCCTGCCCGGCGGGCAGGTCGTCCAGCACGTCGGCGATGTGGTCCTCGATCCGCACCTCGTAGTCGGTGACCCCGGACTTGATGAGGCCCGACAGGTGGATGTGGTTGTTGGCGTAGATGAACACGCCGCCCTGGGCCCGGATGCTCGACGCCGCCTCGCCCGCCAGGCTGATCGTATCGGTCGCGTCGGCATAGGCGGTGGCCGACAGGTCCTCGATGCCGCAGAACACCACCGAATAGCAGATGCCGCTGTCGCGCAGCGCCTCGTCGGCGAAGAGCCCGGCATAGAGTGCGATGGCGGCGGGCCCGGCGTTGAACAGCGCGTCGTCGTAGGCCGCCGACAGGTAGACGTCGCCGCCCGAGTCGATGTTGACCTCGGCGGCGTCGATCTCGCCGCCCAGCACGAGGATGGACCCCTGCGCGGTGACGGCGCTGACCCGGCCGCGCAGGTTCTCGATCCGCCCGGTGATGAAGATGTCGCCGCCCGCCCCGCCGGCATAGCGGTTCTCCAGCGAGATCACCGGCGTTGCCGCGACGCCCGAGTCGCTGGTGGCCTGGATGGTGAGACCCGCGGGCGCGCTGAACGCGTTCTGCGGCACCTCGTTGAGGGTGACGAGGCCGCCGCCCCGGAACGGGATGATCGCCTGCTCCACCTGCAGGATCGCGGCGCCGTCGTTGACGATCTCGATGGTGGCGTCGCCATGCGCGATCAGGGTGCCGGTCCCGGTCAGCCGGTCGGCCCGCATCTCCACGTCGCCGGGCGCGGAATAGGCGTCGTGGACCACGATCAGGTCGGTGGGCTGGTCGGCGATATCGGCGATCAGGTCCTGCAGCCGGGCGATCTCGTAGGACAGCCGGGCGGCCAGCAGCGGGTCGTCGTAGTCGGGATTGGCGGCGGCCGCCTGCAGGTCGGCCAGCGCCAGTTCCAGCGCTTGCCGGATATCGGCGGCCTCGATGATCTCGGCGTCGATCCCGTCGGTGATCCGGACGATGCCGCTGTCGTCGGCGTAAAGCTCCTGGAAGTAGTTGACCCCGGCCTCGACCTCGCCGCGCACCTCGATCACGCTGTCGAGGATCTCGGTCACCTCGCCGACCTCAGTGTCGAGCGACACGTCGTCGGCGCCGACGATGGAGCCGACGGCGTTGACCACCGCCTCGGCGGCCTCGCGGTAGAGGTCGGAGGCGAGCCCGTAGGAATAGACGTCCTGCGCGCCGACGCCGGCGTCCAGCACCACGTCGTTGCCGGCGCGGAGTTCGGCGCCGCCGGCGATCAGGATCCTCGCGTCGGTGCGCGAGGTCGAGCGGGCCTCGGGCGTGCGGCCGATCGGGATCGCGGTGGCGTTCCAGACCCGCAGTTCCGAGGACAGGTCCACGTCCTGCCCGTTGCCCGCCGGTCCGCCGGCGTTGATCCGCACGCTGCCCTTGTCGGACCGGACATTCGCCCCGGCCAGCAGTTCGACCGACTGGTCGCTTTCGTATTCGGTGATCGCGTCGGCGGTGGGCGAGCCGGCGAGCCCGTAGACGTTGACATAGGCCTCGGTCGAGATGTCCACGTCCGAGATTACCGACAGGTCGATGCCGCCCTGGGCCAGGATCTCCGCCGCGCCGATGCGGATCGCCGCGTCGCGGGTATCGGCGTCGATCTCGGACCGGGCGGAGGGCACGAGGATGCCGCCGCCGGTGTCGATCTTCACCTCGTCGGCAAGGTCGTAGACCGTCTCGACCAGCATCACGGTGTCGTAATCCGCCGGCCCGTCGCTCAGGAACTCCCGCAGCACCGCGCCATCGGCGATGGTCAACACGGATTCGCTGGTCACGTTGGTGTCCGAGACCAGCGAGGTGCCGCTGACGACCCCGACCGACCCGACCTGCCCGGACAGGTTGTCGATCTTCTCGACCACCGTCAGCATCGCGAAGTCGAAGGCCTCGGCGGCGATCTCTCCGGCCACGGTCAGGGTCGAGGTCACGTCCACGTCGTTGTCGATGAAGGTGCCGCCGTAGCCGCCGAGCGAGGCCGAGAGGCTGTTGGCGGCGTTCTCGAAGCTGACCTCGCGCCGGGTGGACAGCACCAGCGCGCCGTCGATCTCGAGCCCGGTGCCGGCGTCGAAGCCGAACACCACGTCGCCGTCGGCGTCGTAGACCGAACTCGCGGCGTTGGCGGCCCAGATGCCCCCCTGCCCGGAGACCGAGGAAATGTCGCTTTCGTCGAGCGAGATCGCCGCGAAGTCGATGCTGCCGCCGACCGCCGCGCCGCCGGCGAGGGTCACGTCGAAGGTGACGTCGGCGGTGCTGTCGGCATCCACGACGTTCGCGCCGATGGCGACGAAGCCGAGGTTGAGGCCGGTCGAGGTGGCGTCGAGCCGCGCGTTGCTGCCGACCACGGCGGCCGCATCGCCGCCGATATCGAAGACCGGCAGCACGAGGTCGGCGGTGACGGAGCTGTCATTGATCAGCGTGGTGACCGCGCCGCCGATGGACGCCGCTGCGCCGCCGGTGGCCGAGAACGTCCTGGCCTCGATCGCCGCGGCGTCGGCGGTCCCGGCCCCAGTGGCATCCATCGCGAGGATCGACAGCTCTCCTGCCGTGAGGTCGAGCCCGGCGGCCAGCAGTTCAACGGCGGCGGTCCGTTCGGCGCGGGCCAGCGTGAGGCCCAGCGCAGCGAGGCCCGAGACGTTCGCGCCGGTCGCCGTCGCCGTCACGTCCGACGCGCCGGTCACGGTGAGCGCGGTCAGGCCATCGGTCTCGACATGCGCCAGCCCGAGATCCACCCGGGTGACCGAGGTGTCGTAGGCCGCGACATCAACCCCCGATCCGCCGACGATGCCGCCGCCGGCCAGCCCGACCCCGGTGGCCGCCACGTCGCCCGCGCGCAGGGCGGCGATTTCCACGCTGCCACCTGCGATGGTCGGATCGGCCAGCGCCATGTCGACTTCGACCGTCGACTCGTTGCGGGCGGTCGAGAACACCGCCCCGACCGAGACGGCGCCGACCCCGGCGCCGGTGGCCGAGGCATTGGCCGACCCGGTCTCCTCGGCGACGATCTCGACCGCGCCGGAGCCCGCGTCGATCAGAACGTCCTCGTCGATGCGGATGCGGACCAGCCGCGACGCCTTGCCCTCGGTGATCGCGCCGAAGCCCGCCAGCGCGCCGCCCGAGCCGGCGACGGTCAGCGGCGTGCCCATGTCGAGATCGGACCGCGCGCCGATGCGGATGTCGCCGCCGAAACCGCGCAGGGTGGCGGTCGGGTCGATCTCGGTGCGGACCGACGAGCCCAGCCTGACCTGCGTGAAGCCGCCCGAAAAGGCCCCGACCCCGCCCGACACGTTGCCGGAGGTGGCGTCGATCAGGCCGGTCTCGATGGCCTCGACCGTGAGCCCGCCGGCGGCGCGCAGCTCCGCGCCGGTGCCGATCCGGGCCTCGATCGCCTCGGGATCGGTGAGCCCGAGCAGCGTCGCCACCCCCTGCCGCGCCGCCACCGCCTCGGCCAGCGCGGCCTCGGTCTGGGCATCGCCGCCGCCGAAGTCCATCGCGTCGCCGTCCGACAGGTCGTCGCCGATCAGCGCGAGGGTTTCCTCGGCCTCCGGGTCGCCCGGCTCGTCGCCCAGCGCGATGAAGGTGGCCGAAGCCTGGAAGGACAGCCCGCCGCCGCCGATCGCCGCCGTCGTCGCGGTCACGTCCCGGTCCGCGGTGGCGGCCACGGTCAGGGCGCCCGCGGCGGACACGTCGGTCAGCGCGCCGATCTCGGCCAGAACGTCGCTCGCCCCCTTCAGCGACAGGATCGACGCCCCGATCGACAGCCCGCCGCCGGTCAGGTTGCCCACCGTTCCGTCATGGGTCAGGCGCTGCTCGGCGCTGACGGTGACGCTGTCGGCGAGGGTGCGGACCATGTCGACGCCGGGCGCGATCCGGGCGGTCACGTCCTGCGCCACGTTGGCGAAGTGGAAGCCGCCGGCCAGCGCCACCAGCCCGCCCGATCCGCCGGCGACGAAGGCGTCGATCGACAGGTCGCTTTCGGCGGCCACGGTCACGGCGCCGTCGGCGGCAAGGTTCTCGCCCTCCGGCGTGGCGGCGGCATCGGTGGCAAGCACCGCGTCGATGGTGTCGGTGGCCTTCAGCACCAGCACCGTCGCGCCGACGCCGGCGATCCCCGTGCCGATGTTGACGTTGCCGGCATTCTGGATGATCGCCCGCTCGGCAACCGCATGGACGGCCAGGTCGCCGCCGCTCAGGACCGAGCCGCCGAAGACGCCCGCCTCCGTCCACGACGAGGCGTTCAGCGACTGGATCACGCCCGAGGCGGCGACGTTGGGCGACACCGACAGGGCGGCCGAGAAGGTCTCCACGTCGTCCGGTGCGGCGGCGGTGACGGCGACACCGGCGTCGGCCACGGTCTCGGCGTCGGTGATCCGGGCGACCGTCTCCTTGTCGAGAACGATGGTCTCGATGTCGGCGCCGCCCGCGACGGCCCCGCCCGAACCCTGCGCGATGGCCGACAGGAGCCGCAGGTCCGTGGCGTTGCCGGCAAGGACACTTGCCTGCCCTGCGGTGTCGACGCTGCCGCCCTCGATCTCGGCCCGCACCGCGTCGCGCAGGATGGTGACCGGTACCTGCGCCGACAGCGCCACCGCGCCGCCGCCCGACGCCGAGAGCGCGAGGGCCGAGACATCGACCTGGCTGTCGGCCACCACCGCGACCCCGTGATGGTCCACGCCGATCCGCGACCCGTGGTCGTCGAAGGCCCAGCGGGTGACCCCGGCGGCGCCGTCGTCGGCGGGGGTGCCGTTCGCGGTCACCGTGCTGTCGGTGATCAGCGCCTGGACCACCGACAGCGACCGCAGCACCGAGACCGAAACCCCGATGCCGACCGTGCCGCCGCCGGCGAAATTGACGTTGGCCGCGCCGAGCCCCGGCAGGATGCTTTCGTCGCCGCCGCCCAGCGCGCCCACCTCGGCATCGGCCAGCGCCTCGACCAGCACCGTGTCGGCGGCGAAGAGGTCGCTGCCGATGGCCTCGGACCGCACCACGTCCCGCCGGGTGATGAGCGAGATCGATCCCGTCACGCCAAGGGTTCCGCCGGCCGCCGCGCCCGCCGCCACAGCGCCCAGCGCGCGGTCCGAGGTGGCTCGGAGAGTGATGTCGGATCCGGTGCCGAATGCGTTCAGGGTGGAGCCGTCCGCCAGCGCCTCGGTCACGCTTTTCAGGGTCACGTCCGAGATGGTCAGGCCGATCCCGGCGGTTCCGCCCGAGATGCTGGCCTGCGCGGTGATCGCGTTGGCGGTGGCGTCCTGCCGGGCGGTGACGTGGATGCCGCCCGCGCCCGCGTTGAGCACCGACGACAGCGCCCCGGCCCGGACCAGCGCCCGCTGCGAGGTGGCGCTGATCGCCGCCGCGGCCGAGCCGATGCCCGAGGCCCCCGCCCCGGCCAGCGTCGCGGTCAGGCCGCGGCTGTCGTCGGTGGCGGTGACGAACTGCACGCCGCTGGTGGTCACCGTGCTCTCGGTAATCTCCGCCAGCGTCGCGGTGTCGAGGTCGGTCAGGGTCACCGCCACCCCGGCCCCGGCCTGGCCGGTGGCCGCCGCCAGAACCCCGCCGATGGTCAGCGCGCTGGTGTCCGACCCGGACGAGACGTTGAGCGAGGAGGCCGAAACGGTGCCGCCGATCAGCGCCGCGCTGACCAGCTGGTTCATCCGCGTGTGCGAGGCCGAGGCGCCGAAGCTCGACGAGCCGATCTGCGCGCCGAAGCCGATCGCGCGGGCGCGGCTGGTGTTGCCGGCGACCACGTCGACCTCGCCCCCGGCGGCCAGCGCGCCGGCCGCGCCGGTGTCGGGCCGCAGGTCGATCACGGCGACCACGGCCCCGCCGATCAGCGCCGTGGCCGAGGCCGCCCCGGCGGTGGTGCCGCCGGTGTCGAGCGCGTCGGTGAGGCTGTCGGCGGTGTCCACCGCCTCGCGGAAGTCGCTCAGCGCGCTCGAGGCGCGGGTCGCGGTCAGGTAGACATCGACCGAAGTGCTCACCGCCTCGGACACGGTGTCGGGGCGCAGCGACAGGCGCACGCCGTCGTCGGCGATGTCGTCGACCGAGAACCAGCTTGTGAAGGCCTGGGTCGCCGGGGCCACGACCCCGGCCTGCACCTGCCCGGCCAGCACCGCGGCGCGCCGGGCATCGGTGGCGGTCACCGCCACGTCGCCGTCGACCGTGAGTTCCCCGCCGGACACCCGCAGCCGTGCGACGATCTCGGCGTCGCGCGGGTTGGCGTCCGAGATCACCGCGCCGCCCAGCGCCCCGGCGGCCACCGCCTCGTCGAGGAAGCCGGCGCGCAGGCTCTCGGTCTCGGCGGAATAGGTCGCCCGGTCGCCGCCGTCGTCCAGCAGGGCGTCCGTGACCCCGTCGATGGCGCCCGATTGCTCGAGCCGGCCCATGTTGACGTAACCGAAGGACCCCAGCCCGCCGAAATTCGACGCGCTTCCCGCCCCGAGGGCGAGACCGAAGACCCCGGTGTCGTTCTCGGCGGCGATGGTCAGGTCGCCGCGGATCCGCGTGGCGACGCTCTCGACGCCCTCGCCTTCGAACCCGCCTTCGCCCTCCCCGAACTCGCCCTCCCCGAACTCGCCTTCACCCTCGTCGAACTCGGAAAGCTCGTAGACCAGGATGTCGGCCTCGGCCCGGGTCGCGCCGCCGATCAGGACGTCGCCCACCGCGAGCAGGCCGCCGACGTTGCCCGAGGCCTCGGCCCCCTGCAGGACCACGGCGCTGTCGGCGCGGGTGGCGGTGATCGTCACGTCGCCCGCGGTGTTCAGCTCGGCCCCTTCCGGGTCCAGCTCGGCCACCACGTCGCGGTCGTCCTGCAGGTAAGCCACGCTCAGGCTGCCCGAGAAGGGGCTGTCCGACCCGGCGGCGCGGCCGATCGACACGATGCTGGCATGGACATTCGAGGTGGCCTCGACGGTCAGGCCGTCGGTCAGGCCGCGCAGCCCGACGGAGCCGATCCGCGCCTTGGTGTCGCGGCGATAGCTGTCGAGAGCGAGGGCGCCGAGGACGTTGACGGCGTCACCGGTGGCCGAGGCATTGGCGAGCGTCTGGCGCCAGGTCGTGTCCGAGGCCCGGACCGTCACCGCCGGCCGCCCGATATCCGAGCTTTCGACCTCGGCCAGCGTCCGGCCGTTCGACACCGTCAGGGCCATCGCCGCCGCGCCGACGCCCTTCCCGTCCGAGATCTCGCCGTTGCGGGCGGCGGTCGTCTCGATGACGGACCCGGAATTGGCCTGGATGAGGACCGGTTCGTCAGTCGCCACGGACAACGAGGAGTCCCGCAGCGAAGCGACCACGTCCGAGGCATAGGTGGTCAGCGCGAAGCCGATCGTGCCGCCGCCGTTCGGCCCCATGGTCGAGGCGGCCTGCTTGTTGAGCAACGTCAGATACTCGGATGCCAAGAGCGACACGCCGCCGCGATGGCCGAACAGTCCGGCCAGCCGCGCCTCGGTCAGCAGGTTGGTGCGCAGCAGGCCGCCGCTGAAGGTCGTGTCGGTGCCGCCCGAGATCGCGTGGGTCGCGGCATAGCTGCCGATGGTCTGGGCGTCGATCACCACGTCCGGCGCGTTGTCGATCTGGACGAAGTCGACGCTGGCCGACGTGGTCCGGTCCTGCCAGGACACGATGGCCGTTCCGCCCCTGGTATTGCCGTCGTCGCCCGGCGTCCCGATCGCGGCGGTCACGGTGCTGTCGCCGAGGTCGGTGACGGCGTTGATCGTCAGGTCGGTGGTCTCGGACGCCTCCGCCCCGTCGGCCAGGCGGGCATCGTATCCGCCGCCCGAGCCGAACCGGGGGAAGTCGGTGACGATGTTGCGGTAGCGGGTCTCGGTCCCGAAGCTGGCGATGGTCTCGGTATCGGCCCGGTCGAGGATCAGCGCCGCCCCGTCCGCCAGTTCGCCCAGTCCGAAGGTCAGCACCGTGCCCAGCGCGCCGCGCGCCGCCTCGGTCATCGAGGCGATGTCCTGCACCACGGCGGGCGGCGCCGCGTTGGTCTTGCCCAGCGCGTCCTCGTCCACCGAGGCATCGAGCGTGTAGGCGAGATGCACGGTCTGCGCGTCGATCGTCAGGTCGCCGTCGTCGGTCTCGACCAGGAAGGTCGAGGAGGCGCGGGTCATGGTGTCGTCGATCGACACGATCACCGATTCGCCGGAACCGCCGTCGTTGGACCCGGAGGCGGCGGTGATCGAGATGTCCTTCTCGGCCAGCGCGGTGATCCCGATGGCGCCGCCGACCCGCGCCCCGATCAGGCCGAGATCGGGCAGGAAATCGTATTCCGGCAGGTTCCAGTTCGACCCGACCAGCAGCGCGTCGGTGGTCTGGGACCGCAGGCTGAAGGCCACCGCGGCATCGGCCCCGGCGTCGGTGCTGTCATGCCCCGCGCTCAGCCGCAGGGTGTCGAGAGTGTGGGCGCTGATCGTCAGGTCGCCGCCGGTGATGATGGCGTTGTCCTGCAGGATGGTCTCGGCCTTGGTCACCGTCACCGCGGCGGCCAGCGCCAGCGCGTCGTCCTCGGGGTCGAGCTGGATCCGGGTCGAGGCGTCGGCGCTGAACGATGCGGTGCCGGTGGCGAGGATGTGCGACCGGGCGATGTGGGTCTGCGCGGTCGCGGTCAGCCAGGTCGGGAACTCGGTCGCGTCCACCGCCGACAGCACCGAGGACAGCTGGGTGTCGAGGCTGGTCACCTGGGTGCGCAGGAAATTGTCCACCGGCCCGATCCCGGTGCCGCCGAACGTGTCCGAGACGTAATCGGCGATCTGCCCGGGCGTGTCGTAGAGGTCGTCCTTCACCACGAGGGTGGAGGCCGAGATGTTGCGGCCCCAGAGCAGCGCCTCGATCGCGGTGATGCGGGCAACGCCGTCCCGCGTCGCGCCCTGGCTGGCGTCGTTCGGGTCGGTGTCGTCCTCGTGGGCGATCAGCCGGATGTCGCCGCCGGTGAAGCCGGCGTTGGCGTAGCTGAGCAGCGCCGCGCCCGGTTCCAGCACGATCTCGGGCGCTTCCAGCAGGATGTGGCCCGAATTGCCGTCACTATCGTCGCGGAAATGGTCCGTCCCGGTTCCGATGTTGCGGGTCGAAAGGATCACCCCGGCCTCGACGACGATCCGGTCCGAGGCCCGGGCGATCAGGTTGGCACCGCCGGTGAAGTTGTCGGGATCGTTCAGCACGAACACGGTCGGGTCGATCAGGATGGTGCCGCCGTCGCCCTGCGCCGACCACGCCTTGAGCGCGCCGCCCAGTTCCACCGTGTCACGGGCCGAGAATTCCACGAAACCGCCGTCGCCGGTGCCCAGCGCGGCGGCCGAGATCACCGCGCCCTGCGGCAGGTAGGCGTTGCCTTCGGCGAACAGGATCGCCGTG
>JBFKOW010000102.1:0-12847 GCA_041628615.1 Paracoccaceae bacterium | reverse complement strand
GACGCCGGTCTACCCCGGCAGCCGGCCGCTCAGGACGTAGCGCAGGATGTCCACCACCTGCTCGGGCTCGCGCGCCACGGCCAGCGCGGCGGCGGGGGGTCGAGACACACCACACGCCCCGGGTCCGCGCCGCCGCACCGGGCGCCGGGCGGGCCGTGGCGGACCGCCCGGCGTCAGGCCGAGTGCGGAGGGTCTCGACCCACCGCCCCGTCCGGTGTCAGCCGCGCGCCTTCAGGGCGTCGCGGATCTCGATCAGCAGTTCTTCCTGCGTCGGGCCCTTCGGCGCCTCGGGGGCGGCCGGCTTCGGCTTGGTCGCGGCGTCCTTGGCCCGGTTCACCAGCTTCACGAGGATGAAGACCACCCAGGCGATGATGAGGAACTTGATCACGGCGTTGATGAAGTTGCCGATCATGAACTGCGCCTCGCCGAGGCCGAAGCTGACGCCGCTGAAGTCGATGCCGCCGACGAACAGGCCGATCAGCGGGTTGACGAGGTCGTCGACGAGGCTGGTCACGATGGCCGTGAAGGCCGCGCCGATGATGATGCCGACGGCCATGTCCATGACATTGCCCTTGGCGATGAAGTCCCGGAATTCCCGAATCATGTTTGTCCCACTCAGTCTTGTTGCCGCCGCGGCCCCCATCGGGCGCGGCCGGACTGGCAGCGCCTTAGCGCCGGCGCGGCGCGGAATCACGGGGTCTTTGCGCGGAATTTTCCCACCCGGGCCGGATCGCAACAGGGCGGCCGGCGGAAGCCGGCCCGCCGCCGGCCCGGGGCGCCGGTCTACCCCGGCAGCCGGCCGCTCAGGACGTAGCGCAGGATGTCCACCACCTGCTCGGGCTCGCGCGCCACGGCCAGCGCGGCGGCGTCCACTTCCTTCAGGGCGTGGTCGTGCTCGGGCGGGTGCAGCACGATGATCGGCTTGCCCAGCGCGGCGGCGTAGCCGGCGTCGAAGGCGGCGTTCCACTGCTTGTACTTGTCGCCGAAGCGGACCACGACGACATCCGCCGCCTCGATCCCGGTGCGGGTGCGGATCGCGTTGACCAGCGCCCCCTTGCGGTCGTGCCAGAACTTGTCCGGCTCGGCCCCGAGGATCGCGACGCCGCAATCGTCGCTCGCCGCGTGATCGGTGACCGGCGCCGAGAAGCGCAGCCCGAGCCCCTCGGCCCCGGCGATGATCCGGTCGCGCCAGTCGGTGTGGATTTCGCCGCTCAGATAAACCTGCATCTCGATCTCCTTCCGTTCCGCGTTCCACCTAAGCCGCGGCTGGCGGGACTCAACCCCGCCGCCGCCCGCGCCGCTAGGTCAGCCGCGCAGCACGCCGCCGGTGGCCTTGCCGACCTTCTCGACCACCTTCGCCGAGACCGCCTCGATCTCGGCCTCCTTGAGCGTCGCCTCGGCCGGTTGCAGCCGGACCGTGATGGCCAGCGATTTCTTGCCCGCGCCGAGGCTGCCGCCGATGAACTCGTCGAACACCCGGACCTCGGCGATCAGCGCCTTGTCGGCCCCCGCCGCCGCGTTCACCAGGTCGAGGGCCGAGACCCCGGCATCCACCACGAAGGCGAAGTCCCGTTCCACCGCCTGCAGGTCGGGGGCGACCAGCCGGGCGCGGGTGGCGGCGGCGCGGCGCGGCTCGGGCACCGCGTCGGGCCAGATCGTCCAGGCCATCACCGGCCCCTTGAGGTCGAGCGCCGCGACGACGCGCGGATGCACCTCGCCGAAGGCGCCGAGGATCTTCTTCGGCCCGAGCCCGATCAGACCGTGCCGCCCCGGGTGCCACCAGTCCGGCCCGCCGCGCAGGATCTGCACCTTCGCCGGCGCGCCGAGCGCCGCCAGCACCGCCTCGGCGTCGGCCTTGACGTCGAACACGTCCACCGGGCGGGACGCGCCATGCACGTCCTTCGGCCCGGTCCGCCCGACCAGCAGGCCGGCGATCTGCAGCTGGCTGTCCTCGGGTTCGCCGCCGTCGAAGGCCCGGCCCACCTCGAACAGCGCGAGGTCGGCGAAGCCGCGGGCCTGGTTCCGCGCCGCGGCCTGCATCAGCCCGGGCAGCAGCGCCGGGCGCATGTGGCTCATCTCGGACGAGATCGGGTTCTCGAGCGCCGTCGCCGCGGTGCCGCCGCCGAACAGCGCCGCCGAACCCGCGTCGATGAACGCGTAGGTGACGCATTCGTTGTAGCCCAGCGCCGCCGCGCAGCGCCGCGCCGCCTGCTGCCGCTTCTGGCTGACGGTCAGCACCGGCCGGGCGACCCCGTGCGGCCGGGGCAGCGGCTTGCCCTGCAGCCGGGTCAGCGACGCGATCCGCGCCACCTCTTCCACCAGGTCCGCCTCGCCGCGCACGTCGGGCCGCCAGGACGGCACGTGGGCCTTGTCGCCCTCCATCCGGAAGCCGAGCGCGGTCAGGGTCTGGCGCTGGGTCGATTCGGGGATGTCCATGCCGACGAGCGAACTGCACCGCGCCGCGTCGAGCCGGTAGGCCCGGTCCACGTTCGGCATCGCCCCGGCCATCACCACCTCGGACGCCTCGCCGCCGGCGATGTCGACGATCATCCGCACCGCGTGTTCCAGCCCCTCGGGGGTGAAATACGGGTCGATGCCGCGTTCGAACCGGTAGCGGGCGTCGGAATGGATCTTCAGCGCCCGGCCGGTATAGGCGGTGGTCACCGGGTCGAAATAGGCCGCCTCGACGAAGACGTTCGTCGTCGCGGCGGTGCAGCCGGTGCGCAGCCCGCCCATCACCCCGGCGATGGATTCCGGCCCCTCGGCGTCGGCGATGATCGTCTGGCCGGGACCGAAGGTATAGGTCCTGTCGTCGAGCCCGACCAGCGTCTCGCCCCCCTCCGCCCGGTAGAGCCGCAGCGCATTGCCGGTGATGGTGTCGGCGTCGAACACGTGCAGCGGCCGGTTCAGGTCGTAGGTGAAGAAGTTGGTGACATCGACGAGGAACGAGATCGGCCGCAGCCCGATCGCCTTGAGCCGCTGCTGCAGCCAGTCGGGCGAGGGTCCGTTCGTCACCCCGCGGATCAGCCGGCCGTAGAACACCGGCGCCTGCGCCAGCGTGTCGTCGTCGATGCTGACCGTCACCGGGCAGGGAAACGCGGCCGGCACCGGGTCGAGCGTCAGCGGCTTCATCCGCCCCAGCCCCCGCGCGGCGAGGTCGCGGGCGATCCCCCGCACCCCCAGCGCGTCGGGCCGGTTCGGGGTGATCGCGATCTCGATCACCGGGTCCACCCTGGCCGGGTCGTTGGCCGCCAGCCAGTCGGTGAACCGCTGGCCGACCTCGCCGGAGGGCAGTTCGATGATCCCCTCGTGCTCGTCGCTGAGTTCCATCTCGCGCTCGGAGCACATCATGCCGTGGCTCTCGATGCCGCGGATCTTGCCGACCCCGATGGTGGTGTCGATGCCGGGGACGTAGGTGCCGGGCCGGGCCACGACCACGGTGATCCCGGCCCGCGCGTTGGGCGCGCCGCAGATGATCTGGGTCGGGCCGTCCACGGTCTCGACCTGGCAGACCCGGAGCTTGTCGGCGTCGGGGTGCTGCTCGGCCGACAGGACCTTGCCGATGGTGAAGTCGCGCAGCTTGTCGAGCGGGTTCTCCACCGCCTCGACCTCGAGCCCGAGATCGGTCAGCGCCTCGGCGATCTGGTCCACGCTCGCGTCGGTGTCGAGATGGTCCTTGAGCCAGGAGATCGTGAACTTCATCGGCGTCCTCGTCGGAATGATCGCGGGGGGTTTAGCGGATGGCCCGGCGGGGGGAAAGGTGCAACCGGCCGGGGGGGAGAAGGGGGCGCAGCCGCCGTCCGCGCCGGGCCGGTTCCGGACGGCCCGAACCGGCGAGCCGCGCCAGCGGCGGGCCGCGGTCCGGCGATCCGACGCCGGATCCGGGCGCTTCATCCCGGTCCGGTCCGGAGAACGAACGAGCGGCGCGCTGGCGGTCCCCGATCGCCGGGCCGTGGGGGCGGCCCGACGATGGCGCGGCGGCTTCGCCGCTGGTCGCGCGGGGCGTTCCTGCCGGTCCGTGGGCCCGGTCGGCCGTTGCGTCCGGGGTGCCTACCCCCCGTAGCGCGTCGGCACCTCGCCGGCGCCGAAGCCGTAGTGCCGCAGCCAGCGCAGGTCGGACTCGAAGAAGGCGCGCAGGTCGGGGATGCCGTATTTCAGCATCGCCAGCCGGTCGATCCCGAGGCCGAAGGCGAAGCCCTGCCATTTGGCCGGGTCGATGCCGGAATTCTCCAGCACCTTCGGATGCACCATCCCCGAGCCGCCGGCCTCGAGCCAGTCGTCGCCCTCGCCCAGCTTCAGCTGGCCGTCGACCCAGGAACAGCGGAAGTCGATCTCGGCCGAGGGTTCGGTGAACGGGAAGTGCGAGGCGCGGAACCGGACCTCGACGTGATCCACCTCGAAGAAGGCGGCGGCGAATTCCTCGAGGCACCACTTGAGGTTCGCCATCGAGATGTCGCGGTCGATCGCCAGCCCCTCGATCTGGTGGAACATCGGGGTGTGGGTCTGGTCGTAGTCCGAGCGGTAGACCCGGCCCGGCGCGATGATCCGGCAGGGCGCGCCGTGCGCCGCCATGTGCCGGATCTGCACCGGCGAGGTATGGGTCCGCAGGACGTGGGGCGGGCGGTCGTCGCCCTCGGCGCGGGCCATGTAGAAGGTGTCCATCTCGGCCCGCGCGGGGTGGTGGCCGGGTATGTTCAGGGCGTCGAAGTTGTACCAGTCGGTCTCGATCTCGGGGCCCTCGGCGACGGAAAAGCCCATGTCGGCGAAGATCGCGGTGATCTCGTCCATGACCTGGCTGACCGGGTGGATGCTGCCCTGCCGGCGGGTCCGGGACGGCAGCGTCACGTCGAGCCATTCGCGGGCCAGCCGGGCGTCGAGCGCGGCATCCTCCAGCGCCGCCTTCTTGGCGGCCAGCGCGGCGGTGATCTCGTCCTTCAGGGCGTTGAGCTTCGGGCCCATCTCCTTGCGCTCGTCCGGGGTCATCCGGCCCAGTTCGCGCATCTGCAGGCTGACCTCGCCCTTCTTGCCGACGGCGGCGACGCGGATCTCCTCCAGCGCCGCCTCGTCCCCGGCGCGGGCGATCAGGTCGATGTATTTTTCGCGCAAGCCGTCCATGGCGGGACCCTCCTGTCGGAATCCGCCTCAGGTATCGCGGCCCGGGCGGGGGTGCAAGGCGGGGCGGGCCGGTCTATGGTGCCGCGACGGGGGGCCGGCGCGATGGCGATGATCACCGAGATCGAGGACTTCTTCGCCCGCGGCTGCGGCCGCTGCGAGCGGTTCGACACGCCGGACTGTTCGACCCGGACCTGGGCGGCGGGGCTGGCCGCGCTGCGCGAGCTCTGCCGCGGCGCGGGTCTGTCCGAGCACGTCAAGTGGGGCCATCCCTGCTACATGGCGCACGGCCGCAACATCGCGATCATCGGCGCGTTCCGGGGCGATTTCCGGCTGAGCTTCTTCGAGGCCGGGCTGCTGGCGGACCCGGCGGGCGTTCTCGAACCGCAGGGGCCCAACAGCCGCCATCCCGACATGCTCCGGTTCACCGCGAACGGCGCGGTGGCGGAGCGGGCGGACACCGTCCGGGCCTACCTCGCCGAGGCGATCGGCCACGCCGCCGCCGGCCGCCGCGCGCCGCGCGACGCGTCGATGCCGGACCTGCCCGAGGAGATGATCGAGGCGCTGGACGCCGACCCGGAGCTGGCCGAGGCCTTCGCCGCGCTCACCCCGGGCCGGCAGAAGAGCTATGCGCTGAACCTGAACGCGGCGAAGAAGCCGGAAACCCGCATCGCCCGGATCGCGAAGTTCCGCGACCGGATCATCGCCGGCAAGGGCGCATTGGAGAAGTAGGCCATGGAGATCACGATCGAGGACCTGACGGAGGCGCCGGAGCGGGCGGAGTTCGACCCGATGCTGCGGGAATACTTCGGCTACATGAGCGACCAGTTCGTCGCCATGGGCAGCCCCCGGCCCGACATCGAGCTGGTGATCGAGGAATACTGGACCGAGGCCGCCGACTACCTGCCGCCGGGCGGGCGGACCCTGCTGGCGCGGGACGGCGGCGGCGCGCTGGTCGGCATGGGCAGCCTGCGCGCCATCGGCGGCGGCAAGGGCGAGCTGAAGCGCCTCTATGTCCGCGCCGCGGCCCGCGGCACCGGGCTTGGCCGGCGGCTGGTGGAGGCGCGGATCGCCGCGGCCCGCGAGATGGGCCTGACGACCCTGCTGGCCGACAGCTTTGCCGAGAACCGGCCGATGCTGGCGCTTTACGAGGGCCTCGGGTTCCGCCGGATCGACGCCTTCCCGGAAAGCGCGACCTACCGGACCTTGCCCCAACTGCGGCCGTTCCTGGCCTATGTCCGGCTCGACCTCGGGGCCTGAAACGCGAAGGGCCGCCCCCGGGGGACGGCCCTTGCCGATTCCGTGTCGCGCCGGGGTCAGGCGGCCAGCGCGGCCTTGACCTTCTCGACGATCGTGCCAAACGCCTCGGGCTCGTGCACCGCGAGGTCGGCGAGGACCTTGCGGTCCACCTCGATCCCGGCGGCGGCCAGCCCGCCCATGAAGCGGCTGTAGGTCAGCGCCTCGTCATGGGACCGCACGGCGGCGTTGATCCGCTGGATCCACAGCGCGCGGAACTGGCGCTTGCGGGCCTTCCGGTCGCGGGTGGCATACTGGTTGGCCTTGTCGACCGCCTGCTTGGCGACCTTGAAGGTGGTCGAGCGCCGGCCGTAATAGCCCTTGGCTGCGTCCACGACCTTCTTGTGACGGCGATGGGTGACGGTTCCGCCTTTGACTCGCATGTCCGGACCTCCTCAGCGTGCGTAGGGCATCATCGGCTTGATGATCTGCTCATCAGCCTTCGACAGCGTGGTGGTCCCGCGGGCGTCGCGGATGAACTTGTTGGTGCGCTTGATCATGCCGTGGCGCTTGCCCGCCTGGCCGGCCTTGATCCGGCCGGTGGCCGTCACCTTGAACCGCTTCTTGCAGCTCGACTTGGTCTTCATCTTGGGCATTTTCGTCTCCTCTGACGGATATCCGGACGCGCCGCGGCAATGCCACATCGGCCGGGCGCGCGTTTCGAGATGCCGGGCTATAGAAAAGCCGGCGCCGGTTGGCAAGCCCCGAGTCGCGGGAGGGGCGGTTCAGTTCAGGTAGCGGCCGACGACCCGGACAAAGACATCGGGGATGTCGCTCAGGGTATAGCCCATCGGGTTCTGGTTGATCGCCAGCGCGATCAGGCCGCCGCCGATCAGCACCAGGATCGACGCCGCCCGCGGCGCCCGGCCGTCGAGCAGCGCGCCGAGCACGGAGGGGATGGTGAACACGGTGATCACCAGCCCGATGACGAGAAACAGGTCCGAATCCATGTGCGCGCGTCCTTTCGCGGACGCTTATTCAGCTTTCCTGCCGGAAGATCAAACGTTCCTCGCAGGGGGCGACCCGCAGGATGTTGGTCGAGCCGGGCGTATTGAACGGCACGCCGGCGACCACGATGATGTTGTCCGACGGCGTCGCCAGCCCGAGCCCGAGCGTCGCCCGCACCGCCGCGACCACCGCCTGCTTGAACCGGTCGATGTCCTCGGTGGTCATGCAGCAGTTGGTGCCCCAGGACAGGCAGAGCCGCCGCGCGGTGGACCGCTCGGTGGTCAGCATCACGATCGGCACGCGGGGCCGTTCGCGCGCGGTCAGCAACGCGGTGGTGCCGCTTTCCGAGAAGCAGCAGATCGCCTTGACGTTGGTCGCCTCGGCGATCTCGCGCGCCGCCGAGACGATGCCGTCGGGCACCGTCCTGCGGTCGATCTGGCGGCTGGCCTCGATGATCTGGGTGTAGGTCGGGTCGCTTTCGACCTCGGTGGCGACGGCGTCCATCGTGCGCACCGCCTCGACCGGATACTGGCCGGCGGCGCTTTCGGCGGACAGCATCACCGCGTCGGTGCCCTCGTAGATCGCGGCGGCGACGTCGGACACCTCGGCGCGGGTCGGCATCGGGTTCTCGATCATCGATTCGAGCATCTGGGTGGCGACGATCACCGGCTTGGCGGCGGCGCGGCACTTGCGGATCAGCCGTTTCTGGATCGGCGGCACCGCCTGCACCGGCAGTTCCACGCCAAGGTCGCCGCGGGCGACCATGATCCCGTCCGACACCGCAAGGATCTCGTCGAAGGCGTTGACCGCGGCGGGCTTCTCGATCTTGGACAGGATAGCGGCGCGGCCCTTGGCCAGCCGGCGCGCCTCCTCCACGTCGGCGGCGCGCTGCACGAAGGACAGCGCCAGCCAGTCCACCCCGAGCGAGCAGACGAATTCGAGGTCGGCGCGGTCCTTGTCCGACAGCGCCGCCACCGGCAGCACCACGTCGGGGACGTTGACCCCCTTGCGGTTCGAGATCGTGCCGCCGACGACCACCTCGCAGTTGGCGTAGTCGGCGCCGCAGTCCTTCACCTTGAGGCGGATCTTGCCGTCGTTGACCAGCAGCGTCGCGCCGGGCTTCAGCGCGTCGAGGATCTCGCGGTGCGGCAGGCAGACGCGGGTCGAGGAACCCGGCGTCTCGTCGAGGTCGAGCCGGAAGGCTTGGCCCGGCTCCAGGTCCTCGGAGCCGTTGGCGAAGACCCCCACCCGCAGCTTCGGCCCCTGCAGGTCGGCGAGAATCGCGATCGGCCGGCCGAGGTCCTCCTCGACCCTGCGGATGATCTCGTGGCGGGCGCCGATCTCCTTGTGGTCGCCGTGGCTCATGTTCAGCCGGAACACGTCGGCGCCGGTCTCGGCGAGCGTCCGGATCATGTCGTAATCGTTCGAGGACGGTCCCAGCGTGGCGACGATCTTGACGTGGCGGGTGCGGGGCATGGTCCCTACTCCTTCGGGCGGATCTTGATGCGGACGGCCGGCACCGTTAGCGATAACGCCGGCCGCGGTCCTTATTGCGCAATTCCCTCTGGCCGACAACTGGCCTAGAGGGGGTGCGCCGCAAACGCCGCAGCGTTACGGCCACACGATGACACCGCCGCGACGGCCGGTGCAACCCCGCGAGGGGAAGCCGGGCGCGGCCGACCGAACCGAGCCGAGACCGAAACGACCCGCGAACGCCGATGACCCATCCCGCCTACGAGACGATCCCCGGAGCGCCGGGCAGCCCCTGGCTGCTGACCTGCGACCATGCCACCAACCGGGTGCCGCCGGACGTGGCGGGCGGCGACCTGGGCCTGCCGGCGGAACAGATGCGCCGCCACATCGCCCACGACATCGGCGCCGCCGGGGTGACCCGCCACCTCGCCCGGCTGCTCGACGCGCCGGCGGTGCTGTCGACCTTCTCGCGGCTGGTGATCGACCCGAACCGGGGCCCCGACGACCCGACCCTGGTGATGCGGCTCTACGACGGCACCATCGTGCCGGGAAACCGCCACATCGACGACGCCGAGATCGCCCGCCGCAAGGCGCGCTACTGGGATCCCTACGACGCGGCCATCGAATCGGCCTGCGCCGGGCAGCCCGACATCGCCTACGTCGCGATCCATTCCTTCACCCCGCGGCTGAACGGCCGCCGCCCCCGGCCCTGGCATGTCGGCATCCTCTACGCCTGGGACGAGCGCCTGTCGCGGCCGCTGATCGAGGCGCTGAAGGCCGAGGGCGACCTGACCGTGGGCGAGAACCAGCCCTATGCCGGCTACCTGCCGGGCGACGCGGTGGACCGCCACGCCCTGCGCCACGGCCGCCCGAACGCGCTGATCGAACTGCGCCAGGACCTGATCGAGACCGAGGCCGGGCAGCGCGACTGGGCCGAGCGGCTGGCGCCGCTGCTGGCCCGCGCGCTGGACCAGATGCAGCACGGTTGATCGCCCCGCCCCGCGCCGCCGATACTGGCGGCGTCCCCTGCCACGCCGTTTCCGAGGAGACCCGCCGATGGACGACCAGACCCGCACCGAACTGGAGGCCGCCGCCTTCCGCCGCCTGCGCCGGCACCTGATGCAGGACCGCCCCGAGGTGCAGAACATCGACCTGATGAACCTCGCCGGGTTCTGCCGCAACTGCCTGAGCCGCTGGTACCAGGAGGCCGCCGCCGAGCGCGGCATCGCGATGACCAAGGACGAGGCCCGCGAGGTCTATTACGGGATGCCCTACGACCAGTGGAAGGCGCAGCACCAGACCGAGGCGAGCCCCGACCAGCAGGCCGCCTTCGCGCAATCCTTCGCCGCCAACGTGGGCGACAAGTCCTGACCGGCACCGCGCAGGACGCCACCGCCTTCGCGGGCCGGCTGCTGATCGCCATGCTGTTCCTCGCCGGGGCGGCGCAGAAGGTGATCGACCCGGCCCCGGTGCAGGCGATGATCGGCGGGCTGGGGCTGCCGGGCTGGCTGGTCTGGCCGGTCGCGGCCTTCAACCTCGCCGCGGCGGTGGCCCTCGTCACCGGGCCGCGGGTCCGGTCCTGGGCCGCGGCGCTGGCGCTCTACTGCCTGTTCACCAGCTGGTTCCACTGGCAGATGCGCGCCGACCCGTGGCAATTGTCCATCGTGGTCAAGAACGTGGCGATCGCCGGCGGGCTGCTGGTGCTGGCGGCGCAGGGACCGGGCCGCTGGGTGGCGTTCGCCGCCGACCCGGGCGCACCCGACGCCTAGGCGCCGGGCCGGGCCCCCATCGGCACGCCGCGCCCCGAGATCATCCCGAGCCGCGCCGCCATCCGCAGCACCGCCCAGTAGCCCTGTTCCGCCGCCGCCTCGGTGTGCCCGCCGCGGCCCGCCAGCGGCAGGTGCACGATCCGGTCGTAGCTGCCGATGCAGCCGCCGAGCGTCCGCGCCTGGTCGCCCGCGCCCAGCCGGTCGAGCGAGACCACCACGATCCGTCCCCGCATCCAGGGCAGCGTCGGCAGCCGGCGCAGCCGGGCCACCACCGCCCGCCCGAGATCGCCGTGATCGGCCACCACCAGGGTCGGTCCGGGCAGCCGGCCGGTCAGTACGTAGCCCATCGCCGGGGCGTCCGGGGCGGGCTGCAGGGCGCCCGACAGGGCGATCGCGCCGCTGGCGGCGGCGGTGCTGGCGGTGCGGGTGGCGGCCTCGGCTTCGGTCATCTCGGGTTTCCTCGTCGGCAGTCCCGGCAGCGGGTCCGGGGATCGGTCCCCGGATCCTTACGGGATCACGAAAGACGAGGAAAATTCAAAATAATGACACTTGCGGGCAGTTTCGCTCATGCAACTCCACCCGAGGGCGCGTGCGGGCGCGCCCCGGTCAGATCGCCGACCGGCGGCTTTCCTCGAGGTAGATCTCGCGCAGCCGCCGCGCCACCGGGCCGGGGGTGCCGTCGCCCAGCGTCACCCCGTCGATCCCGACCACCGGCATCACGAAGGCCGAGGCGGAGGTGACGAAGGCCTCGTCCGCGGCCAGCGCCTCGTCCAGCGTGAACGGCCGTTCCTCCACCGCCATCTGCGCCTCGCGGGCGAATCGCAGCACCGCGGCGCGGGTGATGCCGTGCAGGATCTCGGTGCCGAGGTGGCGGGTGACGATGGTGCCGCCGGTCACGATGTAGGCGTTGTTCGAGGTCCCCTCGGTGACGTGCCCGTCCTCCACCATCCAGGCGTCGTCGGCCCCCGCCGCCTTGGCCATCATCTTGCCCATCGACGGGTAGAGAAGCTGCACCGTCTTGATGTCGCGGCGGCCCCAGCGCTGGTCGGGAATCGAGATCACCCGGATCCCGGCCTTCGCCGCCGGGGCGTCGGCCATGCCGGGCTTGGACTGGGTGAACAGCACCACCGTCGCCGGGGTGTCCGGCGCCGGGTAGGCGAAGTCGCGGTCCGCCGCGCCGCGGGTGATCTGCAGGTAGACCAGACCGTCCTCGATGCCGTTGCGGGCGACCAGTTCGCGGTGGATGGCGAGCAGGTCGTCGCGGCCGAGCGGCGCGGCCATGCCCAGTTCGCCCAGCGACCGGGCCAGCCGCGCGGCGTGGCCGTCGAAGTCGATCAGCTTGCCGCCCAGAACGCTGGTCACCTCGTAGACCCCGTCGGCGAACAGGAAGCCGCGGTCGAAGACCGACACGGTGGCCTGTTCCTCGGGCAGGTAGGCCCCGTTGACATAGACGGTTCGGCTCATGGGCGTTCCTCCGGTCGCGGACTGCCGGCGGGGATGGGCCAAATCGGGCGGGTCCGCAAGGCCCCCGGACGCGAAAGCACCCCGGCGATGGGCCGGGACAGTGCCTCCGGCCCGAGAGGACCGCCGTGACCCGTCAGCGCCCCTGCCGGATCGGGGCACCGATCCACCGGACCGGCGCGGGATCGCGCGCCGCAAGGCCGGCCTGCCGCCGGGGCCGGACATCCTGCCCGAGACAGGCCGCGTCGAGGGCCGGGCCTAGCCGTCTGCGAGGTCGTAATGGGCGATCCGCCGCTCGGCCACCAGGTCGGCCTCGTCCGGCGCGATGTGGGCCGAGGTGTAGTCCTCGCCGACGAAGGCCCTGAGCGCGTCGAGGTCGCGCCAGACCATGACGAAGCTGAACTCCCGCGGGCTGTCGGGCCGCGCCGCGCCGGGCAGCACCTGCACGATGCCGTCGGTGGACCGCATCAGCGGGATCGCGGTGTCGTGGAAGAACCGCGCGAAGGCGGCCTCCTTGCCGGGATGGGTGGTGACCTGGAAAATGCGCATGATCATGACGGCGGCCCTCCCCCGGCCGCGCCGCCAGCATAGCACAACCCGTCCGCCGCCCCCGGCGGACCGGCGGCGAACCGCTTGGTCGGACCGGGGCGCGCCGCCTATGCTGCCCCCGACCCGGCGGCGAACAGGAGCAGGATGACCCGTCAGCGCCTTTACCGGATCGGCGCGCCGATCCACTGGACCGAGCAGGGCGGCGCCGGGCGGCCGACGGTCTGGCTCCCCGGTCTGGG
>JBFKOW010000101.1:0-12920 GCA_041628615.1 Paracoccaceae bacterium | reverse complement strand
CCCGGCCGAGCCCTCGTGGGCGCAGTCCCAGAAGGTGATCCCGGCCCGCGGAAACAGGTCCGAAATCGGCATCATCGCCGAGCCGATGATCCCGAAGGCATGTTCGATCCCGTGGCGCTGAAGCACCTTCACAAAAGCTTCTTCGGTCGTCATCTGCATGGGGCTTCCTCCTCTGGCGCGGGCGGACCATAGGGCCTCGGGCGGGTCAGGATTAGGGCCAGTGCGCCGCCTGTTCTATGTCCAGTCAGTCAGTCCGGCCCGGCCCCTGCCGCCAGATGGCCGAGCTCCTCGGCGATCAGGGCGATGCCCTCGGGAATCCGGTCGGCGCGGATCGAACTGTAGGCCAGCCGGTAGAACCGGCGCGGCGGGTCGGCGGCGGCGAAGAACGGCGCGCCGGGCTCGATCAGCACGCCGCGCGGCCGCAGCGCGGCGGCCAGCCGGGCGGTGTCGATGCCGTCTGGCGCCCGCATCCACAGCGCCGAGCCGCCGAACGCCCCCTTGCCGGCCACCGTCAGACCGTGCCGCGTCACCGCCGCGTCGATCACCTGCCGCCGGTCGTGGAACGCCCGGCCCATGCGCCGCACCAGCGCGTCGTAGTGGCCCAGCGACAGGAAGTAGGCGGTGGTCCGCTGCAGGTGCCCCGGCGGGTGCCGCAGGACCGAGGCCCGCAGCCGCCGCGCCTCGGTGATGAACGGCGCCGGGCCGACGAGGTAGCCGAGCCGCAGGCCGGGAAACAGCGACTTGGAGAACGACCCGACATAGATCACCCGCCCGGACCGGTCGATCGACTTCAGCGCCGGGGAGGGCGCGCGCAGGAACGACATCTCGAACTCGTAATCGTCCTCGACGATGAGGAAATCGTCCGCCTCGGCCCGGGCCAGAAGCGCCTGCCGCCGTTCCATCGGCATCGTCGCGGCGGTCGGGCATTGGTGCGAGGGCGTGCAGAACACCACGTCGGCGGCGGGCATGGTGTCGGGGGACAGGCCGTCGTCGTCCACCGGCACCGGCAGCACCTTGCAGCGGCTCTGGTCCAGGATGGCGCGCAGCGGCGGGTAACAGGGATCCTCGATCACCGCCGTCCGCCGCCCGGTCAGCAGCAGTTGCGCCGCGAGCCAGAGGGCGTTCTGCGCCCCGAGGGTGATGAGCACCTCGTCCGGCCCGGCCCGGATGCCGCGGCGGGGCAGGGTCTGGCGGGTGATGAACTCGACCAGCGCCGGGTCGTCGGCGTCGAACCGGTCGGCGGTCAGCGCCTCGAAATCGGCCCGGCCCATCGCCCGCTGGGCGCAGTGCCGCCATGCCGCGAGGTCGAACAGCGCCGGGTCGGCCTGCCCGTAGATGAACGGGAAGCGGTAGCGCGACCAGTCGGCCGGCTTCTCCTGCAGCGGCGCGGCGCGGGTGGCGATGATCCGGCCCCAGTCGACGCTGCTGGCGCGGGGCGGGCCGCGGTCGGGCAGCCGGGGCGGCTCCGGCGCGGTGGGCGACACGAAGTAGCCCGACCGGCCCCGCGCGGCGAGGTAGTCGTCGGCGACGAGGTCGGTATAGGCCAGCGTCACGGTGATCCGGCTGACCCCGAGCTGCCGCGCCAGCGCCCGCGACGAGGGCATCCGCTCGCCGGCGCGGAACCGGCCCGACAGGATGCCTTCGGCCACCATCTGTCGGATCTGCGCCTGCAGGGTTCCGGTCGCCGCCGGGTCGAGAAAGAAGCTGTCCGCCGGGATCGCCATGACTGGACTTAGAGAGCGCTCCGATCTGGATGTAAAGCCCGCTGCCGCCAGCGGATACGCTGCCGCGGATCACCCCATTCCGCAACGCCGATCCGGAGGACGACCCGATGGCGCTCGATGCCAAGAACAACTCGCTGGAAGAATTCTGGATTCCGTTCACCGACAACCGCGGGTTCAAGAAGGACCCGCGACTCGTGGTGCAGGCCCGCGGCGTCTACATGACCGATCACAAGGGCGGGACGGTGATCGACGGCTCTTCGGGGCTGTTCTGTTCGCCCGCCGGCCATTGCCATCCGAAGGTCGTCGAGGCGGTCCACAAGGCGATGTCCGAGATCACCTTTGTGTCGCCCTTCTCGACCGGCCACCCGCTGTCCTTCGCGCTGGCCGAAGAGGTCGCCCGGCTGACGCCGGAGGGGATCAACCACGTCTTCTTCTGCAATTCCGGGTCCGAGGCGGTGGACACCGCGCTCAAGATCGTCATGGCCTACCACACCGCCAAGGGCGAGAACCGGCGCCACTTCATCAGCCGCGAGAAGGCCTATCACGGCGTCAACATCGGCGGCGTGTCGCTGTCGGGGCTGGTCAACAACCGCCGCGCCTTTCCGGTGACGATGCCGGGCATCGTCCACATGCGCCACACCTGGACCGAGGAGGAACTGAACGTTCCCGGCCAGCGGACCACCGGCGCCGACCGGGCCGAGGACCTGATGCGGGCGATCCAGAACCTCGGCGCCGAGACCATAGCCGCGGTGTTCGTGGAGCCGGTCGCCGGGTCCTGCGGCACCTTGCCGCCGCCAATGGGCTACCTCGAACGGATCCGGGCGATCTGCGACGCCAACAACATCCTGCTGGTCTTCGACGAGGTCATCACCGGCTTCGGCCGGGTCGGCGGAACCTTCGCCGCCGACGCCTTCGGCGTGGTCCCCGACATCATGACGATGGCCAAGGCGATCACCAACGGGTCGATGCCGATGGGCGCGGTCGCGGTCCGCGACGAAATCTACGAGACCGTCACCGACAAGGCCGCGATGGGCGGGATCGAGCTGTTCCACGGCTACACCTATTCCGGTCACCCAGGGGCCTGCGCCGCCGGCCTCGCCAGCCTCGCGATCTACCGCGAGGAGGGCCTGTTCCAGCGCGCCGCCGAGATGGCGCCCTATTTCCGGGACGCGGTGCACAGCCTGTCCGACCATCCGCTGGTCAAGGATGTCCGGTCCATCGGCATGATGGCTGGGGTCGAACTCTACCCCGGCAAGGTGCCGGGCCACCGCGGGGTGGCGGCGCAGACCGCGCTGTTCTGGAACGGCTGCCACATCAAGTTCACCGGCGAGAACGCCATCGTGGCGCCGATGTTCATATCGGAACGCGCCCATATCGACGAAATCGTGGGCAAGCTGCGCGATACCATCGACCAGATTCCGCACTAGCGGCCCAGCCGGGCATTGCGGTGCGGCCCCGATCGGATAGGGTCGGGGAAACGAATGCGGGGCAGCGGCCGGACGAACCGGCCCGCCCCAGTCCAATGCCCGAGCATGCGGGCGCCAACATGGGAGACAAATGACATGACACTGCGGACCAAACTTGCCGGGGCTGCCGCCGGGCTCGCGCTGCTGACCGGTGCCGGCGCCGCCACCGCCGGCGGCCACCTCGAGGAGATCACCGTCGCCTACTTCCTCGAATGGCCGATGCCGTTCCAGTACGCCAAGGTGCAGGGCACCTACGACGAGGCGATGGGCGTCAAGATCAACTGGGTGAGCTTCGACACCGGCACCGCGATGTCCGCCGCGATGGCCTCCGGCGACGTGCACATCGCCGTCAGCCAGGGCGTGCCGCCGTTCGTGGTGGCGACCTCGGCCGGGCAGGACCTGCAGATGCTCGACGTCGCGGTGTCCTACGCCGACAACGACAACTGCGTGGTCCGCTCCGCGCTCGAGATCGACGCCTCCACCGCCGCCGACCTCGCCGGATCGAAGGTCGCCGTGCCGCTCGGCACCGCCGCGCATTACGGCTTCCTGCGCCAGATGGACCACTTCGGGGTCGACATCTCGACCCTCGAGGTCGTCGACATGGCACCGCCCGACGGCGCCGCCGCCATTGCCCAGGGCGCGGTCGACATGGCCTGCGGCTGGGGCGGTTCGCTGCGCCGGATGAAGGAGCACGGCAACGTGCTGCTGACCGGCGACGAGAAGACCGCGCTCGGTATCCTCGTGTTCGACGTGACCTCGGCCCCGGCCAGCTTCGTCGCCGAGAACGAGGAACTGGTGACCAAGTTCCTGCAGGTGACCGCCGACGCCAACGCGATGTGGAACTCGGGCGAGCACACCGCCGAGATGCTGCCGGTCATCGCCCAGGACGCGGGTATGGACGAGGCCGCCACCGCCGAGACCATGGCCACCTTCGTCTTCCCCTCGGTCGACGAACAGCTCTCCGCCGCCTGGCTCGGCGGCGCGGCCCCGGCCTTCCTGAAGGGCGTGGCCGATGTCTTCGTCGCGGCGGGCTCGATCGGCGCCGCCCTCGACACCTACGAGGCGAACATCAACACCGGCCCGCTGTCGGGCGTGAACAAGATGTGACGAACCCGGCGGGGGCCGGCAGGCCCCCGCCGCACCGGATCGGCGCCGACCTCGTCGTCGAGCCAGCCACGACCGGGGGGTGCCATGACAGGCCTTGCAATCGACAATATCTCCATGCGCTTCGATCTGCCCGGCGGCGGGCACGTTCAGGCGCTCAAGGACGTGACGCTCGACCTCGCCCAGGGCGAACTGATGAGCGTCCTCGGGCCCTCGGGCTGCGGCAAGACGACCCTTCTCAACATCGTCGCGGGATTCCTCGCGCCGACGTCGGGCCAGATCCGGCTCAACGGCCACGTCGTGCGCGGCCCGGATGCCGAGCGCGGCATGGTGTTCCAGCAGGGCGCCCTGTTCGAATGGATGAGCGTCCGCGACAACGTCTCCTTCGGTCCCCGGATGGCCGGCAAGAAGGCCTCCGAATACCGCGGCACCGTCGATCACCTGCTCGACGTGGTCGGCCTGCGGGACTTCAAGGAGAAGGCGATCTACGAACTGTCCGGCGGCATGCAGCAGCGCGTGGCGCTGGCCCGCTGCCTTGCCAACGACCCGGACGTGATCCTGATGGACGAACCGCTGGGCGCGCTCGACGCGCTGACCCGCGAGAAGATGCAGGGGCTGGTCCTCAAGCTGTGGAAAGAGACCGGCAAGACCATCATCCTCATCACCCACTCGGTCGAGGAAGCACTGCTGCTGGGCGAACGCCTGCTGGTGATGGCGCCCCGGCCCGGCCGCATCCACAAGGAATACCGGCTGCCCTTCGCCGATCTCGGCGTCGGCGCCGACCTGCGCGAGGTCAAGAAGCACCCGGACTACGCCCGGACCCGCGAGGAGATCCTCGGGATGATCTGGGACATGGAAGAAGAGATCATGGGCCGGCAGGAGAGCGCCTGACATGCAGCTGATTTCCGCCCTCTGGTCCGAACTCGTCACCCTCGTCGGCACCATCCTGTCCGCGCTCCCCTGGCTCGCGGCCTATGTCGGCGTGATCCTTCTCACCCTCGTGATCTGGCGCGGCGTGCGCCGGCTGATGACGCCCCGCCACGACTTCGGATCGCTCAAGACCGTGACCTTCGGCGACGAAAGCGCGGTCACCTCGAACTTCGCCGCCTCGGTCGTGTCGGTGGTCCTGATCTTCGTGTTCTGGGCCGCCTTCACCGGGTCGTCCCTGCTGCCCGGCTTCATGCACGCCCCGGGCGCCTTCACCGGCGAGGGATCGTTCACCTATACCGCGCGGGCCGCCGACGGCGCGGAGGACGACGCGACCGTCCATGTCGTGGTCTTCCCGGTCGGCCAGGATGTCAGCGCGCCCGAACCGGCGCCGGGCGACGGCTTCGCCAAGGACGACGGCCTGTCGATCGCCGCCTACCGGACCGAGATCCTGCGCTGGGACAGCAACGACGAGCTGAACCGCGGCGATGACGGGGTCGAGATCGTGGCGGTCAACGGCAAGGCGATCTCGGAGGGCGATCCGGTCGATGTCGGCTTCGCCCGCGTCACCCTGACCGGCCGCGGCAGCCTGAACATCGCCCCCGACACCGGCTGGCAGATGGAGCCGATCTGGCTGCCGCCGCCCGAGGCGGTCTGGCAGCGGCTGGGCGAGATCGCGGTCGAGGGCTTCCGCAACTCGACGCTGGCCGAACACCTCGGCTTCTCGCTGTTCCGGGTCATCGTCGGCTTCCTGCTCGGCGCCGCCGTCGGCATCCCGCTGGGCTACGCGATGGGGCTCAGCGACTGGTTCCGCGGCTGGTTCGATCCGATCGTCGAATTCATGCGACCGGTGCCGCCGCTGGCGCTGATCCCGCTGGTCATCATCTGGGCCGGCATCGGCGAGGTGGGCAAGATCATCCTGCTGTTCCTCGCCGCGCTCTGGATCATGGCCATCGCCGCACGGTCGGGCGTGTCGGGGGTGCGGATCACCAAGGTCCACGCCGCCTATTCGCTGGGCGCGTCGAAGTGGCAGATCATGCGCCACGTCATCATTCCGAACTCGCTGCCCGACATCTTCACCGGCGCGCGGGTGGCGATGGGGGTGTGCTGGGGCACCGTGGTCGCGGCCGAACTGGTCGCCGCCGAGAAGGGCGCCGGGATGATGATCATGACCGCGTCGAAGTTCCAGAACACCGACATCGTCATCATGGGCATCATCCTGATCGGCGTGATCGGATTCGGCATCGACATGCTGATGCGCCGCGCCGAACGCTGGCTGGTGCCGTGGAAGGGCAAAGCCTGATCCAGCTTGCTGGCGAAAGGTCCGGTGGACCTTTCGAAGGCTTTGCGGGCGTAGCCTCTGCGCCCTCTCGTCGGTCCGACCCGGTGCTTGCGTCGCACGCCGTCCGGAGCGAGGATCGCGCATGGGCAAGTTCGCCGATCACGACGCCTACATCGCCGCCGCGCCCGAGCCGTTCCGCCCGTCGCTCGCCGCGCTGCGGGCCGACCTGGCCCGGGCGCTTCCCGACGCCGAGGAACTGATCCTGTATGACATGCCCGGTTTCGGGTTCGGCAAGTCGGTGATCGCGGGATATGCCGCCTTCAGCAGGCAATGCGGCCTTTACGTGGATGCCGCCGCCATCGCCGAACATGCCGGCGCGATCGCCGCCGCGGGGCTGAAGGCGACGAAGACCGGGGTCACCTTCTCGCCACGCAAGCCGATCCCCGGCGACCTCGTGGTGACGCTCGCGCGGTCGTCCAGAAAGGCGCTGGGGCTCTGATCCGCCGCAACCGCGGGCGGCCCCCGGTGCGGCCGCCCGGTCAGAACCGCGCCGGATAGACGTGCATCATCGCCTGCACGTCCAGTTCGCTGGAGAAGGCGAGGGCGTTCCGGTCGAGCATCTCCTCCACGAAGGCGCGGCGGGAGCGGGCATCCTCGGCGTCGGGCATCGGCGTCGCGGCGGGGCGGCCTGCACCAGTCCGGCGCGGGCGGCCGACGAGGGGGGCGGCGACGGGGCTGGCAAGGCTGGCGGTCATGGTCGTCTCCTCTTCGTGCTGTCGCCCGACACGCTAACCGGCCCGCCGAAACGCTGGTATCCGCCGCGGCGTTGTGCTGTTCTTCAGAAATGAATAACCGCAGCGCTGCCTGGTCCGACATCCGGGTCTTCCTCGCCGTCGCGCGGGCGGGATCGACGCTGGCCGCCTCGCGCCACCTCGGCCAGTCACAGCCGACCGTGGCCCGCCGGATCGACGCGCTGGAGCATGCCCTCGGGCTGACGCTCTTCGAGCGCGACACACGGGGGGTCCGGCTGACCGGCGCGGCGGAGGAGCTGATCCCCGCGGCCGAGGCGATGGAGCGGGCCGCCGCGGACCTGCAGGAGAGGGCCGGGGCGCTGAAGGCCCCGCGCCCCATCCGGATCACCGCCTTCGGCCCGAATCTCGCCGGGCGGACGACAGATATCTTCAACGCCTTCGCCGACATACATCCCGAGATCGCGTTCGATTTCCTCACCGACATGAGGGTCTACGACCTCAAGGCGGGCGAGGCCGACATCGCGATCCGTCTGATGCTGTCGGACCCTGACCCGGACCTGATCGTCCGGCGCATCAGCCTCGCGCGGTTCACCGTCTACGCCAGTCCCGACTACGTTGCCGCTCATGGAACGCCACGCGCGCCGGAAGACCTGCCCGGGCACAGGATCCTGGCCTTCATGCCCCGCCACATGCCGCCGGTGCATCACGACTGGTTGCTGAAGTTCGTCGACGAAAGCGATATCTGGCGGACCTACAGCGAGATATTGGTTCTCGACGCGGCGATCCTGAGCGGGCAGGGGATCGGGGTCCGGAACGTTCGGATGAGCCTTCCGGACGTTCAGGCGGGCCGGCTCGTCGCCTGTTTCGACCCGCCGGAGGAACTCGACGCGCCGCAGGTGCTTTTGGTGTCGCCGGAAGCATGGCGCCGGCCGGAGGTGAAGGCCTTCGTGAAGTTCTTCACCCCGCGTTACAAGTCGCTCTTCCCCGATCTGCCCGCCGCGTCCTGACCCGGTGTTGCCGGAGGGAAGGGAACGCTCCCGGGATCAGCCCCGGACTCAGACCTTGAGCGCCGGGATGATCTGCTTCTTGCGGCTCATGATGCCGGGCAGGACGACGCTGTCGCCGGTGACGGTGGCGCCGAAGCTCTTCTCGGCCACCGCCTTCGTCAGGTCGTTGGGGATCAGCATCGTGGCTTCCTCGTTGAGGATGTCGACGACGAACAGAAGCACCTGGTCGACGCCGTCCTCGGCGGCGACGGCCTTCATCGCCTCCATCAGCGCGGCCTTGCGGTCGAGGACCGTCCGGGGCGCCGTGGTCTCCAGCACCGAGACCCGGAAGGAGGTGCCGCCGACTTCGTACTCCTTCGAGTCCATGCGCAGAAGCTCGGCATCCGAGAAGGCCGAGACGTCGGACTTCGCGGCGAACATCTCGGCGGCGTAGTCGGGGATCGACACCCGCAGGTCGGAGGCCAGTCTCTCGGCCACCGCGCGGTCGTGCGGCGTGGTGGTGGGCGAACGGAACTCCAGCGTGTCCGACAGGATGCAGGTCAGCATCGTGCCCTTCACCCAGTCCGGCATCGCCACATCGCCCATCAGGTCGTGCATGATGGTGGCGGTGCAGGCCAGCGGCCGCACGGTGATCTCGATCGGGCCCTTCGTCTCGAGCCCGCCGACCAGCTTGTGATGGTCGATGATCGCCCGGATGTCGGCGGCGTTGATGCCCTCGGGCAGTTCTGCGGGGTTGTTGGTGTCGACGATGACCACCGGCTGGCCCTCGGCCACGTCCGAGATGATCCGCGGCTTCGGCAGGTCCCAGCGCTTCAGCAGCCAGGCCGCCTCGGTGTTGGGCTCGCCCAGCAGCACCGCCTCGGCGGTCTCGCCCTGCACCTCGTTGAGATACCACGCCCAGAGGATCGGCGATCCGGTGGAATCGGTGTCGGGGGACTTGTGGCCGAATACGAGGGTGGTCATGGCTGTGTCGGGCTCTTGGCTGTTGGTCGGATCGCGGGCCTTATAGGAGTGGCCCAAGCCGCTGTCACGAGGCAGATTGTCGGCGCCGGCGCAGAGCGCCGCCGGGGACGCGAGCCGAGGACAGGATGCGCGAGAGCGAGCTTTACGGCCCGGTGAAGGCGCATCTCGAGGCGCAGGGCTACGAGGTGAAGGGCGAGGTCGGCGCGGCCGATGTCGTGGCCCGGCGCGGCGACGAACCGCTGGTGGTGATCGAGCTCAAGACCGGCTTCTCGCTCGCCCTGTTCCACCAGGCCATCGCTCGGCAGGCGCTGACGGACGCGGTCTACGTCGCGGTCCCCCGTCCCAAGACCCGCGCCGGCCGGGACAACGTGGCGCTGGCCCGGCGGCTGGGCCTCGGGGTGATCTTCGTGCGGCCGCGGAACGGGCTTGTCGAGGTGGTCTGCGATCCGGGCCCGTTCCGCCCGCGCAAGTCCCCGAAGAAGGCCGTCGGCCTGCTGCGCGCTTTCGAGCGGTTGCGCGGCGATCCCAACGACGGCGGCGCGACCCGGCACGGGCTGGTCACCGGCTACCGGCAGGACGCCATCGCCTGCGCCCGGTTTCTCGCCGTGCACGGGCCGACGAAGGCCGCGAAGGTGGCCGAATGGACCGAGGTCCCCGAGGCCCGCCGGATCATGGCCGACAACCACTACGGCTGGTTCGAACGCGTGGCGACCGGGATCTACGGCCTGACCGCGGCGGGCCGGCGCGGGCTGACGGACTGGGGCGAGGACGGCTAGGGGCTACGGTGGGTCGAGACCCACCTCACTCGGCCGGGGCCACCGTCCACCCGGCCCCTTCGAGCAGCCTCAGCACCCCCGCTTCGCCCGGCAGGTGCGCCGCGCCCACCGCGACGACGACGACCGGGTGATCCGCCGCCGCCGCCTCGATCACCGGGACCCAGGCCCGGTTGCGGGTGTCGAGCAGGTCGCGCTGCAACTCCGCGAACAGCGCATCGGCCTCGTCCGGGTCGAGCCCCGGCACCCGCCGCGCGGCGATCCGCGACATTTCCCAGACCTCGGCGACCTCCCCGGCGAAGTAGCCGTCGAGCATCGCCACGACCGAGGCCTCCTGGATCCCGGCCGGGACCAGCGACAGGCGCAGCATCTCGATCTGCTCGGCCTCGGTGCCGCGCTCCATCAGGGCGAACAGCGTGTCCCAGGGCTCCAGCGGCGCCATCGGCAGTCCGCGCGCCCCGGCGGCGTCCATGATGGCGTGATCCACCCCGCGCCGCCCGGCGACGAGATCGGCCATCGCGCAGGGCGGCATGGCCAGCGACATCGACAGGTACCAGGGCCGGAACTTGGCGGCCATGAAGGCGGGGATCTGGCGGTCCCGCGCGGCGGCGGCCAGCGCCTGCCATGTCGCGTCGTCCAGCAGGTCCGGAAGGGTCGGCCCGGCGGTGATGAACAGCCGGTCCGGGTCTTCCACCATCGCCGCCTGCACCGCGGCCTCCTCGGCCGGGGTCAGTTCCAGAAGGACCAGCCCGGCGCCGTCGAGGAGCGGCGCGATCCGGTCGATCAGCGGCCCGTTGCGCGGGTCGTGGATGTGCATGGTGCCGACGAGGCGCAGCTCGGCCCCGTCCCGCCGCGCGGTCCACAGCAGGCCGCGCGGGTAGGGGGTGGCGGCCACCGCGCCGGCGATCTCGGCGCGCTCCGCCTCGGTCAGGGTCTCGGCCAGGCTCTTGCCGCCGCAGCCGGCTGCCGCGGCGGCGAGGGGCAGGGTGCAGACGAGTGCACAGAGGGCGGCGGCAAGGAGGCGAAAGCGGCGCATGGGAAGCCTGCGGAGACGGATCGGCAAAGCCTAGTCCGTCTCCGCCGCCGGCCGCAACCCGGCCGGTCCCGGCTCCCCCGCGATTGCGGACCCGAGCCGGATCAGCCGCCGCCCGAGCCAGCGCCGCCAGCCGGCCGTCTCCGCGGGGCGGGTGGTTTGGACCGGGGTGGAATGATCGGCCTCGGACAGGTCCGTCGGGGGCCGGGATGGCGGACCGCGGCGCGGGACCGACCGCGCCGGGCGCAGCGTCGGCCCATCGGCGCGGCGGGCGTCCCGCACCAGCAGGGCGGGGGGCAGAACGGGATGCAACATGGCGATGCCTTCGAATGACCGGTCCCGGCACGGATCGAGGGCGGCGAAAGCCGGGCGGGTGCGGGGACTTCGGGATGAGAGAGGGGGCGGAGCCGGGAGCCGGTCCGCGATCGGACAGCGGCCGGTCTCAGCGGGCGGCGGGATTTCCGGTTTGCGTCATGGCAGCCTCCCTCAACAAGGCAGATGCGCGGTCGATACACCATTTCGGGGCTTCGGCCAAGGGGAGTCCGGGAGCGATCGCGGACAGGACGCCAGCGCCGAATTTTGCGGTGCCGGGCCTGTTGACAGCCGGATTGGCAGTCCCTAAATCGCGTCCGTTAGCACTCGGCCCGGCTGAGTGATAACGGTCCGAGGGAGGACCCACAGAGACAACGCAACGACAGCCAAGGAGCGAAACGCATGGCTTTCAAACCGCTGCACGACCGTGTTCTGGTCCGCCGTGTCGAATCCGATGAGAAGACCAAGGGCGGCCTCATCATCCCCGACAGCGCCAAGGAAAAGCCCGCCGAGGGCGAAGTCATCGCCTGCGGCGAGGGCGCGCGCAAGGATTCCGGCGAACTCATCGAGATGGCCGTGAAGCCGGGCGACCGCATCCTGTTCGGCAAGTGGTCCGGCACCGAAGTGTCGATCGACGGGGAAGAGCTCCTGATCATGAAGGAAAGCGACATCCTCGGCATCATCGAGAACGCCGCCGCCGCCAAGGCCGCCTGATCGCACTCGCCCAGATCCTGCCGGCGGCGTCCGCGCCCCGGCCCGTGAACAAACCGATTGAAGGAAGGTAGGACATGTCTGCCAAGGACGTGAAATTCAACAGCGACGCCCGCAACCGCATGCTGAAGGGTGTCAACATCCTCGCCGACGCGGTGAAGGTGACCCTCGGCCCGAAGGGCCGCAACGTGGTGATCGAGAAGAGCTTCGGCGCCCCCCGCATCACCAAGGACGGCGTCACCGTCGCCAAGGAGATTGAGCTCGAGGAGAAGTTCGAGAACATGGGTGCGCAGATGGTCAAGGAAGTGGCCAGCCGCACCAACGACGAGGCCGGTGACGGCACCACCACCGCGACCGTTCTGGCCCAGGCCATCGTCCGCGAGGGCATGAAGTCGGTCGCCGCCGGCATGAACCCGATGGACCTCAAGCGCGGCATCGACCTCGCCACCGCCAAGGTCGTCGAGCACATCAAGGCCGCCGCCCGCCCGGTCGCCGACAGCGACGAAGTCGCCAAGGTCGGCACCATTTCTGCCAACGGCGAAGCCGAGATCGGCCGCCAGATCGCCGACGCGATGCAGAAGGTCGGCAACGAGGGCGTCATCACCGTCGAGGAGAACAAGGGCCTCGAGACCGAGACCGACGTGGTCGAGGGGATGCAGTTCGACCGTGGCTACCTGTCGCCCTACTTCGTCACCAACTCGGACAAGATGACCGCCGAGCTGGAAGACGCGATGATCCTGCTGCACGAGAAGAAGCTCTCGTCGCTGCAGCCGATGGTGCCGCTGCTCGAGGCCGTTATCCAGTAGCAGAAGCCGCAGCTGATCATCGCCGAGGACGTCGAGGGCGAGGCCCTGGCGACCCTGGTG
>JBFKOW010000100.1:0-12944 GCA_041628615.1 Paracoccaceae bacterium | reverse complement strand
CGGCTCGGCGCGCCGATCAAGCTGTCGGCCGGCAAGAAGCGGCACGCGCTGGTGCAGCTGGGCTGAGCCGCGCATCGGCGGCAATCCGCCAATCCCGAGGGCGACGCCACGGCGCAGGCAGCCGGGGCGGCTTATGGGTTGCGGATTGGCCCCAGCCTTCGGTATCCCCTCCTCCGACGGGCCACGCCTTACGGTGGCCCTACCTTGTTTGGGACGGGACGGGGGCTGATACGTGAGGACACGGATTGCACAGGGACTGCACTCGTGGCTCGAGCGCAGGTTCCCCGAACGGCGCCTCTTCATCCGGTCGGATACCGAGACGCGCTTCATACGGCTGAGGTCGGAAACCCAGCTGGTCGCCTGGATCGGAGCCGGGGCCGTCGTGGCCTGGACCATCGTCGCGACGGCGATCCTGATCATGGACTCGATCGGGGCGGGCAACTTCCGGGCCCAGGCGCAGCGCGACCAGATCATCTACGAAGAGCGCCTGCGGGAGATCTCGGCGGAACGGGACATGCGCGCCGCCGAGGCGGTGGCCGCGCAGGAACGCTTCGCCGCCGCGCTGGCCCATGCCTCGGACCTGCAATCCCAGCTTCTGGCCGAACAGACCCGGCTGCGCGAGTTCGAGACCGGGATCGAGGTGATCCAGGGCACCCTGCGCCGCACCATGGCCGAACGCGAGCGGGTGCGCGACGAACTGGCCGACCTGCAGGCCCGGATCGAGACCGGCGCGGGCGGCAACGGCGGCGGCGGGATGGGTGACGCGGCCAGCGGCACCGTGGACCTGATCGCCTCGGTGCTGGCCGAAACCGCCGCCGAGCGCGACAGGATCGCCGCCGACGCAGAGTTCGCCCTGAACCACGCCGCCGAGATGGAACTGGAACTGCGCCTGCTGCGCGAGAAGAACGACGAGATCTTCCGCCAGCTCGAGGAGGCGATGCTGGTCTCGGTCGAGCCGCTCGACGAGATGTTCCGCGCCGCCGGCATGAACCCCGACGACCTGCTGCGCGCGGTGCGCCGGGGCTATTCGGGCACCGGCGGGCCGCTGACCCCGCTGAGCTTCTCGACGATGGGCGGCGGTCCGGACCCGGACGCCTCCCGCGCCAACGCGATCCTCGACCGGCTGGACGAGATCAACCTCTACCGCATCGCCGCCGAGCGTTCGCCCTTCGACATCCCGGTGAAGGCGGGCTTCCGCTACACCTCGGGCTTCGGGATGCGCTGGGGCCGGATGCACAACGGCACGGACTTCGCCGGGCCGATCGGCACGCCGGTCTACTCGACCGCCGACGGGGTGGTCACCCATGCCGCCTGGTCCTCGGGCTATGGCCGGCTCATCAAGATCCAGCACGAGTTCGGGATCGAGACCCGCTACGCCCATCTCAACCGGATCCGGGTCGAGGTCGGACAAAGGGTCTCGCGCGGTCAGAGGATCGGTGATATGGGGAACTCCGGACGGTCGACCGGCCCGCACCTGCACTACGAAGTCCGTGTGGGCGGTCGGCCCGTGAACCCCATGATCTACATCAGAGCCGGACAAGATGTTTTCTAAGAGCAAGATCAACGAACCCGGACCCCGTTCCGGCGACGCCCCGAAACCCGATCCCGCAGCAGGAGCATCGAATCCCTCCGTGAGCCAGACCGACTACAAGCCCGCCGCGCCGAAAGCCAAGCCGCCCGCATCGAGCCTGTCGTCGGACCTGACGGTCACCGGCAACCTGCGCACCAGCGGCGACATCAACATCGAGGGCACCGTGGAGGGCGACATCCGCGCCCACCTGCTGACCATCGGCGAGGGCGCCACCGTGAAGGGCGAGTGCATCGCCGACGACGTGGTCATCAACGGCCGGATCATCGGCACGGTGCGCGGTCTCAAGGTCCGGCTGACCTCCAGCGCGCGGGTCGAGGGCGACATCGTCCACAAGACCATCGCGATCGAGAGCGGCGCGCATTTCGAGGGCTCGGTCCGCCGCGAGGAAGACCCGCTCGGCAACAACTCGACCCGGACCGGCGCCGCCGCACCGCAGGCGGCGTCGTCGTCTCAATCCGCCCCCAGACCGTCCGCGCCCGCCGCAGCCGCCGGCCAGGACAAGTAGGCACAGGGCGGCCGGCCGCTTGGCCGATCCCGTCATTTCCACGCCCGCCCCGGACGCCACGCCGGGGCGGGTTTTCGTTCCGGACTTCGTGCCAGAAAGCCGCCGGAGCATGGTCCTGGCCGCCGGCATCCTCGCCTCCGCGATGGGGTTCATCGACGGCAGCGTGGTGTCCATCGCCATTCCCGCGATCCGCGCCACCCTCGGCGCCAGTCTCGGCGAGGCGACCTGGGTCAACAACGGCTACATGGTCACCCTCTCGGCGCTGATCCTGGTCGGCGGCGCCTTCGCCGACCGCTTCGGGCTGGCGCGGGTCTTCGGCCTGGGGATCGCGCTGTTCATGGCGACCTCGCTGGTCTGCGCCATCGCCCCCAGCCCCGAGATCCTGATCGCCGCCCGGCTGGCGCAGGGGGTCGGCGCGGCGGCGATGGTGCCGGGGTCGCTCGCCATCATCTCGCGGGCGTACCCGCGCGAGATCCGCGGCCGCGCCATCGGGCTCTGGGCGGCGGCCTCGGCCCTGACCACGGCGATGGGGCCGATCCTCGGCGGCCTGATGCTCACCTTCGGCGGCGACCAGATGTGGCGCGGGATCTTCGCGATCAACCTGCCGATCGGCCTTCTGGCGCTGTGGCTGCTGATCCGGGCGGTGCGCCGGGACGCCGCCCGCCCCGGCGAACCGGTCGACCTGACCGGCGGGGCGCTGGCCACCCTGGGCCTCGGGCTGCTGGCCTGGGCGCTGGCCCATGGCGAGGACGGCAGCGGCGTGGCCGGCGCCCTGCCAATCGGGCTCGGCCTGTCCGGGGCCGCCTGCCTCGGCCTCTTCGTCCTGCACCAGCACCGCAGCCCGCACCCGATGCTGCCGCTGGGCCTGTTCCGCAGCCGGGTCTTCTCGGCCGCCAATGCGGTGACCTTCGCGCTCTACTTCGGGCTGTCCGCGATCCTGTTCTTCCTGCCGATGCTGACCATCGCCGGCTGGGGGGTGTCCGAGATCGTCAGCACCTTCGCCTTCGCGCCCCTCCCGCTCTGCCTCGTGCTGTTCTCGACCCGGTTCGGACGGCTGGCGGACCGGATCGGACCCGGGCCCCTGATCGCCGCCGGCGCCGGCACCGTGGCGGCCGCTCTTGTCTGGCTGTCGGTGGCGGGGGAACCGGGACATCTGGACCGGCGTCCTGCCACCGATGGCGTTCCTCGGGCTGGGCATGTCGATGGTGGTGGCGCCGCTGTCCACGGCGGTGATGGGCGCGGTCGAGGACCGCCGCTCGGGCACCGCCTCGGGGGTCAACAACGCGATCTCGCGCAGCGCCGGTCTCATCGCGGTGGCGGCGATGGGCAGCGTCGCCGGGGCGGCCTATGCCGCGCTCGGCGGGCCGGGCTCCTACGGGCTCGCCTCGGACGCGCCGGGCCATGCCGAGGCGATGACCGGGGCCTTCGCCGTCATCGCCCGGATCTGCGCCACGCTGGCGCTGGTGGCGGCGGGCATCGCGCTGGTCGGGCTGCGCGGCGGCAGCGCGGCAGCGGCGGATCAGACCGGGTCGTAGAGCGCCCGCCGGTAGAGGTGCCAGGTGGCGTGGCCCAGCACCGGCAGCACCACCATCAGCCCGAGGAACCACGGCAGCAGCGCCAGCAGCGTGAGCACCGCGATCACCGCCGCCCAGACCAGCATCACGCCGAGGTTCTCGCGCACAGTGCGGATCGACAAGAGCATCGCCGTGACGAAGTCCACCTCGCGTTCGAGCAGCAGCGGCAGCGACACCACGGTCATCGCGAAGAGCAGGAACGCCACCGCCCCGCCGACCACGACCTCGGCCAGCGCCATCCGCAGCCACGGCCCGGTCAGCATCACCTCCCAGGTGACGTCGGTGAAGGCCGACAGTCCCATGAACAGCGCAAAGATCATGTGCGCGAGGAAGGTCCAGAACAGGAAGAAGATCACGATGATCGCGCCCATCCACGGGATCTGCCGGTGCCGTTCGTCCCAGACCACGCCCAGCACCGCGCCCCAGCGCAGCGGTTCGCCGTCCTCCAGCCGGCGGCTGACCTCGTAGAGCCCCACCGCCGCGAAAGGCGCGGCGAGCGGGAAGCCCAGCGAGGTCGCCAGCACCCAGGTCACGTGCCCGGCGCTGAGCCAGAGCATGAGGAAGCCGCCGAGGACGTAGACCGCCGAGAAGAACAGCCCGAACTGCGGCGCGGCGCGGAAATCGGACCAGCCCGCCTTGAGGCAGACGATCAGTTCGGGCGGGGTCAGTTTCCCGATCTGCGGCAGCGGCGAGGCCGCCGGGAGAGCGGGGTCGGTTCTGTCGGCCATGCGGCAAGTCTTGCCGCGCCCGGAGCGGCGGTCAATAGGATCGAAGGGTCCGGCAGGACGCGCCCCGCCTTTCGGTCCTTGCGTTTCCGCCTGGCGGCCCGCCCCCGCCCCGCCGTTCCCCTGTCCGACCCAAAGACCATGCCCCGACGAACGCGGCTTGCCGGCGTCGCGGCATGACGAATGAAACCAGCGGGAGCTTTCCGGGAAACCGGCTTGAACGTCGAGCGCCGGTTCGCCCGCCGCCCCTAGTCCTCGGCGGTCGCCTCGGCCCGGCTCTTGCCGGCCACGTCCTGCGCCAGCGCGGCGGCCATGAAGGCGTCGAGGTCGCCGTCGAGCACGCCCTGGGTGTCCGAGGTCTCGACCCCGGTGCGCAGGTCCTTGACCATCTGGTAGGGCTGCAGGACGTAGGACCGGATCTGGGTGCCCCAGGCCGCCTCGCCCTTGGCCTCGTGCATCGCGTTCACCTCGGCGTTCCGGCGGTCCAGTTCGAGCTGGTAGAGCTTGGATTTCAGCGCCTTCATCGCGATGTCGCGGTTCTGGTGCTGCGACTTCTCGGAACTGGTGACCACGATGCCGGTCGGGTGGTGGGTGATCCGCACCGCCGAGTCGGTGGTGTTGACGTGCTGACCGCCGGCGCCGGAGGACCGGAAGGTGTCGATCCGGATGTCGGCCGGGTTGATCTCGATCTCGATCGTGTCGTCGATCACCGGGTAGGCGCCGATGGCGGCGAAGGAGGTCTCGCGGGTGCCCTTGCCGAAGGGCGAGATGCGGACCAGCCGGTGGGTGCCGCTCTCGGACTTCAGCCAGCCGAAGGCGTTCGGCCCCTTGATCTGGTAGGTGGCGGACTTGATGCCGGCTTCGCCGCCCGGGGTCTCTTCCTGAAGCTCGACGCTGTAGCCGCGGCCCTCGGCCCAGCGGACATACATCCGGGCGAGCATCTGCGCCCAGTCGCAGGCCTCGGTGCCGCCGGCGCCGGCCTTGATCTCGAGGAAGGCGTCGTTGCCGTCGGTCTCGCCGTCGAGCAGGGCCTCGAGTTCCTTCGTCGCGGCGGTGTCGCGCAGCGCGGCCAGCGCGGCCTCGGCCTCGGCGACCACGGCGGCGTCGTCCTCCATCTCGCCCAGCTCGATCAGTTCGACGTTGTCGGCAAGATCGCGCGCGATGGCGTCCCGGGTCTCGATCGCGTCCACCAGCCGCTGGCGCTCGCGCATCAGCTTCTGCGCCTGCGCCGGGTCGTCCCACAGCGTCGGGTCCTCGACCCGGGCGTTGAACTCCTCGAGCTTCATCGTCGCGGCGTCCCCGCCCATCCGCTGGGTCAGCAGCGCGAGCGATTTCTCGATGGCGTCAACGAGGTTCTGCGTCTCGGCGCGCATGGGCGAACGGGTCCTTCGGGATGTTGCGTGGCGGTCCTGATAGCGCAGCCCCCGCGCACCGGCAAGCGGCGCGCCGGCGGCCGGCGGGATCAGTAGAGCCCGCCGGTGCTGAGGGTGCCGAAGCTGGCCTTGGGACCCACCGTGGCGGTGCCGCCCGACGAGTTCTCGACCCGGCGGGCCTGGCTTTCGAGTTCCTCGACCAGCGGCAGGTCGGCCGACATCGCGAAGCCACCATCGAACATGATGCCGAACACCGGCTCCTCGTCGGCGCGGAAGCATTCGTTGACCACGTTCGGCCCGCTCGATCCGGCGGGCAGCCGGGCGCCGCTGAAGCGGTCGATCGGGATGAACTGGCAATCGGTCGGGATCTCGAAGCGGCCGCCGCCGTAGCGCTTGATCGCCTCCTGCATGAACGACGCGAAGACCGGCGCGCACATGCCGCCGCCCGACGCCCCGCGGCCGAGGCTGCGGGGCTGGTCGTAGCCGATGTAGCAGCCGGCGGCGATGTTCGAGGAGAAGCCGACGAACCAGACGTCCTTGGCGTCGTTGGTGGTCCCGGTCTTGCCGGCGATCGGCACCGGCAGGTTGATGCCGCGGGCGGTGCCGCGCTGCACCACGCCTTCCAGCATCGAGGTGAGCTGGTAGGCGGTGACCTCGTTCATCACCCGCTCGCGGTCGGCCTCGATGGTCGGCGCGCGGCCCGCCGGCAGGGCGGTGTTGGTGCAGTCGGTGCAGACCCGGCGGCTGCCCGGCTGGTCGTCGTGGCGGTAGATCGTGTTGCCGAAGCGGTCCTGCACCCGGTCCACCAGCGTCGGCACCACCCGTTCGCCGCCATTGGCGAACATCGCGTAGGCGGCGACCATCTTGAACAGCGTCGTCTCTTCCGAGCCGAGCGCGTTCGACAGGAACGGGTTCATCCGGTCGTAGACCCCGAACCGTTCGGCATAGCCGGCGATCACGTCCATGCCGACCTCCTGCGCCAGCCGGACGGTCATCAGGTTCCGCGACTGTTCGATCCCGGTGCGGACCGGGGTCGGTCCGTAGAACCGGTTCGAGGCGTTCTGCGGCCGCCAGATCTCGCCCCCGGCGAGCACCTCGATCGGCGCGTCGACCACGATGGTGGCGGGGGTGTAGCCCGAGTCCAGCGCCGCGGCATAGACGAAGGGCTTGAACGCCGAACCGGGCTGGCGGCGGGCCTGGGTGGTGCGGTTGAACACCGACTGGCCGTAGGAGAAGCCGCCCTGCATCGCCAGCACCCGGCCCGATTCCACGTCCATCGCCATGAACGCGCCCTGCACTTCCGGGATCTGCCGCAGCGACCAACGGATGAAGCTGCCGTCCTCGTCGGCGGTCATCCGGCGCACGTGGACCACGTCGCCGATCTCGAAATTGTCGAAGAAGTTGCCGCGCATCCACTGGATGTCGTTGCGCGGCACGCTGCCGGGCTCCGGCTCGCCCTCGATCCCGAGGGTCAGGGACTGGTCGGCGATGTCGAGCACCACAGCCACCAGCCACGGGTGTTCCAGCACGATGTCGCGGGCGACCTCGGTCTCGGCCAGCGCCGCGCGCCAGGCGGTCTCGTCGCCCAGCACCTCCGGGTCCAGCGCAAGCCCGGTGCCGCGCCAGATGCCGGTGCCGCGGTCGTAATCCTCGAGCGCCCGGCGCAGCGCCTCCTGCGCGGTGGCCTGCAGCGCCGGATCGATGGTCGCCCGGATCGACAGGCCACCGGAGAAGAACTCCTCCTCGCCGAAATCGCGCGACAGCTGGCGGCGGATCTCGTCGGTGAAGTAGGACCGCGGCGGCAGCTCGGACTGGAAGGACGGGAAATCGCCGTTCTGCACCGTGCGCAGCGGGGCTTCGACGGCGGCGCGGTAGGTCGCCTCGTCGATGTAGCCGTTCTCGAACATCTCGCGCAGCACGAAGTTCCGCCGCGCCACGGCGCGCTCCATCTCGCGCACCGGGTGGTAGGTCGAGGGCGCCTTGGGCAGAACCGCGAGGTAGGCCGCCTCCTCCACCGTCAGTTGGCTCAGCGACTTGTTGAAATAGGTCTGCGCGGCGGCGGTGACGCCGTAGGAGTTCTGCCCGAGGAAGATCTCGTTGAGGTAGAGCTCGAGGATCCGCTCCTTCGACATCGACTGCTCCATCCGCACCGCGAGGATGATCTCCTTGATCTTGCGCTCGGCGGTCCGGTCGGAGGACAGCAGGAAGTTCTTCATCACCTGCTGGGTGATGGTCGAGGCGCCGCGCAGCTCGGCGCCGCGGGTCCGCACGGCATCGACGAAGGCCGCCGCCATGCCGCGCGGGTCATAGCCCTGATGGGTGTAGAAGTTCTTGTCCTCGGCCGAGATGAAGGCCTGCTTGACAAGGTCCGGGATCTCGTTGGCGGGCGTGAAGAGGCGGCGTTCGACCGCGAATTCGTCGATGATCTGGCCTTCGGACGAATAGACCCGGCTGATCGTCTTGGGGGTGTACTGGGCCAGCGTCTCGTAGGTCGGCAGGTCCTTGCCATACATGTAGAACACCGCGCCGACGGTCAACGCGGCCATGGCAAGCCCGAGGGTCAGCATCGAGAAGATCGCCCCGAAGAACGACATGATGGGTCTGAGGATCAACTGCGCCTGCCCTTGTCTGGTCTCGGCCCGCTTATACGCGCCGCCGCCGGTCCGGTCAAAAGCCTCCGGCACCGCCGGGGCGGCATTCGGGGCCCGCATCGATCACCCTTCCGCGAGGCGGCCCCTGTCGCGCCGCCGGGCACCGTCACTGCCGCATCCGGCCGCGCAGGTCCGCGTCGTCGAGCGCCCAGGCCGACAGCCCGGCGACCAGCCCCGCGACGATCCGCGCCCGGCCCTCGGCGGAGGCCAGCCGCGCCCGGTCCTCCGGGTCCGACAGGAACCCCGCCTCGACGAGGACCGACGGCATGTCGGCGGCCAGCAGAACGCCGAGCCTGGCGGCGCGGCGAGGGCGCGAATTCAGCGGCGCGCCGGATTCGCCGAGCCCCGAGACGAGCGCCGCGGCCAGCCGGTCGCTGCGCGGCGCGGTCTCGAGCCGGGCGAGGTCCATCAGCACCGTGGCGATGGCGTCGTCCTGCCCCGTCAGGTCCAGCCCGGCGAGAAGATCGCCGCGGCCGTGCCGCTCCGCCATCCGCTGCGACGCGTCCTCCTGCGCCTCGCGGCTCAGCACGTAGACCGAGCCGCCCCGCGCCCGGGCATCCTCGAGCGCGTCGGCGTGCAGCGACAGGAACACATGGGCGCCGCCGTCCCGCGCCCGGCTGATCCGTTCGGCCAGCGACACGAAGACGTCGCCCTCCCGGGTCAGCACCGGGACCATCCCGGCGGCCTCGACCGCGGCGGCGAGTTCGCGCCCGAGGGTCAGCATGAGGTCCGCTTCGTCCAATCCCGCCCGTTGCGCGCCGGGATCGACGCCGCCATGACCGGGATCGATCGCCACCACCAGCGGACCGTCCCGCGCGGGCGGCGGCGGCGGCGCGGGTCGCGCGAGGTCGAGGATCCAGTCCGGATCCGGCAGCGCGCCGGAGCGGGCGGCGAAGACCTCGGGCGCGACGGGGGCCGCCTGCACGACGACCAGCGCGGTGCCGTCGACCGGGTCGACGCGCATCTCCGCCGTCTCGATCGCCAGAGTCCCGGCGAGATCGACGACCATCCGCGTCCATCCCGGCCGCATCGCGCCGATGCGCAGGTCGGTCGCCGCATCGGCATTGAGCATCGCCGCCCGCGTCGCGCCGCGCCAGTCGAGCCCGCGGAAGTCCAGCACCAGCCGCGGCGGCGCATCGAGCGTGAAGGCCCGCCAGGGCACCGGGTCGCTGAGGTAGAGCCGGACCTCCAGCCCGTCGCCGCGCCCGTCGATCCCGCTCTGCGCGACATCGAGCCGGGCCGCACCGCCCGCCGCCTCCGCCTCTTCCGCCTGCTCCTGCGCCTGCGCCGCGCCGGGCAGAGCCGCCGCCAGGGCCAGGACCAGCCAGAGCCGGCCGGCCAGCCGGACAAGCCGCGCAAGTCCGCGCCGCATCACGCGCCCCCGGACAGGAACCGCGACAGCCGCCGCGCGCCTTCCTCGATCGCCTCGGGCGCGCCCGCGTAGGACAGCCGCAGCCAGTGACGGCCATCCCCGGGGTCGAAATCCAGCCCCGGCGTCACCGCCACCCCCGCCTCGTCGAGGATCCGGCGGCTGAAGGACAGGCTGTCGTCGGTCAGGTGGCTGACATCGGCGTAGATGTAGAACGCCCCGTCCGGCGGCGCGAAGCGGGTCAGGCCCATCTCGGGCAGCGCCCGCAGCAGCAGGTCGCGGTTGCGGCGGTAGGCCGCGACGTTGGCCTCCAGTTCCCCGGTGCAGTCCATCGCGTGGAAGGCCAGCCGCTGGGCGGCATGGGGTGCGCAGATGAACATGTTCTGGGCCAGCCGCTCGACAGTGCGGACATGGGTCTCGGGGACCACCATCCAGCCGACCCGCCAGCCGGTCATCGAGAAGTACTTGGAGAACGAGTTGACCACGTAGACCGCGTCGGTGACCTCCAGCGCCGAGGGCGCCGGGGCGCCGTAGCTCAGCCCGTGGTAGATCTCGTCCGAGATCAGCGCGCCGCCGGCGCCGGCCATCGCGTCGGCAAGGCCGGCGAGCCGGTCCCGGTCGAGAACGGTGCCCGAGGGATTGCCGGGCGAGGCCACGATCAGCCCGTCCAGCCCGGCTTCGGCGACGGTTTCCGCCGACGGTTGCAACCGGCCTTCCAACGTGGTGGGCAGGCCCACCGGGGTCAGGTCCAGCGCCCGCAGGATCTGCCGGTAGGACGGGTAGCAGGGCAGCCCGAGCCCGATCCGGTCGCCGGTGTCGAACAGCGCCGAGAACGCCAGCAGGAAGGCCCCCGAGGCCCCGGCGGTGACGATCACCCGGCCCGGGTCGAGATCGACGCCGTACCATTCGCCGTAATGCCGGGCGATGCGGGACCGCAATTCGGGCAGGCCGAGGGCGACGGTGTAGCCCAGCGGGCCGCCGGCCATGTCCACCGCCAGCCGGTCCAGCGCCTCGCGCGGGGCGCCGGTGCCGGGCTGGCCCACCTCCATGTGGATCACCGACCGGCCCGCCGCCTCGGCGGCGCGGGCGGCTTCCATCACGTCCATCACGATGAAGGGATCGACCGCGCTGCGCCTTGAGTTCCGCATTGCCTGACTTCTATGCTCCGCCCCGTTGGACCTTGCCCCACTTGCGCCCAAGGAGGCCGCCCCGTCAATGCACCTGTCCGTCCTGCGGTTCACCCTCGTCGCCTGCCTGATCTGGATCGGCGCGGCGCTGCCCGCGCTGGCGGTGACGCTGCTCCGGGACAGCGAGATCGAGCACGCGCTGGGCGAACTGGCGCGGCCGGTCCTGAACGCCGCCGGGCTGTCGCCGGGCCAGGTGCGGATCATCGTGATCGAGGACCGGGCGCTGAACGCCTTCGTGATCGACGGATCGGCGATCTTCCTGCATTCCGGGCTGATCCTGCGGCTGGAGACGGCGGCGCAGTTGCAGGCGGTGATCGCCCACGAGGCCGCCCATATCGCCAACGGCCACCTGTCGCGGCGCCTGATCAACGCGCGCAACGCCCGGACCGCGGCGGGGCTCGGCATGGCGCTCGCCGCCGCGGTCGCGGCGTCGGGCAGCCCCGAGGCCGCCGGGCCGGTGGCGATGGGCATGGCCGGATCGGCGCAGCGGGTCTTCTTCGGCCATACCCGGGCCGAGGAATCCGCCGCCGACCAGTCCTCGATCCGCTACCTGCTGCGCGCCGGGGTCGATCCGCGCGCCGCCGCCGAGGTGCTCGAGATCTTCCGCGGCCAGGAGGCGCTGTCGGTCGGGCGGCAGGATCCCTATGTCCGGACCCACCCGCTGACGCGGGACCGGATCCGGGCGGTCGAGGGACTGGCGGCGGCCAATCCCGGGCAGACGAGCCCCAGCGCCGAGGCCGAGGCGTGGTTCGCCCGCGCGCAGGGCAAGCTCTCGGCCTTTATCCAGAACCCGCAATGGACCCTGCGGCAGACCCGCGGGCAGACCGACCCGGTCAGCCTGATGCGGCAGGCGGTGGCGCATCACCGGATCCCCCGCCCGGCCGAGGCGGCGCAGGCGATCAACGCATTGGTGCGGGCGCGGCCGAACGACCCCTGGGTGCACGAACTCATGGGCCAGATCTTGCTCGAGAACCGGCAGGCCGGCCCGGCCGTCGACGCCTATGGCCGGGCGGTGCGGCTGGCACCGAGGGATCCGCTGATCCTGATGGGCTACGGCCGGGCGCTGCTCGCGATGGACACCGCCGACGGCAATGCGCGGGCGTTGCGAGCGCTTGAAGAGGCCCGGGCGCGGGACTTCCGCTCGCCGCACCTGCTGCGGGACCTCGGCCTCGCCTACGCCCGGGCCGGGCGCAACGGCGAAGCCTCGCTCGCCGTCGCCGAGCGCTACGCCCTCATCGGGCGGCTCGGAGACGCCGAACTGCACGCCCGCCGGGCCGTGGGGCTCCTGCCCGAGGGCTCGGCGGCTTGGCAACGGGCGCAGGACGTGCTCTTTGCCGCGGAACGCCTGACCGACAGGAGATGACATGCGCCGCTTTCTGACCACTGCCGCCCTGATCCTCGGAGCCGGCGCCGCGCCGGCCCTCGACCTGGGCGAGCTGACCGACGAGGAACGCAGCGCGTTCCGGGCCGAGGTGCGAGCCTACCTGCTCGACCATCCCGAGGTGCTGATGGAGGCGCTGGAAGTCATGGAGGCACGCGAGGCCGAGGCCCGCGCCGCCGCCGACCGCGACCTCGCACGGCTGCATGCCGCGGCGCTGTTCGACGACCCGACCTCCTGGGTCGGCGGCAATCCCGACGGCGACATCACGCTGGTCGAGTTCATCGACTACCGCTGCGGCTACTGCCGGCGGGCGCATCCGGAAGTGACCGAACTGGTGCGTAGCGACGGCAACATCCGGATCATCACCAAGGAATTTCCGATCCTCGGCGAACAGTCGATGCTGGCCGCACGCTTCGCGCTGGCGGTGAGGGAGATCGCCGGCGACGACGCCTACAAGACGGTCTCGGACGCGCTGATCACGATGCGCAGCGACGTGACGCCCGACAGCCTGTCGAGGCTCGGGGCGACGCTCGGGCTCGACACCGATGCGGTGATGGCCGAGATGGACAGCGACCACGTCAGCCGGAT
>JBFKOW010000099.1:0-13018 GCA_041628615.1 Paracoccaceae bacterium | reverse complement strand
GGACGGAGTTTCCTGTGACTTTCCGCGACCTGCCCAAGATCGAACTGCACCTGCACCTGGAAGGCGGCGCGCCGCCGGCCTTCATCCGCGGCCTCGCGGCCGAGAAGGGGACCGACCTCAGCGGCATCTTCACCGAGGATGGCGGTTACGCCTACCGCGACTTCGACAATTTCCTGCAGGTCTACGAGGCCGCCTGCACCGTGCTGACCGGCCCCGAGGAGTTCCACCGACTGGTGCTCGCCGTGCTGGAGGAAAGCGCGGGTCACGGCGTGGTCTATTCCGAGACCTTCCTGTCGCCGGACTTCTGCGGCGGCGGCGACCTCGCGGCCTGGCGCGACTACCTCGCCGCGATCGAGGCGGCGGCGGAGGAGGCCGAGGCGAAGCTGGGCGTCACCCTGCGCGGCATCGTCACCTGCATCCGGCATTTCGGACCCGAGAAGGCCAAGGACGCCGCCCGCTGCGTCGCCGAGACGAAGGGCCGGTTCCTCACCGGTTTCGGCATGGCCGGGGCCGAACTGATGGGGGAGCCGGGCGACTTCGCCTACAGCTTCGACATGGCCCGCGAGGCCGGGCTGCGCCTGACCTGCCATGCCGGGGAATGGGGCGGGCCGGGCATGGTGGCCAAGACACTCGACGCGCTGCGCCCCGAGCGCATCGGCCACGGCATCGGCGCCGCCCACGACCCGGCGCTGATGGAACGGCTGGCCGAGGCGGGCACCGTGCTCGAGGTCTGCCCCGGTTCGAACGTGTTCCTCGGCGCCGCCCCCGCCTGGGAGGCCCACCCGATCCGGGTGCTGCGCGAAAACGGCGTGAAGGTCACCGTCTCGACCGACGACCCGCCGTTCTTCCGCACCACGATGACGGCGGAATACGAGGGCCTCGCCCGCGCCTTCGGCTGGGACGAGGACGACTTCGCCGCGCTGAACCGGACCGCCCTTGACGCCGCCTTCTGCGATGCCGAAACGAGGGACCGGATCGCCAGCAGACTCGAAGGGGCAGAGACATGACCGAGGCCGGAACTGACCACCTGACCATCGTCGATCACCCGCTGATCCAGCACAAGCTGACGATCATGCGGGACAAGAACACCTCGACCAATACCTTCCGCCGGCTGCTGCGCGAGATCAGCCACCTGCTCGCCTACGAGGTGACCCGCGGCCTGCCGATGACCACGAAGCGGATCGAGACCCCGCTGCAGGCGATGGACGCCCCGGCGATCGAGGGCAAGAAGCTGGCGCTGGTGTCGATCCTGCGCGCCGGCAACGGGCTGCTGGACGGGATTCTCGAACTGGTGCCGGCGGCCCGGGTCGGCTTCGTCGGGCTTTACCGGGACGAGAAGACGCTGAAGCCGGTGCAGTATTACTGCAAGCTGCCCGAAGGGCTGGAGGACCGGCTGGTGATCGCCGTCGACCCGATGCTGGCCACCGGCAATTCCTCGGCCGCCGCCGTCGACCTGCTCAAGAAGGCGGGCGCGACCAATATCCGCTTCCTCTGCCTGCTGGCCGCCCCCGAGGGCGTCGCCCGGATGAAGGAGGCCCATCCCGACGTGCCGATCGTGACCGCCGCGCTGGACAGCCACCTGAACGAGATGGGCTACATCGTGCCGGGACTAGGGGATGCGGGCGACCGGATGTTCGGCACGAAATAGGCTGGGCCCGCCTTTACAGAATAGGCGTCTTGAGGCATCCTGCCCCAACATCTTGTGGGGCATGATGGGCAGTCACGGCTTCTCCGCACGCGCCGTCCTGGGCGCGGCACTCGGGCTGGCGCTTGGGCTGGCCCTTGCGGCGCCCGCCGGGGCCCAGAGCCTGCGCACTGCCGGGCCGCCGGCGGAGTTTCCGCCCGAGAGCTACACCGGCAACCAGTATGTCGACAGCCGGGGCTGCGTCTACATCCGCGCCGGGATCGGCGGCGCGACGACCTGGGTCCCGCGGGTGAACCGGCAGCGCGATATCCTCTGCGGCTTCCAGCCGACCTTCGCCGACCCGCCCGAACCGGCCGCAGCGCCCGTTGCGGCAGAAACCGCGCCGAACCCGCTCGACACCGCCGTCGCGCCGCGCCCGGCCCCCGCCGCCGCCCCGGCCCCGGCAGCCCCGGAGGCCCGGGCCGCACCGCCCCGTCCGGCCCTGACCCGCGCCGAGGTCTGCGAGGGCCGCTACGGGATCCAGCCGGGCTTCGTGAGCAGCGGCACCGGCGCGCCGGTGGATTGCGGGCCGCGCCCTGTGCCTGTGGCCGCCGCTGCCGCGCCGCCTGTCCCCGCCGGGCCGCCGGCCCCCGGCGTCCGCCGCGCGACCCGGGACGAGATCTGCGCCGAGATCCGCGCCACCGGCCGCGGTTTCCTCGACGTGGCCACCGGCTTGCCGGTGCGCTGCCCGACCGATCCCGCGGCGCTGGCCGGGCTGCCCGTCGCCGTGCCGGCGGCGGCCGCCGCCGCCGCGCCGGTCCGGACGGCCGGTTGGCGCAACCCGTTCAACCCGCCGATCCCGGCCTCGAACCCGGTGGCGCCGCCGCGTGTCGATCCGCCGCCACCGCGCGGCTATGTCCGGGTCTGGACCGACGGCAGGCTGAACCCGCATCGCGGACTGCGCCGCCCGGCGGCGGCCGGGGCGCGGGTGTCGTCGCGCTCGGTGGCGGAGTTCCTCGCCCGCCGCTGACCGGCGGTCCGGCGCGGCGTCGTCACACGCCGCAGATCCCCTGCAGCGCCACCCAGTCGCCGTCGCTCAGCACCGCCGGCGCATCGCGCCCGGCCATCGGGTCCGCCTCGATCAGGCCGAGGCTCGACTCCCCGGTGATGTCGAGCGCGTAGGCATAGGGGGTCGAGGGCAGCTGCGCGGCGGCGAAGCTCGGCAGCAGTTCGGCGTCGGGCACCTCGGGCGGCGGCGTCGCGACCAGCACCTCGGCGTAGGCCCGCAGGGTGCCGCGCGGCAGGTTGCCGGTGGTCAGCAGGGTGAGCGTGGCCCGCACGCCGGCCTGCCTCAGCAACGGCTCCATCGGGTCGACGACGCGGGTGGTGGCCGCCGCGGCCAGCACGTAGCCGGCGGCGGTGGCCGGATCCTCGTGATCCTCGACCACCGCGCGGTTCAGCAGGATGATCCCGCCGGGCAGGTAGAGCGCCTGCGGAACGCCCGACCGCAGCACCACGACCTGTCCCCCGAACCCCGGTCCGAGAACCCGCAACTGCAGCCGGGCGAGCGCCTGCCGGCCAAGCTCGCTGCGGCAGGACGGGCCGGTCAGGGCCTGCACGTGACCCAGCAGCGTGGCGCCGATCTCGGACCGCTTGGCTATCGGCACCACCGAGAGGGTCTGCCGCATCAGCGCGCCCGGCAGCCAGAACAGCGCCAGCGCCAGCACCGCCGCCGCCGACAGGCCCAGCCCGGTCCAGCGCAGCCGTCCGGGCCGGGGCCGGGCGCGGGCGAGGCTGCGGCGGACGGTCTCCACCGCCTCGATCATCGTGTCGTCCTCGATCTCGAGGGTCTCGGTGGCTTCCGGGTCGGGGGAGAAGATCGCCGGACGGTTGCCGGGATTGAGCCGCTCGACCGCGGGCAGGGACCAGTGCGCCAGCGCCCGGCCGGCCATGTCGGCGATCACCAGCGTGGCGTCCCCGAAGGATATCGCGACATCCCGGCGCTGCGCGGCCTCGTCGGCCCGCCAGACGCCGACGCTTTCCAGCCGCGCGTATTTCTTCAGTGCCGTCATACCGCCCGGGCTTGCCCCGCCCCAATGATTGCCCGGTAGTCTAGCAGCCGCCGGTGGGCATGGGAATCCCGGCGCGGCGGGGACCGGCCGGGTTCAGAGGGTGGCGGCGGCCTTGCGCAGCTCGAATTTCTGGATCTTGCCGGTCGAGGTCTTGGGCAGCTCCCGGAACACCACCTTCTTGGGCGTCTTGAACCCGGCCAGCCGTTCCCGGCAGAACGCGATCAGCCCGGCCTCGTCGGCCTCCGCGCCCTCCTTCAGTTCGACGAAGGCGCAGGGCACTTCGCCCCACTTGTCGTCGGGCTTGGCGACCACCGCGCAGAGCAGCACCGCCGGGTGATCCATCAGCGTGCCCTCGACCTCGACCGACGAGATGTTCTCGCCGCCCGAGATGATGATGTCCTTCGCCCGGTCGGCGATCTTCAGGTAGCCGTCGGGATGCACGAAGGCGATGTCGCCGGAATGGAAGTAGCCCCCGGCAAAGCTTTCCTCGGTGGCCCTGGGGTTCTTCAGATAGCCCTTCATCACCGTGTTGCCGCGGATCATGATCTCGCCCTGGGTGCGGCCGTCCCACGGCACCGGCTGCATCGTCTCGGGGTCCAGCACCGTCGCCTCTTCCAGCATTGGCATGGCGACTCCGGTGCGGGCCTTGATCTGGGCGCGCTCGTCCTCGGGCAGCCCGTCCCAGACCCAGTCCTGCCACAGGCATTCGGTGATGTGGCCGTAGGTCTCGGTCAGGCCGTAGACCTGCATCACGTCAAAGCCGAGGGGCTCGATCGCGCGCAGGGTGGCGGCGGGCGGCGGCGCGCCGGCGGTGAACACCCGCACCACGTGGCCGAAGTCGCGCCGGTCCGCCGATTTCGCGTTCACCAGCATGTTGAGGACGATCGGCGCGCCGCCGAAATGGGTGACCCCCTCGTCGGCGATCGCGTTGTAGATGTTGGCGGCGGTGATGTCCCGGCAGCAGATCGCGGTGCCGCCCAGCGCCGGCAGCATCCAGGTGTGGCACCAGCCGTTGCAGTGGAACAGCGGCACGATCTGCAGGTAGCGCGGATAGAGCGTCATCTGCCAGGAAATCGGCGTGCCCAGCGTCATCAGGTAGGCGCCCCGGTGGTGATAGACCACGCCCTTCGGCCGCCCGGTGGTGCCCGAGGTGTAGTTGAGCGCGAGGCTTTCCCATTCGTCCTCGGGCAGGATCCAGTCGAAGCAGGGATCGCCCCCGGCGATGAAGTCCTCGTAATCGACCTGCGTGCCCTGCCCGGGGACCCCGGCCTGGGGGTCGGGCACCTCGATCACCAGCGGGGCGAGCCCCTCCATCCGGCCGATCGCCTCCATCGCCACCGACAGGAACTGGCTGTCGACGATCAGCGCCTTCGCCGCGCCGTGGTCGAGGATGTAGCCGATCGTGTCGGCGTCGAGCCGGACGTTGATCGTGTTCAGCACCGCGCCGCAGGCGGGGATGCCGAAGCTCGCCTCGGACTGCGCCGGCACGTTGGGCAGCAGGGTGGCGACGACGTCGCCCGGCCGCACCCCGGCCCGCGCCAGCGCCGAGGCCAGCCGCGACACCCGGGCGTGGTACCGGGCATAGGTCAGCCGGGTGGCGCCGTAGACCAGCGCCTCGCGGTCGGGCCAGAGCCGCGCCGCCCGCAGCAGGTGCGACAGCGGCGTCAGCGGCACGAAGTTCGCCGCGGTCCGGTCCAGCCCGGTCTCGTCCGCCATCCAGCCCATGTCCGCCTCCCTCGCCGTGCCGTGACGCCCATTATGTGTCCGCCGGGGCGCGGTTGAAAAGACCGCATGTCCGGGCATCGCCTCGGGCCGCCGCCGGCGCTAGGGTCGCGGCATGATCGTCTCACCGGGCCGGCGCTACATCTTCGTCCATGTCCCCAAGACCGGGGGCACCGCAATGGCGCTGGCGCTCGAGGCCCGCGCGATGGCCGACGACATCCTGATCGGCGACGCGCCCAAGGCACGGCGGCGGCGGCGGCGGCTGGATGGTGTGCGGACCGCCGGGCGGCTGTGGAAGCACTCCACGCTGGCCGAGGCGGAGGGCCTCGTCACGCGCGCGCAGATGGCCGACTGGCTGTGCTTCACGCTGGTGCGCAACCCCTGGGACCGGATGGTCAGCTACTACCACTGGCTGCGCGGCCAGAGCTTCGACAACCCGGCGGTCGGTCTGGCGCAAAGCCTTGATTTCCGCGCGTTTCTCGCCCATCCCCAGACCTGCGACAGCGTCGCCGCCTGGCCCTACGGGGCCTACATGCGGGACGGGGCGGGGCGCGAGCATGGCGACCTGTTCATCCGTCTCGAACACCTCGACGCCGACCTTGCCCCGCTTGCCGCCCATCTCGGGTTCCGGCCCGAGATCGCCCGGGTGAACGCCAGCGACCGCGCGGCGGACTGGCGCAGCTACTACGACGCCGACAGCGCGGCGCTGGTCGGCCGGCTCTGCGCCGAGGACATCGCCCGGTTCGGCTACCGCTTCGATCCCTGACCGTTGTCGGACGGCCTAGCCGGTCCGCCGCCGCAAGAGCTTGAGCCCGGACCAGTCGGCGTCGACGGCGCAGACCTTCACGTCGACCCAGCCGGTGGGCAGGATCACCTCGCGGATGCCGTCCTCGGTCAGGTCCCGGAACAGGCCCGAGGACTTCTTGGGCCACGAGACCCAGAGCATCCCCCCGGGCGCGACATGGCCGATGGCCGCGGCGACGCCGGTCTCCAGCGCGGCGCGGTCGGCGCAGAACAGGTGGACGACATCGGCCTCGGCGGGCGCGGCGAGGAAGGTCACGCCCTCCGCCCCCGCCACGAGGTCGTCGTAGTGGTCCGGCGGGTTCAGCGGCAGGCAGCGCATGCCGGGTTTCAGCCCCAGCTTGGCGAACAGCGGCTTGCCGGAATAGCCGTGGGTCGGGGGCGTGGTCTGGGCCGGGGCCATCGCGGGCTCCTCTGGCTGGGATCGGCGGCATGAGACCCGAGGCGCCGCCCCGGTTCAAGCCCGCCGGCCGCCCGCGCGACCCGTCGCAAGGGAAGGGGCCGGCAGCGACATCGCGCTGCCGGCCCCTGCATTAGCCCCCGGTCCGGTCAGGCCCGGGCGGACCCTTTCGCCAGGGCGTTGTAGATCACGCCGCCGAGGATCGCCCCGATCACCCAGGCGTAGCCCGACAGGAACGAGAACCAGGGCACCCAGACCGTCGCCACCGAGAACACCGCGGCGAGGCCGAAGGCCTTCACGGCGGCGCCGTTCCAGCCGTTGTCGAAGTGGTAGGGGCCGCCGTCCATGTCGTAGAGCGCATCCACGTCGAGCTGCTGCTTCCGGTGCCAGTAGTAGTCGACGATCATGATCCCGAAGATCGGGGCGAGCGTCGCGCCCAGCGTGTTGACGAAGCCGCTGATGCCGAACTGGCTGATGAAGCTGTTCCAGAAGCCGCCGATCACCAGCGCGAAGGCCGAGGTGATGAGCCCGGCGTGGCGGAAGCTGATCCGGTTCGGCGCGAGGTTGGCGATGCCGTTCACCGCGGGGATGAAGTTGGCCACGAGGTTGATGCCGACGGTGGCGGCGAAGAAGGTGATCGCCGCGATGATGCCGAGAAGCACGCTGTCGGTGCGCTCGACGATCTCGGTCGGGTTGATGATCTCCTCGCCGAAGACCACGGCCGCGCCGCCGGTGGTGAGCAGGGCCAGCGCCGAGAACAGGATCATGTTCAGCGGCAGCCCGGTGAGGTTGCCCAGCAGCATCGTCGGCCTGTCCTTGGCGTAGCGCGAGAAGTCGCTGAAGTTGATCATCACCGCCGCGAAGTAGGCGACCATGGTGCCGACGATGGCGACAAAGCCGCTGACCTCGGTCCAGAAGGTGCCCTCGGGATTGGCGAAGATCGTCGCCGTCGCGGCGAGGAGCTGGCCGTCCGAGCGCTGCCAGAGCACGATGACGAGCCCGATCATCACCAGGTAGACGAAGGGCCCGGCGATGTTGAGGAAGGTCTCGACCCAGTTCATGCCGCGCCAGAAGATGACGATGTGGAAGCCCCAGACGATGAAGAAGGCGACCCAGTCGATGCCGGTCAGGCCGAGGATCTCGGCCCCGCCCGTGGCCCCGGTCAGCGACCGGATCAGCAGCGCCAGCGCGGTCGAGGCGAAGTAGACCTGCACCCCGTACCAGAACACCGCCACTGTCGCCCGCAGCACCGCCGGCAGCTTGGACCCGGCGGTGCCGAGGCTGGCCCGCGCGAAGACCGGGTAGGGGATGCCGTATTTCTCGCCCGCCGCGCCGGACAGGTTGACCATCCACATGACGAAGAGCCCGGCGACGATCAGCGCCGCGAAGGCGGTCCAGCCGCCGACCCCGTAGGACACGAAGAGCGAGGCCACCAGCGAGTAGCCGAACAGCGACTGCACGTCGTTGGCCCAGATGTTGAAGATGGCGAACCATCCCCAGGTCTTTTCATCGGCGCCGACCGGGTTGAGCGTGTGGGTGCTTTCCCCCGATAGCGTGTCGCCATGGGCGACGTGCGCTTCCTCTGCGATGGACATGGATCCCTCCCTTGTCGCTTCCCGCGGGGTGGTGCGGTCTCATACCGACCATCGCGGGAAGTTGAACTTGCATCTGACATGTTAGTTGTAATCTCATGTGTGAGACTATAAAAAACCCCAGATAGCACCTTACGGATAAGCTGAAGAATGCCCGACACCCGGAGGACCGTGCCCGTTTCGGCAGACGCGCCCCTGATGGCGGACAGGGCGCAGGCGGCCCTGTGGGACGCGCTGGGCGACGGCACGCTGCGCGACGGCCAGTTCCTGTCGATGTCGCAGCTGGTCGACCTGCTGGACTTCCCGCTCGCCGCGATCCGCGAGGCGGTGAAGCAGGCAAGCTCGCAGGGCCTGCTGTCGGCGGTTCCCAAGCGCGGCATCCAGGTGATGGAGGCTCGCCCCGGGACGATCAGGGAATGTCTCGATTTCCGGATGGTGCTGGACGGCGAGGGCGCCCGGCGCCGGATCGCCGGCGGCGATCTCGCCGGACTCGCGGCGCTCCGGCAGAGCCACGAGGCGATGCGCGACGCCGCCCGCGCCGACCGCGCGCGCGACCTGCCGTCCCGCGCCATCGGGATCGACCTGTCGCTGCACGATTTTCTCGCCGCCGGACTGGGCAATTCGCAGCTGGCGTCGGCCTACGCCGCGAACCGGACGCGGATCGCCATCATCCAGAATTCCCGCCCCTTCATCCACGACCGGATCGCCTCGGCGATGGACGAACACCTGGCGATCATCGATGCGCTGCAGGCGGGCGACGCCGAAGCCGCCATCGCGGCGATCCGGCTTCACTGCGACCAGACCCTGCGCTGGTGGGGCGTGCCTTGACCTTCTGACCCGTGCCCGGCGGCCGTTCCGCCCGTCAGGTCCGCCCGCGCCGCCAGATCAGCGCCAGTCCTGACAGGAGCAGGAGCCCGCCCGCCGGCAGCGGCACCGAGCCGATGGGCGGCACCTCGCCGAGCAGGTCGTTGCGGGTCACCGTGGTCCCGTCCGAGAACCGGAAAAGGTCCAGAGTGCCGGTCGGGTCAGACAGGTCCTCGAACAGCGACGTGGTGCTGTAGCCGAGAAGCCGGAAGGTGGTCTTGAGCATCGACCCGGTCAGCACCTGCTCGGACACGCCTCCGAAATCGATCGGGGCGCCGCCGTCGCCAAAGAAGAAGGTATCGAACCCGCTGCCGACATGAACCTCGTCGTGCCAGAGATCACCAACGTCGGCAGTGAGTTCGTAGGTGTCGTCGCCGGCCCCTAGATACGCGGTGTCATCGCCATCGTTGCCGCTGACGGTGTCGTTCCCGGCGCCGCCCAACAACGTGTCGTTGTCGGCGTTGCCCTGGATCCAGTCGTCGCCGGCGCCGCCGTCGATGAAATCGTTGCCGTCCGACCCGAAGAAGGTGTCGTTCGTCGGTGCTGTTCCGATGCTCATCAGGATGTCATTGCCCGGGCCGCCGAGAAAGGTCACATCGGTCGGCTCGTCCAGCAGGAGCACATCGTCGCCGTCGCCCGCGATGAACCGCTCGACATTCTCGACCTGCTGACCGGAGCGCTCATCGAGCACATCGCCAAAATTCGTCATCAGGAGGGTGTCGAAGCCCGCGAGCCCGTCATATGTGGACGTGTTGACCCGGTAGGTTCCAGCGGGAACGGTGACGGTTCCGCCCGAGGGCGAGGTGATCGTCTCTGCGGCCAGGCTCTGATCCGTGCCTTGGAAGGACAGGAAATCGGGTCCGGTGGTGGCTGCGAAAGCCGGCGCGCCGGAGGCAATGAATGCCGCCCCCAGGGCCGATCGTCCAAGATACGTCACAGGCCACCCCCTACTTGTCACTACCCGTTCGGCAACCCTAGCGGCGGGGGGGGGGGGTCAACCGCCGGCCTGACGCTCGGGGTCCGCCGGTCCGGGCAACGCAGCCCGGACCCAACGGAATGCAGGTCTTCAGGCCGCCTGTGCGTCCGACCCGGCGCCGAAGCGGCCGTAGAAGGTCTGGCCCGTCGCCGCGATCTCGCGCAGCAGCGCCGGGCAGGTGAAGCGGGGGCCGTGGGCCGCCGTCAGCGCGTCGCAAAGCTCGGCCGCCCGGCCCGCGCCGAGAATGTCGAGCCACGAGAACGGGCCGCCGGACCAGGGCGCGAAGCCCCAGCCGAGGATGGCGCCGACGTCGCCCTCGCGGATGTCGGTCAGCACCCCTTCCTCCAGCGCCCGCACCGCCTCGAGCACCTGGGCAAGGAGCAGGCGGTGCTGCACCTCGGTCACGTCGGGCTGTTCGGCGGCCGTCGGATACTTCGCGGCGAGCCCGTCCCAGAGCCCCTGCCGCTTGCCGCTGTCGTCGTAGGCGTAGAAGCCCGCGTTCGACTTGCGGCCCAGCCTGCCCTCGCCGAACATCCAGAACAGCACCTCGTCCTGCGCGTCGTCGTAGTCGGCGCCCATCGCGGCCTTCGTCGCCTTGGCGATCTTCACGCCGAGGTCGATCGAGGTCTCGTCGGTCAGTTGCAGCGGCCCCAGCGGCATCCCGACGAGCTTGGCCGCGTTCTCGATCAGGGCGGGCGCGACGCCCTCCTTCACCATGCGGATGCCCTCGTTGATGTAGGGGATGATGCAGCGGTTGGCGTAGAAGAACCGGGCGTCGTTGACCACGATCGGGGTCTTGCGGATCTGCCGCACGAAGTCGAGCGCCTTGGCCACCGCCACGTCGCCGGTCTCGGCACCGCGGATGATCTCGACCAGCAGCATCTTGTCGACGGGCGAGAAGAAGTGGATGCCGATGAACCGGTCCGGCCGGGCGCTGGCCTTGGCCAGTTCGGTGATCGGCAGGGTGGAGGTGTTGGTGGCGAAGACGCAGTCGGCGCCGACGACGGCCTCGACCTTCTTCGTCATCTCGGCCTTCACGGCCACGTCCTCGAACACCGCCTCGACGATCAGGTCGCAGCCCTTCAGCGCGTCGAGATCGGTGGTGGCGGTGATCCGGCCTTCGACCTCGGCCTTCTTCTCGGGGGTGGCCTTCTTGCGGGCGATCCCCTTGTCCATGTGGGCGACGGTGTAGCCCTTGCCGCGGTCGGCGGCGTCCTGGGTCTGGTCGATCAGCACCACCTCGATGCCCGCCAGCGCCGAGACCAGCGCGATCCCCGCGCCCATCATGCCGGCGCCGAGGACGCCGACCTTGCGCACCGTCTGGTCATCGACGGCGGGCCGGTTGGCGCCCTTCTCGAGCGCCTCCTTGTTGACGAAGAGCGACCGGATCATCGCCGAGGAGGACGGGTTCATCAGCACGTTGGTGAACCACCGGGCCTCGATCTTCAGCGCCGTGTCGAAGGGCACCAGCGCCCCCTCGTAGGCCGCCGCCAGCAGCGCCTTGGCCGCCGGGTAGACGCCCTGGGTCTTGCCGTGGACCATCGCCGAGGCGCCGACATAGGTCATGAAGCCGGCCGGGTGATAGGGCGCGCCGCCGGGCATCTTGTAGCCCTTCTCGTCCCAGGGCTTCACGATCTTCGGCTCCGACAGGACCCAGGCCCTCGCGGCGTCGAGCAGCTCGTCGGCGGGGACCACCTCGTCGATGATGCCCGCGGCCATCGCCTTCTTCGGGTCATTGAGCTTGCCCTCGAGCAGCAGCGGCGAGGCCGCCATCGCGCCCATCTTGCGCACCAGCCGGGTGGTGCCGCCGGCGCCCGGGAAGATCCCGACGAGGATCTCGGGCAGGCCGATCTTGGCCTTCGGGTTGTCGGCGGCGAAGATCCGGTGGCAGGCCAGCGGGATCTCGAGCCCGATGCCCAGCGCGGTGCCGGGCAGGGCGGCGGCGATCGGCTTGCCGCCCTTCAGGGTCTTGGGGTCCATCCCGGCGCGCTCGATCTTCCGCATGATCCGGTGGGCGTTCATGATCCCGTCGAACAGGCTCTTGGCCGGGTCGTCGCCGGCCATCTCCTTCATCTTCGCGATGACCTTGAGGTCCATGCCGCCGGCGAAGCTGCCGGGCTTGCCGGAGGTCAGGACGATGCCCTTCACGGCGTCGTCGGCCAGCGCGTCGTCGATCAGCGCCTCGAGGTCGGCCCAGCCTTCGAGCGTCATCACGTTCATCGACTTGCCCCGGGTGTCCCAGGTGATGATCGCGGCGCCGTCGGCGCCCTTCTGCATGGTGAAATCGGTCATCGGTTCTTGTCCTCGTTGGTTCGGCCGCCGGTCGGCGCCGGCGTGGAAAGGGTGCCGCGGCCGGGCCGCGGACAGTGTGATGGGGGCCGCCGGGTCATGGGCCCTCGGTCAGGCCGGGCCGCGGCAGGTCGATCGGCCATTTCCGATTGGCGACCGGGCTGGCGATGGCGGTCGCGCGCCAGGCGCCGTCCTCGAGCCGCAGGATGATCGCGCCGAGTTTCGACGGCACCACCGGCTTGGCGTTGGACAGAAGGTGCGAGATGTAGGTCCCCACAACGAGATCCGGCGCGAGATGGGTCACCCCGGAGCACAGCCGCACCGAGTCGGTGACGTGCTGCATCCTCAGCATGTCCCGCCAGGCGTCGAAGCCCCTGCGCAGGTCCGCTTCGTCGGCCACCGTGAGGTTGGCCGTTTCGGTGATCAGGGTGAAGGGCAGCGAGACCCCCGCGGCATAGGTCTCGAAGTCGCCCCCGAGCACCGCCGCATCCATCCGGTCGAGCCACGCCTGCATCGTGCCGGTGTCCATCGACCTACACGCGTTCGATGATGGTGGCGGCCCCCATTCCCGAGGCGACGCAGAGCGTGGCGAGACCCACCTCCTTGTCGGCCCGCTCCAGTTCGTCGAGCAGGGTGCCGACGATGATTGCGCCGGTCGCGCCGAGCGGGTGGCCCATG
>JBFKOW010000098.1:0-13207 GCA_041628615.1 Paracoccaceae bacterium | reverse complement strand
GGCCAGCCCGGCGGCGATGACCCGCGCCTCGCCGGTCCCCGCAAGAAGCAGGATCACGCGCCGTCCGCCCGGGCGAGGATGGTGCCGGCGCGGTCGATCACCACCGTGTCGACGGCGATCGGCCCGGCGGCGGCCGTCTCGCCCAGCATCCGCAACGCCTCGGCCCGCGCGCCCCGCGCGATCCGTTCGGCCAGCTTCGGACCGGCGATCTGGTAGGCTTCGAGCACGGTGTTGGCGCCTCGCACCCGGTCGATCCCGGCCCAGTCGGCCAGCCGGTCGAATTCCGCCCGGCTGCGGGCCGAATGCAGGTCCACCGCGCCCTGCGCCAGCTTGGCCATCTTGCCGATGCCGCCGCCGATGGTGAGCCGGGGCACCGGGTGCCGCCGCAGGTATTTCAGCATCCCGCCGACGAAATCGCCCATGTCGAGCATCGCCGTGTCCGGCAGCCCGTGCAGCGCCTGCACGACCCGCTCGCTGGTGGCGCCGGTGCAGCCGGCGACGTGGCGGTGGCCGGCGGCGCGGGCGACATCGATGCCGCGGTGGATCGAGGCGATCCAGGCCGCGCAGGAGAACGGCCGCACGATCCCGGTGGTGCCGAGGATCGACAGCCCGCCCGCGATCCCCAGCCGCGGGTTCCAGGTCCGCTCGGCCAGCGCCGCGCCGCCGGGCACCGAGACGGTGATCTCCACGTCCGGGGCCCGGCCGGTCTCGGCGGCGAGGGCCGCGACCACCTCGTCCATCATCGACCGCGGCACCGGGTTGATCGCCGGTTCGCCCACCGCAACGGGCAGGCCCGGCAGGGTGACGCGCCCGACCCCCTCGCCCGCCCGGAACACCACGCCGCCGGCCGAGGCGGCGACGCGGACCCGGATCTCGGCGCCGTGGGTCACGTCGGGGTCGTCGCCCGCGTCCTTGACGATCCCCGCCTCGGCCCAGCCCGGCCCCTCGGCCCGGTGAGACAGCGCGAAGGACGGCGTCTCGCCCCGCGGCAGGGTGATGGCGACCGGATCGGGCCAGCGGCCCAGCCACAGCCGGGTCAGCGCCGCGCGCGTCGCCGCGGTGGCGCAGGCGCCGGTGGTCCAGCCCCGGCGAAGCTGCTTCGGGCTCTCGGTCATCGGCCGGACGGTAGCCCCGCGGACCTCGGGGCCACAAGCCCGCCCGGCGCCGCCCGCGCCGCGACACGTCCGCCGCCGGTCGCTTCCCGGCTTTCGCCCGGCCGCCGGCCTTGCCATAACTCGGAACATGACACCGCTGCCGCCCCTTCCCGGTTCCGACTGGCCCGAGCTTCTGCCCGGCTGGGTGTGGCTCTGCGGCGCCGGGCCCGGCGACCCGGGGCTGCTGACGCTGCACGGGCTCAACGCGCTGCGGCAGGCCGACGTGGTGGTCTACGACGCGCTGGTCGGGACGGCGATCCTCGACTGGGCGCCGGGGGCCGAGCACATCTATGCCGGCAAGCGCGGCGGCAAGGCGTCGCCGGCGCAGCGCGACATCTCGCTGCGGCTGATCGAACTGGCGCGGGCCGGGCGGCGGGTGGTGCGGCTCAAGGGCGGCGACCCCTTCGTGTTCGGGCGCGGCGGCGAGGAGGCGCAGACCCTCGTCCAGCACGGCATCCCGATCCGAATCGTGCCGGGGATCAGCGCCGGGATCGGCGGCCTGGCCTATGCCGGCATCCCCGTCACCCACCGCGACGTGAACCAGTCCGTCACCTTCGTCACCGGCCACGACCAGACCGGACAGGCGCCGTCCTCGCTCGACTGGGCGGGAATCGCCCGCGGCAGCCAGGTCATCGTGATCTACATGGGGATGAAGCATATCGGCCGGATCGCCGGGGCGCTGATGGCGGCTGGCCGCGCCGCCTCGGAACCCGTGGCGGTGGTCTGCGAGGCGACGACCGGGGCGCAGGCGGTGCTCGAAACCACCCTGGGCCGGGCCGAGGCGGACATCGCCGCCGCCGCGCTCGAACCGCCGGCGGTGATCTGCGTGGGCCGCGCGGTACTGCTGCGGCAGGCGCTGGACTGGCAGGCGATGATGGCCGGGCAGCCGCCGCGCGACACCGACCCGCTGGACCGGGGGCGGCCGGCCGAAAGCGCCTGAGATGGCGCGGGGCCGCGGCCTGATCCTCGCCGCGCCGTCCTCCGGGGCGGGCAAGACCACCGTCACCCTCGGACTGCTGCGGGCGCTGGCCCGGGCCGGGGTGGCGGTGCGGGGCGCGAAATCTGGCCCCGACTACATCGACCCGGCCTTCCACGCCGCCGCCTGCGGCCAGCCGTCGATGAACCTCGACGCCTGGGCGATGTCCGCGGCCCGGATCCGCGATCTTGTCGCCGGGCCGGGCCTGGTGCTGATCGAGGGGGCGATGGGGCTGTTCGACGGCGCGCCGCCGGACGGGCGCGGCGCGACCGCCGATCTCGCCCGCATCCTTGGCCTGCCGGTGGTCCTCGTGGTGGACGCGGCGAAGCAGTCGCACTCGGTCGCGGCGCTGGTCCGGGGCTTTCGCGACCATGACCCGCGGGTGCGGATCGGCGGCGTGATCCTGAACCGGACCGGCAGCGAGCGGCACGTAAGGATGCTCGCACAAGCCCTTTCGATCATTGACGTTCCGGTTCTGGGGGCGGTGCCGCGCGAGGCCGGTCTCGTGCTGCCCGAGCGGCACCTCGGCCTGGTTCAGGCGGCCGAGCACGGGGACCTGCCGGGATTCCTGGACAGGGCGGCCGACGCCGTGGCCGCCCATGTCGATCTCGACGCGCTGCAGGCGCTCGCGGCGCCCTGCGGTGAACCCGGCGGCGCCGCCTCCGGTGCCGGGCGCCGCCACGCCGTCGCCCGCGACGCGGCCTTCTCGTTCATCTATCCGCACCTGTTGCGCGACTGGGACCGCGCCGGCATCGAGGTGCGCTGGTTCTCGCCGCTGGCCGACGAGCCGGTGCCCGAGGGCGTCGACCTCGTCTACCTGCCCGGCGGCTATCCCGAACTGCACGCCGCAAGGATCGCAGGCGCGCAAACCTTCATGCAAAGCCTGACGATCACAGCACAACACACTGACATTTATGGAGAATGTGGCGGATACATGGTGCTGGGCGAGACCCTGACCGACGCCGATGGCACATCGCACCGGATGGCCGGGCTGCTCGGCCTCGCCACCAGCTTCGCGGAGCGGCGGCGGCACCTGGGCTATCGCGGCCTGCGGGCGATCGGGGGCACGTCGCACGACGTCCGCTTCCGCGGGCACGAGTTCCACTATGCCACGACACTGTCAGAGGACGGCGCGCCGCTGTGGGAGGCAACGGACGCCGAGGGCAACGCCCTGCCCGACATGGGGCTGGTCGAGGGACGGGTCAGCGGGTCCTTCGCGCACGTGATCGATGCGATCCGGCTGGACGGCGGCAGCGCGCCGGAATAACCGGGCGACATGACCGCGCTGCCCGAAACCGATGCCTTGCAGCCGCCCGACCGGCGGGCCTGGCGCAACGTCGCGGTGCTGGTCGCGGCGCAGGCGCTGCTCGGGAGCCAGGTGGCGGCGATCATCGTCGTCGGCGGGCTGGCCGGACAGCAACTGGCGACCCATCCCTGCCTCGCGACCCTGCCGATCAGCCTCATCGTCTTCGGGTCGATGACCACCGCGCCGTGGCTGTCGCCGTTCATGCAGCGGCACGGTCGGCGGGCCGGGTTCCTGCTCGGGGCGACGGGCGGCCTGCTGGGCGCGGGGCTCTGCGCCTGGGCCCTGACGATCCAGCACTTCGGCCTGTTCCTCGCCGGGTCCTACCTCACCGGGATCTACATGTCGGCGCAGGGCTTCTACCGCTTCGCCGCCACCGACACCGCCTCCGAGACCTTCCGGCCCAAGGCGATCTCCTACGTCATGGCCGGCGGGCTGCTGAGCGCGATCTTCGGGCCGCAACTGGTGAGCTGGCTGGTCGGCGGCAGTCCCGACGCCACGGTGATGCGGTTCTTCCCGGTCTACGTCGCGGCGATGCTGATCAACGTGGTCGGGATGGGGCTGTTCTTCCTGCTCGACATCCCGGCGCCGCCGCGGCCCGCGCCGGGCAGTCCCCGCGCCGGGCGCAGCCGCCGGGCGCTGCTGTCCGAACCGGCGGTCCTCGTCGCGGTGATCTGCGGCATGGTCTCCTACGCGCTGATGAACCTGGTGATGACGGCGACGCCGCTGGCGGTCGTCGGCTGCGGCTTCGGGGTGCCGGACGCCTCGAACGTGGTCACCGCCCACGTGCTGGCGATGTTCGCGCCGTCGTTCTTCACCGGCCACCTGATCGTCCGCTTCGGCGCGCGGCGGATCACCGGCCTCGGCCTGCTGATCCTCGCCGCGGCGGGGGCGGTCAACCTGCAGGGGGTCGAGCTGGGCAACTTCTTCGTCGCGCTGGTGCTGCTCGGGCTCGGCTGGAACTTCGGGTTCATCGGCGCCACCACGATGCTCGCGGCGGCCCACCGGCCCGAGGAGCGCGGCCTCGTGCAGGGGCTCAACGACATGATCGTGTTCGGCTGCGTGACGTTGGCCTCGCTCACTTCCGGCGGGCTGATGAACTGCGGGGGCGGGTCGGCGCAGGAGGGCTGGACGGCGGTCAACCTCGCCATGGCGCCGCTTCTGGCGCTGGCCGGCGGGGCGCTGATCTGGCTCGTGCTGCGGCCCGCAGACCGCGCCGCCTGAGCCGGTCCGGTCGGGCGGTCAGCCGGATCCCGGCAGCGCCCACCGCATCAGCCGGAGCTTGCTTCGGAACGGGCTGATCCCGAGGCTGCCGTCCGCCACCCGGCGCGGCGCGCGCGCCGCCTGGGAAAGGATCGGCCGCGCCAGCCAGCCCTCCAGCATCCCGGGCCGGGACCGCGGCGGCACCGCGCGTGCCAGAGCCGCCCAGCGGCCGAGACCGTCCAGCGCCGCCTCGGCCAGCGCGCCCACCGCCTCCGGGCGGCCATCGACCAGCGGCACCCTGCCCCGCGCTTCGAGCGTCGGGACCGCGGCGAGGAACCGCGCCAGGCCCGCGGCGCGGCCCAGTTTCCGCACCGCGGCTCGCGCCGAGGCCGCGCCGTCGCCGGATGCCCCGGCGGCCCGCGCCTCGCGCTCGGCCAGCGCCCGCCCGCCCAGCAGGCGCACCGCCTGCCACATCAGCTCGGCGGCGGTGGCATCGATGTAGTCGTCGAATTGCGCTAGATCCTCGAACGGATCGCGATAGGCGTCCCAGCGCCGCGCCGCGACGAGCCGGTCGAGCCCCCGCGCCGCCTCGGGGTCCAGCACCCGGGCCAGCTCGGTGGTGACCTCGTGCGCCCGCACCGGCCCGCCTCCGGCGATCTCTTCAAGCGCGTCGCGCCACCATTGCAGGCGCATCTCGGCGATCATCGGTTCTTCGGTGAGCCACGGGGCGCGCGACACCTCGACGTTGAAGGCATAGAGCGGAAACAGCACCGCCCGCGCCGCCGGGGGCGCGGCCATCGCCGCCAGAAACCGTTCGGGATCGCCCCGTTCGACCAGCGCGGCGCAGGCGGCCCAGCCGGGCGCCGCGGTCATATCGGACGCACCGCGAGCAGGAGGTAACCGGTCTCGCCGCTGACCTCGCGCCAGGCGGCGGCTTCGGCCCGGGTGTCGGCGATGGCGGCGGCAAGGTCGGGACCGGCCCCTTCCTCCAGCGCGTCGCAGCGCGCGAGCAGCGGACCGTAGTAGCCCAGCCAGCCGGTTTCGGTCACCCGCTTCGTATCGATCACGCCGTAGCCCGCGGCGGCGATGCGGGCGCGGTGGTCGGCCTCGGTCTCCACGTCGTAGCCGCCCCAGAAGTCCCGAGCGGCCTGCGCGGCGTGCACATCCCACAGAGTCGGGTGGCTGAACACCACCGCGCCCTCCGGCGCGAGCGCGCGCCGCCAGAGACCCAGCGCCCCCTCGATGCCGAGGAAATAGACCGCCCCGGCGGACCAGATCAGGTCGTAGGGGCCACCGATCCGAGCCATGTCGCCCTCGATCACGGTGATCGCCGGGTCGTCCGCGGCCCGGTCCCGGGCGGTGGCGGCGAGCACGGCCGAGCGTTCGATCCCGTCGACCCGGCCCTGCGGCACGGCGCGGCGCAGCGCGGCCAGATCGCCGCCGGTGCCGCAGCCGGCGTCGCAGACCCGGCCGTCGGGGCGCAGCCGGCTGACATGGGCGGCCCAGGCCACGTCCTCGGCCAGCCCCGGCCCGGCGCGGGGCAGGCCCTCGTGGAGCGCGATCAGGGCCTCCTCCGCGTCCATGCTCAGGCGGCCTCCTGCACCAGCTTCCAGCGGATCGCATCGACCAGCGCGGCGAAGGACGCGTCGACGATGTTGGCGCTGACCCCCACGGTGGACCAGGTCCGGCCCTGCCCGTCGGCGCTGTCGATGATGACGCGGGTGACGGCGGCGGTGCCGCCATTGGTGATCCGCACCTTGAAGTCGACCAGCCGCCAGTCGGCGATCTTGTCCTGGTAGCGGCCGAGGTCCATCGCCAGCGCCGCCGAGAGCGCGTTCACCGGGCCGGCATCCTCCTGCTCGGTCGGGTTCTCGTTCTGGAAGAAGCTGGTCCGGGTCTCGCCGTCCACATGCACCGTCACTACCGCCTCGGAGACGATGACGATGGCGCCCTGGGCGTTGCGCCGCCGCTCGGTGATGACCCGGTAGCGCTCGACGTCGAAGTAGTGCGGCAGCAGGCCCAGCTCGTCCCGCGCGATCAGTTCGAAGCTCGCCTGCGCGCCGTCGAAGGCGTAGCCCTGCGATTCCTTTTCCTTGACGATCTCGAGCAGCCGACCCAGCGCCGGGTCGCCCCGGTCGACCTCGAGCCCCGCCTCGCGCAGCCGTTCGCGCAGGTTCGACTGCCCGGCCTGGTTCGACATCGGGATGACCCGGGCATTGCCCACCGCCGCCGGGTCCACGTGTTCGTAGGTCGCGGGGTCCTTCAGGATCGCGCTGGCGTGCAGCCCGGCCTTGTGGGCGAAGGCCGAGGACCCGACATAGGCCGCCTGTTTCTGCGGCACCCGGTTCAGGATGTCGTCGAGCTTGCGCGACACCCGCCGCAGGTCGCGCAGCGCCTCGGCGCTCACCCCGGTCTCGAAGCGGCTGGCATAGGGTTCCTTGAGCAGCAGCGTCGGGATCAGCGCCGTCAGGTTGGCGTTGCCGCAGCGCTCGCCCAGCCCGTTCAGCGTGCCCTGGATCTGCCGCGCCCCGGCCTCGACCGCGGCGAGGCTGCCGGCCACCGCGGTTTCGGTGTCGTTGTGGGTGTGGATGCCGAGCCTGTCGCCCGGGATGCCCTTGGCGATCACCTCGGCGGTGATGGCGCCGATCTCGGAGGGCAGCGTTCCGCCGTTGGTGTCGCAGAGCACCACCCAGCGGCAGCCGCCGTCGAGCGCCGCCTGCAGGCAGGACAGCGCGTAGCCCGGATCGGATTTCCAGCCGTCGAAGAAGTGCTCGGCGTCGAACAGCGCCTCGCGCCCCTCGCCGGTGACATGGGCGAAGGAGGCGCGGATGTTGGCGAGGTTCTCGTCCAGCGGCACGTCGAGCGCGGTGCGGACGTGGAAGTCGTGCGCCTTGCCGACGAGGCAGACCGCGGGCGTTCCGGCGTTCAGCACCGCCGCCAGCACGTCGTCGTTCTCGGCCGACCGGCCGGACCGCTTGGTCATGCCGAAGGCGGTCATCGTGGCGCGGGTCTTCGGGGCGGCGTCGAAGAAGGCGCTGTCGGTGGGGTTGGCGCCCGGCCAGCCGCCCTCGATGTAGTCGACGCCCAGCCCGTCGAGCATCGCCGCGATGGCCTGCTTCTCGGCGGTGGAGAACTGCACCCCCTGGGTCTGCTGCCCGTCGCGCAGGGTGGTGTCGAAGAGGGAGAGGCGGTCGCGGGTCATGGGGCTGTCCGGCCTGGCCTGCTCACCGGTGAGCAATGCGCCAAACCACCGAAACGGCTATGTTTTCTGGTTGGCGGTAACGGAGTCTTAACTCCAGGAGGAGTGAGGGGACAGCCCCCGACCCCGATCGCAACATCAGCCAGCTCGGCTGCCGGGACGCCTGCGTCCCGGATCGCCCCCGACCCGCCCCCCAGGGCGGGGGCGAAATCGCCCCCACCCTCGGGCCGAGGGCGACCTTGTGTTGTGCCGGATGGTGTCATCTCAACAGTCCTTCGAGGTTTTCCGGATCATCGATCCGGTCGAGGTCAACCACCACCGCGGCTCCCTCAGTCCTGAGTTCGATTCCGTGGCTGGCGGCCTCCGCCCGCAAAGCATCGGCGCTAACGAAATCCTTCTTTCGCCGCAGGTCCTGCCAGTGCTCTCCTAAGCGAAACGCGGAAGTGGTCTGACCGACTGTCCTTCCGTCGCCGAAGACGAAGACCGGGTCTCGCACCTCTTCGTGCCGGCGCCAATGCCACTGCGCCAGAGTATCGCCCAGCAAGCCTAGCACCTCGGCGGCGGCACGCAATTCGGCAAGGGCGCCGGCCGAATGCAGGGCATGCAATTGGGCAATGGCCCCCGGCGTGTTCAAGTCGTCTGCAAGCACCTCCAGAAACTCGGGCGGAACCTCACCTGGTTCCACGGCTTCCGTCGCCCGGCGCCACGTCTTCAGGGTCGACTCGGCCTCGCTCCGCTTTCGATCGGTCCAATCCATCGGCTCCCGGTAATGCGTTCCCAGGAACACCAGCCGGATCACCTCCCCCGGAACCGGGGGCTGGCCGTCGTGGCCGGCGAGCAGGTCCCGCACGGTGAAGAAGTTGCCGAGCGACTTCGACATCTTCTTCCCCTCGACCTGCAGCATCTCGTTGTGCATCCAGACCTTCGCGAAGCCCGCGCCGGGATGGGCGCAGGCGGATTGGGCGATCTCGTTCTCGTGGTGCGGGAACTTCAGGTCGCTGCCGCCGCCGTGGATGTCGAAGCTCTCGCCCAGAAGCTCGTGCGCCATCGCCGAGCACTCGATGTGCCAGCCGGGGCGGCCGCGGCCCCAGGGGCTGTCCCAGCCGGGGATGTCGTCGGCGGACGGCTTCCACAGCACGAAGTCCATCGGGTCGCGCTTGTAGGGCGCGACCTCGACCCGGGCGCCGGCGATCATGTCCTCGACCGACCGGCCCGAGAGGCGGCCATACTCGGCGCAGGAGGCGACCGAGAACAGCACGTGGCCCTCGGCCTCGTAGGCGTGCCCCTTCTCGATCAGGCTGGCGATCATGTCCTTCATCGCGCCGATCCAGTCGGTGGCGCGGGGCTGGTGGGTCGGCGTCAGGTTGCCGAGCGCGGCCATGTCCTCGAGATACCAGCCCATCGTCTCGTCGCTGATGTCGCGGATCGGGCGGCCGGTCTCGGCGGCGCGGGCGTTGATCTTGTCGTCCACGTCCGTGATGTTGCGCACATAGGTCACCGCGTCGGCGCCGTAGACGTGGCGCAAGAGCCGGAACAGCACGTCGAACACGATCGCCGGACGGGCGTTGCCGATATGGGCGCGGTCATAGACCGTCGGTCCGCAGACATACATCCGCACGTTGCCGGGATCGTGGGGAACGAAGTCCTCCACCTGTCGGGTCATCGAGTTGCGCAGCCGGATCATGGCGAACCTCAAGGCTTGCGCCCCGCGGGTCCGGTCCTGTCAATGGAAGCTGAGGAAGAGCGGCCCGCGTGACGTGTCAGCAGGGAATAATGCAGCAGATGGTGCAGATGCTCTTCATGCCGGTGCCATAGCAGGGCGGGTCTCAGCCGTCCAGCATTTCCGCGAGCCGGCGCAGGGTGTTGAGGTTGCGCGCCGTGGCGGCGGTGCCGAGCAGCCGCTCCAGCCGCTCGGCCAGCCGCGACCGCCCGATCCCGTCCGGGGCGTGAAGAAAGGTGCACAACCCCCTGAACTCGATGGATTCCGAGGGGGCCCGCAGGGCCTCGATCGCGGCCCGGTCCGGGTCCGGGGGCGCCGCGCAGAGCCAGCCGTGCACCGCCGTCCCCGGCGCGTCGGGCCAGGGGCAGTCCCGCAGGATGGCGCGGAATGCGTCGGCTCCGAACGCCATCACCCCGACATCGAGACCGGGGTCCGCGCGCAACGCGGCGGCGAGCGCGTCGGCGAGGTCGCCGGGCGCCGCTTCGGGCGCGTCGCAGACCAGGTTGCCGCTGGCGACGTGGGTCCGGACCCCGGCCCAGCCCAGCCCGGCGGCGACCCGGCGCAGGTCGGCCATCGGCAGCCGGTTGCGGCCGCCGACGTTTATCCCGCGCAGAAGAACGACGTATCGCGGCATGACAGGTCCCCTCCCGTCTGCGAGACTGGCGGCATGGGCCGGGAGCGTGTCAACTCCATCTGCGCCGCGCTGCCGGGGGCCGAGGTCTCGGACCCCTGGGGCGGCGGCCACGACGCGTGGAAGGTCGGCGGCAGGATGTTCGCCTGCATCGGCGCGGCGACCCCCGGCGTGGCGGTGAAATGCGCGAGCATCGACGAGGCGCTGCACCTGCAGGACCTGTTCGGCTGGCCCAAGGCCCCGTATATTCACCGGTCGTGGGTGCTGATCCCGCTCGACACCGAGGCGGAGGAACTCGAACACCGGATCGGCCGGTCCTACCAGACCGTGCGATCCGGCCTGACCAGGAAGGCGCAGGCCGCCCTGCCGCCGCTGCCGGTCGCCGCCGGCTAGCGCATGAAGCGGCGCGCCATCTGCATGACCCGCCGGGTCTGCTGCATGGACTCGTTGCGTTGCCGGGCCTGCTGCCGCTCGTCGCGGTCCATGTCGGCGAAATCCTTGCCGCCGCGCGCAAGGTGATCGATGCCCGACCGGACGCCCTGGTTGAGCAGCCGCCGCGTGATCATGTTCACCAGTCCGTTGATGTTCATGGGATCTCTCCCCTTTCGCTCGCCTCGGATCGGGCCATTCGGCCTCTGGTCGCGGTCTAGGGCCGAATTGTGGCGTCAATCGGGCGGCGCCTCGGGCACCGGCCGGTCCTCGCCGAACATGTCGTCCTGCGAGGCCTCGCCGTCGTCGTCCTCGCCCTCCTCCGGCTCTCCCGGCGGCGGGCGGTTGTCGAGCAGCCCGGCGGCGCGCAGGTCCTTCAGGCCCGGCAGGTCGCGGGCGCTTTCGAGCCCGAAATGGTCGAGGAAGTTCGGCGTCACGATGAAGGTGACCGGGCGGCCCGGCGTCATCTTGCGGCGGCCGAAGCGGATCCAGTCCAGTTCGAGCAACTGGTCGAGCGTGCCGCGGCTGACGCTGACGCCGCGGATCTCCTCGATCTCGGCGCGGGTCACCGGCTGGTGGTAGGCGATGATCGCCAGCGTCTCGATCGCGGCGCGCGACAGCTTGCGGGTCTCCACCACCTCGCGGGTCATCAGGAAGCCGAGGTCGGGGGCGGTGCGGATCGCCCAGGCCTCGCCGACCCGGACCACCTGCACGCCGCGGCCCTCGTAGCGCTTGCGCAGGTGGGCGAGCGCGGTGGCCGGTTCGGAGCCGTGCGGCATCCGGCCGGTCATTTCGCGCAGGCTGACCGGCTCGGCGCTGGCGAACAGGATCGCCTCCACCATCCGCTCCTGCTCGGCCATCGGCGGGGCCTCGAACAGGCTCTGCTCGGTTTCGGCGCCGGCCCCGGTTCCGGTCTCGGGGTCGTCCTCGGGGCGGTCAGTCATCGCGGCGCCGCCGAATGTGGATCGGGGCGAAGGTGTCGGACTGGCGAATGTCGATCCGGCCCTCCTTCACCAGTTCGAGCGAGGCCGCGAAGGTGGACGCGGTGGCCGAGCGGCGCATCGCCGGATCGCCGCCCCAGCCGTCCGGCAGGTAGGACATGATGTCGGTCCAGTCTCCGGCGAAGCCGATCATCCGCCGCAGCCGGTGCAGCGCCTGCTCCATCGTCAAGAGCTTGTCGCGGTCGAGCGTGTACGGCCGGAACTCGTCGCGGGTCCGAAGCCGGGCATAGGCCTGCATGAGGTCGAGCAGGGTCGCCGTGTAGGTCACCCGGCGCACCGCCGCGACATCCTCGCCGATGCCGCGGACGAAGAAGTCGCGGCCGCGCTGGTCCCGCGCCATCAGCTTGGCCGCCACGTCGCGCATCGCCTCGAGCCGTTCGAGCTGGTAGGCGAGATGCGCCGCCAGTTCGTCGGCCGAGGGCCCCTCGTCGGAGGGGTCCGGCGGCAGCAGCAGGCGGGACTTCAGGAACGCGAGCCAGGCCGCCATCACGAGGTAGTCCGCGGCCAGTTCGATCCGCAACTCGCGCGCCTTCTCGACGAAGGCGAGGTATTGCTCGGCCAGCGCGAGGATCGAGATGTGCCGCAGGTCCACCTTCTGCGTCCGCGACAGCATCAGCAGCACGTCGAGCGGCCCCTCGAAGCCGTCGACATCGACGATGAGCGCCTCCGCCGCCAGCCGGTCGGAGACGCTGACCACGTCCGGGGTCTGCCCGGGCTCAGTCATGCGGGGCCGGAACGGGCCGTGTCGGCGGATGCGGGCGGGTCATGCGGGCCGGGCTCCCGGGGGCTCTGCAACAGGGCCTCAAACTCCGCAAGGGCGGCGGGAATGTCAATCGGCGCGGGGGGCTGACGCTGGGCCAGCGCCGCCGCGGCGCGGGCGGCCCGGGCCCCGGCCAGCGCCGGCGCGGCGGCCGCGATGGCCTCCATCTCGGCGATCTGCCCGTTGCAGTGCAGCACGATATCGCAGCCCGCCGCCCAGGCCGCGGCGGACCGCTCCGCCACGCTGCCCGACAGCGCCTGCATCGAGATATCGTCGGTCATCAGAAGCCCGCCGAAACCGATCCTGTCGCGGATCGTCGCGATCGCCCGGGCCGAGACCGTGGCCGGCCGGTCCGGGTCCACCGCGTCGAGCACGATATGGGCGGTCATGCTCATCCGCAGGTCCGCCAGCGCCCGGAACGGAGCGAAGTCCCGGGCATCGAGCGCGTCGAGCGGGGCCGAGACCCGCGGCAGCGACAGGTGGCTGTCCACCGCCGCCCGGCCATAGCCCGGCAGGTGCTTGAGCACCGGCAGCACGCCGCCGGCCAGAAGCCCCTCGGCGCAGGCCCGCGCCGCGTCCGTCACGGTGCCGACCTCGCCACCGTAAAGCCGGTTGCGCAGGATCGGGTGGGTGGTCTCCTCCACCAAGTCAGCGAGCGGGGCGCAGTTCACGTCGATCCCGACAGCGTGCAGTTCGGCGGCGATCAGCCGGTTGCGCAGCCACTGGGCGCGGAGCGGGTCGGTTGCCGCCGCCATCTGGTCCAGCGCCGGCAGGTAGGCGCGCCAGTGCGGCGGGCGCAGGCGCTGCACCCGCCCGCCCTCCTGGTCGATC
>JBFKOW010000097.1:0-13260 GCA_041628615.1 Paracoccaceae bacterium | reverse complement strand
GGGCGCTCCGCCCGTTCGGACCTCGAACCATCCACAGGACGGTTCCACGCTGCGCGGACCGGTCCGAACCCCCGAAAAAACTTTGAAACTCTTTCCGACCCCCGTCCGTGTCTAAGGAACACGCACGTACAGGAGGACTGCATGAAGACGCTTCTCACCACCGCCCTCGCCCTCGCGCTGACGGCCGGGATGGCCGCTGCCAAGGGGCACGACCAGAACAACGCGCTGACGTTCGACGAGAACGGCAACATCATCACCGATGGCGATCCTGGCGCCAATGCCGGCGCCGAGACCGTCGGCCCCGCCCAGACGCTCGGCGCCGCGATCAGTGGCGGCAACGGCAAGGGTGCGCAGGGCAACCTCGGCCGTTCGGGGTCCGCCGGCCGCCCCAACTGACCTGACCTCTGCGGACGGCCCCGATGACGGGCCGTCCGTCCCCCGCTCGGACGGCCTCAGGGCCGCGCCCCGTGCGCCGCCTCCGGGTGCGCCGCCATGAAGTGCCGCAGGATCGCGAACAGCCGCTTCGCGACGGCCGGATCGTCCGCATGAAGCGCGTCGCGGATGTCCTCGCACAACATCTGCTGCACCTGCTGCGGGCCGCCGTGGGCCTGCATCAGCCGCTCGGCCTCCGCCACCGCCACCGCCTCGGCGACGTGCTCGTGATCCGCCAGCGCCAAGATCTCCTCCCGACTCAGCGCGCACATGTCCTCCATGTCATTGAGATTGATCATGTTTTGTCCTCCGCCGCCGCCCGGGCGCGGCTGGCCCGCGGGCCTCATCCTAGCACGAAGCCGCGCCGGGGCCGTTGATCGGGGTCAAGCCGCCGGACCGGGTCCCGGCGCCGTTATCCACCGGTCAACGGTCTGGAAAGGTTGCCGGATTCCGATCTGTCCACAGGTAAATCCCCAAGAATTCCAGATACTTATCCGCAAGAAATTTCGCCCCGGCGGCGGATTTTCCTTGCCGCGCGGCCGCCGGTTGGCGACAGTCGGATCAACGCAACGGTTCTCCGGAACCCGAGCGGGACGCGACAGGCCTCCGACGGGGAGGCGGGTGGAGAGGGGACTTCGGTCCTTATCGCCCCGGCGAACCCGAGGGAAGCTGGCCAGCCGAAACGGTCCTCGGACCGGGCCGGAAAATGGCGGCGGATCAAGGGCTTGGAGCGGGCCGCGGCGGCCCTTTCGAGGGACGGCGTGGCAGGTTCCCGGGTCATCAGACGCGGGAGCAGGATCGCGGGGGTCTCCGGACCCGGGCGGTTCAGGGAAGGCGTCAGGGGGGCTTCGGCCCGATGCGAAGACCGCGTCTGAGCACCTGGCGCCTTCTTCCTGTTCCGGTCCCCGGAACGGAAACGGGGCCGGAAGCCATGGCCCCCGAGCCCCGTCGACGTCAGGATATATGCGACCGCGTCTCTTCGCACCTGTGCGCGACAGGTAGCCCGGCCCGCCGTCCCGATCAACCGGAACTCAACATCTCGGGCCCTATTTGCGGCGGTCTGCTACATCTGTGGCATTTGCGCACGACTTTCAGGCGATTGACACAGGTCAACGCGGCCTCCACGCTCGGAGGGCAGTGTCGGGCGCCAAGGAGGACCGCATGCCCCACGACGATCATTCCCACGAAACCCGCAAGGCGGCCCTGCTCGCCCGGCGGGCCGAACTGACCGGAGAACTGCGCGAGATCGAGGACGCGCTCGATGCGCCGCAGCCTACCGACTGGGAAGACCGGGCCGCCGAGCGGCAGGGGGACGAGGTGCTGGAGGCCAAGGGCCACCACGACCTTGCGGAGCTGCGCGCGATCGACGCGGCGCTGGGCCGGATCGAGGACGGCAGCTACGGCATCTGCGTGCGCTGCGGCGACGACATCGCGACCGAACGGCTCGAGGCGGTGCCGACCGCGCCGCTGTGCCGGAGCTGCGCCGCGGCGCGATGACGGCGCGCCGTCTGCGCTCGCATCAGCCGGACGGGTCGCCGAGAAAGGACAGCACGGCCGCCTCGAACTCGCGCGGCTTCTCGGCATGGAGCCAGTGCCCGGCGCCGGGAATCCGGGCGAAACGGGCGGCGGGGAACAGCGCCTTGATCCGGTCCCGGTGCTCGCGGCGGACGTAGTCGCTTTCGGCCCCGGACAGGAACAGGGCGGGCCCGTCGAAACGCGCATCGGTATCTGGAAAGCCCAGGATGCGGGGCATTTCCGCCTCCAGCGCGTCCAGGTTCAGCTTCCAGCGCCCGGCCCCGGCATCGAGGCTCTGAAGCAGGAAATCCCGCACCCCGGGGTCCACGTCGAGCGCGGCCGCCGCCTCGGACCGGCGGGTCACGTTCGACAGGTCCACCGCCCGCATCGCGTGGATGTTGTGCACCTGGGTATGGCCGTAGGGCACCGGCGCGATGTCCGCCACGATCAGCCGGCGCACCCGGTCGGGCCGGGTCAGCGCCAGCATCATCGCCGCCTTGCCGCCCATCGAATGCCCGATCACGTCGCCCCCGGCCAGCGGATCGAGGTCCGCGGCCATCTCCTCGTAGCCGTGCCGGTCGTGCCAGGGGCTGTCGCCGTGGTTGCGCATGTCGGGCACGGTGACATGGAAACGGTCGGCAAGCCGCCTGGCGATGACGCCCCAATTGCGCGCCGATCCGAAAAGCCCGTGGGCGATGAGCAGCGGGGGCAGGCCTGGGTCCCCGAACGTGAGGGTGTTGAGCATGGTCCGGGGCTTACTGTGCCCGCGCCGGAATGGCCAGCCCGCCGCACGCGCCGGCGCGGCGGGCGGCCCGGGGTCTAGCTCTTGGGCACGAACATCGCGCGCACCGCCTGCGACACCGCGGCGCCCGATTGCGGCGACTGGTCGATCCGCGGGTAGATGCCGGGCATCAGGTCGCACATGTTGTTGTTCAGCCCGACCAGCATGAAGGTGATCGGCCCGTAATCGGCGGTGCTGCCGTGGATCGGGCTGACGCAGCCGTCCTGGGTGCCGCCCCGGAACTTCTGGTGCGCCCGGATCATCGCATCGAGGTCAGGGCCGAACGGGCCGGCGGGCGACACGGCGGCCAGCGGGCCGGCCAGCGCCTGCCGGACCTCGGCGCCGCTCGGGTGGGAGCTGGCCCGGGTGGCGAAATAGCCGAAGCGGACCAGTTCGACATCGTCGAGCCGGTTCGGCCGGCCGAAGCCCACGTGGTTGTTGATATTCAGAAAGACCCGTCCGCCGGACGTGCTGTAGATGCAAACCATGATCCATCCCCAAAGAAGGGCTTTGCAAACGGATCAGAATAGGCGCCCGGCGGGCGAGTCGCACAAGCGGATTCGTGGCCCTAGAGATCGGGGTAGATCGGGAAGCGGTCGCAGAGGGTCTTGACCTCGGCCCGGACCCTCGCCTCGACCTCGGCATTGCCCTCGGCGCCGTTCGCGGCCAGACCGTCCACCACCTGGGTGATCCAGTCGCCGATCTGCCGGAACTCGGCCTCGGCAAAGCCGCGCGTGGTGCCGGCGGGCGACCCGAGCCGGATGCCGCTGGTCACGGTGGGCTTTTCCGGGTCGAAGGGGATGCCGTTCTTGTTGCAGGTGATGTGAGCCCGGCCCAGCGCCGCCTCGGTCTCGTTGCCCTTGACCCCCTTGGGCCGCAGGTCGACCAGCATCAGGTGGCTGTCGGTGCCGCCGGTGACGATGTCGAGCCCGCCCTTCATGAGCTGGTCGGCAAGGGCCTGGGCGTTGCGGATCACCTGGCCCTGGTAGGTCTTGAACTCGGGGCGCAGCGCCTCGCCGAAGGCCACCGCCTTGGCCGCGATGACGTGCATCAGCGGCCCGCCCTGGATGCCCGGGAAGATCGCCGAGTTGAACTTCCTGGCCAGCGCCTCGTCGTCGGTGAGGATCATCCCGCCGCGCGGGCCGCGCAGGGTCTTGTGGGTCGTGGTGGTGGCGGCGTGGGCATGCGGGAACGGCGAGGGATAGTGCCCCGAGGCCACCAGCCCGGCGAAATGCGCCATGTCCACAAGCAGGTAGGCGCCGACGCTGTCGGCGATCTCGCGCATCCGCGCGAAGTCGATGATCCGCGGGATGGCCGAGCCACCGGCGATCAGCAGCTTCGGCTGATGCTCGGTGGCGAGCCGCTGGATCTCGTCGTAGTCGATCTGGCAGTCCTGCGCCCGGACGCCGTATTGCACCGCGTTGAACCACTTGCCCGACTGGTTCGGCCGCGCGCCGTGGGTCAGGTGGCCGCCGGCGTCGAGGCTCATCCCGAGGATCGTGTCGCCGGGTTGCAGGAGCGCGGTGAACACCCCCTGGTTGGCCTGGCTGCCGGAGTTCGGCTGCACGTTGGCGAAGCCGCAGCCGAACAGCGCCTTGGCCCGCTCGATCGCGAGGTCCTCGGCGATGTCGACGAACTGGCAGCCGCCGTAGTAGCGCCGGCCGGGATAGCCCTCGGCGTACTTGTTGGTCATCACCCCGCCCTGGGCTTCCATCACCGCGCGGCTGACGATGTTCTCGGAGGCGATCAGCTCGATCTCGTCGCGCTGCCGGCCGAGTTCCCGGGTCATCGCCGCGTGGATCTCGGGATCGCGCGTGGCGAGGCTTTCGGTGAAGAATCCGTCGTCACGGGTGGGCGCGTTCATCGGCGGGACCTCCTTGGGGTGGGCCGGGGGATCGGCCGGGGGATCGGCCGCGGATGGGCCGGGGGCGGAACTGGCGGACAGATACCCATTCCGGCCCGGCGCGAAAAGCCCCGCGACGCCCGTTTTCGGCGTCAAAACGCCATCGCGGGCCCCGGGCGGCGTCTCCGGGCGCGCAAACCGGGCATGGCGCGCCGATCGGAAACCCGGCACTCTGTCGCCGGATCACGGAGGGAGCCGAGGATGATCGAGGAGTTCACCAGCCAGACGCTGTTCGCCACGCCGGTCTGCCGGATGCGGGTCAAGGGGGCCGAGGCGCTCAACGCCGCGCTGCTGGACGAGGGGCACAAGCTTCGCGCCGCCTCGGAAGGCGTGCAGAAATCCAACCGCGGCGGCTGGCATTCCGAGGGCAACCTGTTCGACCGCACCGAGGCGCCCTTCGTCGCCCTGCGCGGCCATGCCGAGGCCGCCATCGCCGCGGTGATGCGCAAGGTCGCGCCCAAGACCGCGCCGGACGCTCTCGACCTCAAGCTCTTCGCCTGGATGAACATCAACCCGGCGGGCGGCTTCAACGCCCCGCACACCCATCCCGGCGCGCACTGGTCCGGCGTCTACTACGTCGACCAGCCCGAGGTGGAGGAGGGCAATTCCGGGATGATCGAGTTTCTCGACCCGCGCAGCGACCTGCCGCTGATGCGTCTGCTGAAGGCCCCGGCGTTCCGGCCGAAGAAGAAGATCCGTCCCGCCGCCGGCGAGATCGTGATCTTCCCGTCCTACCTGGTGCACTGGGTCTATCCCAACGACACGCCGTCCGAGCGGGTGAGCATCGCCTTCAATGGCACCTACACCAAGGCCCGCAGGGGCCGCGGCATGGCCGGGCCGGCGGCGGATGACGACTGAGCGCGCGGCGCCGGGCAGGGTTGCGTTTCGATCGGGGCCGGGCGACGGTCGGCCGGTCACGCAGCCCGGGGTCGCCCGTCCATGAAGCTTGCCTTTGTCGCCAGCCAGGCGCCGGTCGCCGAGGCGGCCGCCGCCGCCCTGTCGGACCGCTACGGCGGCGTGCCGGTGGAGGAGGCCGAGGTGATCGTCGCCCTGGGCGGCGACGGCTTCATGCTGCAGACCCTGCACGCGACCGAGGGCCTCGACCTTCCGGTCTACGGCATGAACCGGGGCACCGTGGGCTTCCTGATGAACGAATACGGCGCCGACGACCTGCCCGACCGGATCGCCGCCGCCGAGACCGCCGCGATCAACCCGCTTCGGATGGTCGCCACCGGGGTCGACGGCGCGGCGCACAGCGCGCTGGCGATCAACGAGGTGTCGCTGCTGCGCTCGGGCGGGCAGGCGGCCAAGCTGCGGATCACCGTGGACGGCAAGATCCGGATGGATGAGCTGGTCTGCGACGGGGCGCTGGTGGCGACCCCGGCGGGATCGACCGCCTACAACTACTCGGCCCACGGCCCGATCCTGCCGATCGGGTCCGAGGTTCTGGCGCTGACCGCGATGGCGGCGTTCCGGCCGCGGCGCTGGCGCGGCGCGCTGCTGCCCAAGACCGCCCGGGTCCGGTTCGACGTGATCGACGCCGCAAAGCGCCCGGTGATGGCCGACGCGGACGGCCGCACGGTGATGAACGTGGCCTGCGTCGAGGTCGCCTCGGAGCCGGCGATCACCCACACCCTGCTGTTCGACACCGGCCACGGGCTGGAGGAGCGGCTGATCCGCGAGCAGTTCGTCTGAGGCCGGCGCTCAGCGCGCCTCGATCCGGGCCAGCCGCACGTCGGCCTCGTGGTCCCGGCCGTAGGCGACCAGCGCCACCGAGGTGATCCGCTCCGCCGCCGGCACCGGCGGCAGCCCCCGCCCCGAGGGCCGGAAGGCGGCGAACGGCAGCGCGATCCCGGTCCAGTCGGGGCCGGTGTCGAACCGCGCCAGGTAATAGTGCCAGGGCGCGCGGGTGTCGGTTGTCCGCAGGTGGATGAAATAGGCCTGGCCGTCGCCACGGACCCGGATGTGCAGCGCGGTGGCCCCGGAGGGCAGCGGCGCGGCGAGGTCGAGCCGCGCCTGCACGAAGCCGCCATTGTTGGCGGTCGAGACCGTCCCGGTGAGGTGCAGCGCGCCGCCGGTGACCTGTGCCTGCCCGGAGGAGACGCCTCCCATGACCCGGTCGGTGACCACCCGCCAGCCGGGGGCGGGCCCGTCGGAGAAATCCTCGATCAGCATCTGGGCGCGGGCCTCGGCGGCAAGGAACAGGAGGGCGGCGGTGAGCAGGGCGCGGTGCATGGGACACAGATGGGGCGCCCGCCCCGCCGGTCCAGCGGCCGCCGCTGTTTGCCGCGCCTGCCGCGCGGCAAAGGCGCCCCGCCCGCCGTCCCGTTGCCGCCGGCGGACGGCGATGCCGAACCGGGGTGCCAGGGTCCGCGACCGGTCGCAGGCGCGGCTTCGGCAGGGGTCGCCCCGGGTCGGATCCCGCCGGATGCCGCGGGCCTCGAAGTGCGCCGCGCGTTCCGTTTCCGGCGCCATCCCGTCCGGCGCCGCCTGCCCGCCCCGGGAACCGGTGCGCCGCCGAGCGTGCGGGTCCCGCGCGCGGGGGCGCGGATCCGGTCAACCGGGCCGGGCAGCGGGGCGCGAATCGGCAGGCTCCGGACCGGGCCCGCGGTCATCGCGGTCGCGTGCCGTTGTCGCGCCGGGGTTTCGGCCGCGGTGCCCCGGCCGTCCCGCGTACCGCAGCCGCGATCCCGGCGGCCCCGGCCGGAAGAGACCCGAGCCGCCGGGAGAGCCGGGCATCGGCGAGAAACGCCACCTCCGCGTCGCTTTGGCCGGCCACCGGCCGCGCCCGCGGCGCCCGGGCCCCGGATGGCAGAAGCGGTCGCCGTCCGGCCGCCGCCGGATCAGCGCCGGGCCGTCGCCTCCCATCCGGGCGCGGCCGGCGGCGCGGAGGTCGCGTGCCGCCGCCCCGGGCCGGTTCCGGTCGAAGACCCGGGCGCCCGGGTGACCACGGTCACAGCGGGGCGCCGGTCGGGAAGCCGGTCTCCGCCCTGCCGCCGGCGAACCGGGCGCGGGGCACGGGGGGCGGCAAATCCCCCGCGATGCCGGCTGCCGGCCGGCCGGCCGGGACCCGGACGGCGCCGGGGCGCTCGGCGACCTCCGCCGTCACCTGTCGGGCGGCGGCCGCAGGGGCGGCGGCGGCGGGAACGGGGGCGAGGCCGGCCTCAGCCCTGGCCATACCCCAGACCCCGCACCGCCGTCCGGATCTCGTCGAGGATCGCCGGGTCGTCGATGGTCGCGGGCATCTTGAAGTCGTCGCCGTCGGCGATCCTGGCCATCGTCGCGCGCAGGATCTTGCCGGAGCGGGTCTTGGGCAGCCGGTCGACCACGGTGCAGAGCTTGAACGCGGCGACCGGGCCGATCTTGTCGCGCACCAGCTTCACGCATTCCTTCGTGATCTCGTCATGGGGCCGGTCGACGCCGCTCGACAGGCAGACGAAGCCCATCGGGAGCTGGCCCTTGAGCTCGTCCCTGACCCCGATCACCGCGCATTCGGCCACGTCGGGATGCGAGGCGAGCACCTCTTCCATCCCGCCGGTCGACAGCCGGTGCCCGGCGACGTTGATGACGTCGTCGGTGCGGGCCATGATCCAGAGGTAGCCGTCCTCGTCCTTCATCCCGGCGTCGCCGGTCTCGTAGTAGCCGGGGAAGTGGCTGAGATAGCTCTTGCGGAACCGGTCGGCGGCGTTCCACAGCGTCGGCAGGGTGCCCGGCGGCAGCGGCAGCCTGACCGCGATGGCGCCGAGTTCGCCGGCGGGCAGCGGGTGGCCGTCCTCGCCGAGGATCTGCACGTCGTAGCCCGGCATCGCCACGGTGGGCGAGCCGATCTTGACCGGCAGCGGTTCGATCCCCACCGGATTGCCGGCGATGGTCCAGCCGGTCTCGGTCTGCCACCAGTGGTCGTAGATCGGCTTGCCCAGCTTGGCCTGCATCCATTCGATGGTGTCCGGGTCGGCGCGTTCCCCGGCAAGGTAGATCGCCCGCAGGCCGGACAGGTCGTACTTGCCGATATGGGTCCCGTCCGGGTCCTCGCGCTTGACCGCGCGGAACGCGGTCGGGGCGGTGAAGAAGCTCTTCACCCCGTGTTCCTCGATCACCCGCCAGAAGGTGCCGGGATCGGGGGTGCCGACCGGCTTGCCCTCGAACACGATGGTGGTGTTGCCGTGGATCAGCGGCCCGTAGCAGATGTAGCTGTGGCCGACGACCCAGCCGACGTCGGAGGCGGCCCAGAACACCTCGCCGGGGTCGACGTTGTAGATGTTCTTCATCGTCCAGTTCAGCGCCACGAGGTGGCCGCCGGTGGGCCGGACCACGCCCTTGGGCGCGCCGGTGGTGCCGGAGGTGTAGAGGATGTAGGCCGGGTGGTTGCCCGCCACCGGGACGCAGTCGGCGGGGGCGACGCCGGCCTGGAAGGCGTGCCAGTCCAGATCGCGGCCCGGGGTCAGGGCGGCGACCTCCTGGTCGCGCTGGAAGATCACGCAGAAGTCGGGCTTGTGGGCGGCCTGTTCGATGGCGCCGTCGAGCAGCGGCTTGTAGTGCACCACCCGGCCGGGCTCGATGCCGCAGGAGGCGGCGATGATCGCGCGCGGCTTCGCGTCGTCGATCCGCACCGCGAGTTCGTTGGCGGCGAAGCCGCCGAACACCACCGAGTGGATCGCCCCGAGCCGGGAACAGGCCAGCATCGCCTCCAGCGCCTCGGGCACCATCGGCATGTAGATGATGACCCGGTCGCCCTTCTCGACCCCCTGCGCCCGCAGCGCGCCGGCCAGCGAGGCGACCCTTTCCTGCAGTTCGGCGTAGGTGATGCTGTGCCTGGTGCCGGTGACCGGGCTGTCATGGATGATCGCGGCCTGCCCGCCGCGTCCGGCGGCGACATGCCGGTCCACCGCGTTCCAGCAGGTGTTCACCTTGCCGTCGGCGAACCATTCGTAGATGTTGTCGCCCCGGTCGAAGAGCGCGCGGGATGGCTTCTCGTCCCAGTCGATGGCCTCGGCCGCCTGCATCCAGAAGCCTTCCGGATCGGCCTTCCAACCGGCATAGACGTCCTTGAATCCCATGGTCTGCCTCCTCGGTCCCTGCGAACTTATCCGGCGGCGGGCGGCGCCGCGCAAGCCGGTGCGGCATGGTGGCGCTAAACCCGGCCGGGCAGGGGGCGCTGCCCCCGCCGCCGCGGGCGCGGCGGCTCCCCCGGGATATTTGCGGTCCGAAGAAACGCGCGGGGCGCGGCGGGCGGCGGGCGGGCCCGCGCCGGGCCCGGGCGCGCGGTATCAGGCGCGGGGCGCGATCCGGTTGACGTGGCCCATCTTGCGGCCGGGCCGGGCCTCGGCCTTGCCGTAGAGGTGCAGCGCGCAATCCTCGGCGGCGAGCGTCGGCAGCCGGTCGATGTCGTCGCCGATCAGGTTCTCCATCACCACGTCGGCGTGCCGTTCGCCGTTGCCCAGCGGCCAGCCGGCGATCGCCCGGATGTGCTGTTCGAACTGGTCGACGGCGCAGCCGTTCTGCGTCCAGTGCCCGGAATTGTGCACCCGCGGCGCGATCTCGTTGACGATCAGCCGGCCGGTGCCGCGGGCGACGAAAAGCTCGACCCCGAGCACGCCGACATAGTCGAGCCGCGACAGGATCGTCGCCGCGATCAGCACCGCGTCGCTGCGCTGGGCCGCGGTCAGCCGCGCCGGCACGGTGGTCCGCCGCAGGATGCCGTCCTCGTGCAGGTTCTCGCCCGGGTCGTAGCAGGCCACCGCGCCGTCGAGCCCGCGCGCCCCGATCACCGAGACCTCGTGGCTGAAATCGACGAAGCCCTCGTAGATCGCCGGCGCCCCGCCCATCGCGGCCAGCGCCGCGGCGGCGTCCTCGCTGGCGCCGATCCGGGCCTGGCCCTTGCCGTCGTAGCCGAACCGCCGGGTCTTGAGGATCGCCGGCACGCCGATCTCGTCGATCGCCTCGGCGAGGTCCACCTCGTCGTCGACCGCCGCGAAGGGCGCGGTGAGCAGCCCCTGCTCGGACAGGAACGCCTTCTCCACCAGCCGGTCCTGCGACACCGCGAGCGCCCGCCTTCCGGGCCGGATCGGCACCAGCGGTTCGATCAGGTCGAGCGCGTCGGTGGGGATGTTCTCGAATTCGTAGGTCACCACGTCTGCCGATTCGGCGAACCGCCGCAGCGCCCCGGCGTCGTCGTAGCCGGCGCGGACGTGGTGGTGGGCGACGTGGGAGGCCGGGCAGTCGCCCGCCGGGTCGAAGACTGCGGTCTTGAAGCCCAGCCGGCTTGCCGCGACGGCGAGCATCCGGCCGAGCTGGCCGCCGCCGAGGATGCCGATGGTGGCGCCCGGCTGCAACGCGGCGGTGTCAGTCATCGCCGGGGGTCTCCGGGATCGAGGCGGTGAGATCGGCCCGCCAGCGCGCCAGCCGGGCCGCCAGGTCGGGGTCCGACAGGGCGAGGACCTGCGCCGCCATCAGCCCGGCATTGGCCGCCCCGGCGGCGCCGATCGCCATCGTGCCCACCGGGTAGCCGCGGGGCATCTGGACGATGGAATACAGGCTGTCGACGCCGTTCAGCGCCCGGGTCTGCACCGGCACGCCGATCACCGGCAGCAGCGTCTTGGAGGCGATCATGCCGGGCAGGTGGGCGGCGCCGCCGGCGCCGGCGACGATCACCCTCAGCCCGCGCTCCGCCGCCCCGGTGCCGTAGGACCACAGCCGGTCCGGGGTGCGATGCGCGGAGACGATGCGCACCTCGTGGGGCACGTCCAGCGCCGACAGGATGTCGGCGGCCTCGCGCAGCGTCGTCCAGTCCGACTGGCTGCCCATGATGATTCCGACGAGTGGCTCGGCCATGGTCTGACGTCCCGTTTCAGGAGCGCCGGACTATACGCGCCCGGCGGGGCAGCGCAACACGGTCCGGGCGGCCCGTCAGGCGATGATGTCCGGGGTCAGCTGGTCCTCGAGCGCCGCGATCTTCTCCTTCAGCCGCAGCTTCTGCTTCTTCAGGCGGCGCACGGTGAGCACATCGGGGGCGGGGCTGGTCTCGAGCGCGCGCACCGCGTCGTCGAGGTCGCGGTGCTCCTGGCGCAGGACCTCGAGTTCGACCCGCAGGACGTCGCGGTGCTTCATCGGGCCGGCGGTGTTCATGGCGGTGTATCCCAGCGAGGTGGCAATCTTATAGCAATTCGGCCCGGCCCGGCAAAGCCCCCCGATACTTGCAAGGCTAACGCCGCCGCCCCATATTTCGCGGGTGGCTGCCGTACCGGGGCCACGCCGACGGTCGCTTTATCGAAGGACGTGTCACGCATGACGAAGCTTTCCCTTGGAACCCATCCGTTCCTTCTCGGGTTCGAGCAGCTTGAACGGCTGGTGGAGCGCACCGCCAAGTCGGGCAACGAAGGCTACCCGCCCTACAACATCGAGCAGACCTCCGAGACCTCGTACCGGATCACCCTCGCGGTGGCCGGGTTCGCGGAACGCGACCTGTCGATCACTGTCGAGGACCGGTCCCTGGTGATCCGCGGGCGCCAGTCCGACGACTCGGAGGGCCGGGTGTTCCTGCACCGCGGCATCGCGGCCCGGCAGTTCCAGCGGTCCTTCGTGCTGGCCGATGGCGTCGACGTGGGCGAGGCCCGTCTGGAGAACGGGCTGCTGCATGTCGACCTGAGCCGGCACGTGCCCGAAAGCGTGGTGCAGGAGATCAAGATCACGAGGAGGTGAGTCATGAACGTCAAACGTGACCTGAGCGCCTTCGGCGAGAACGTCGTCTACGTGAAGCCGGTCGCCGTGGCCGACCTGCCGGCGGAAGTCCGGGAGCAGGCGGGCGACCTGGAGCGGCTCTTCGCCGTGCACAACGCCGACGGCGTGCAGCTGGCGCTGGTGGCCGACAGGCGGCTGGCTTTCCTGCTGGCCCGGCAACACGACATGGCGCCCGTGACGGTGCACTGAGAGCGGTCCGGGGGGCGGCGCCCGCCCCGGGACGGCCCCGGGGACGGCCCGCGGATCGAGCGTCCCGGACACAGTTCGGCCTCCGCCGCCGCCGCCCCTTTGACAGCGCCGCGCGACCGCGCCACAGAAGCGCAATGTCCCGGCCCGCCCCGTTCCGCATCGGTTCTGCCTCCGTCCCCGCCGGGACCCGGCGCACCGTCGACCTTCCGGTCAGCGTGCTGTCCGACCACACCCCCGTCCACCTGTCTGTCCACGTGATCCACGGCGCCAAGCCCGGTCCGGCAGGCTTTGTCAGCGCGGCGATCCACGGCGACGAGGTGATCGGCGTCGAGATCGCCCGCCGGCTGCTCGCGGCCCCGAACCTCCGCGGGCTGCGCGGCACCCTGCTCGTGGTGCCGATCGTCAATTCCTTCGGCTTCCTGAACCGCTCGCGCTACCTGCCCGACCGGCGCGACCTGAACCGGACCTTTCCGGGCAATGCCGGCGGGTCGCTGGCGTCGCGCCTTGCGCATCTGTTCCTGACCGAGGTGGTGGCGCGCTGCGGCTTCGGGATCGACCTGCACTCGGCGGCGATCCACCGCACCAACCTGCCGCAGATCCGGGTCAGCCCGGGGTCGTCCGAACTTGTCCGGCTGGCGCGGGCCTTCGGGGCGCCGGTGGTGCTGACCTCGCCCGAGCGGCCCGGGTCGCTGCGGGCGGCGGC
>JBFKOW010000096.1:0-13269 GCA_041628615.1 Paracoccaceae bacterium | reverse complement strand
GTTCTTCCGCGCCCGCGACCCGGCGGCGCTCGCCGCCTGGTATGCAAGCCATCTCGGGGTCGAGAGCGCGCCGGTCTGGCCACAGGAGGCCGGGCCGACGGTCTTTGCCCCCTTCGCGGCCGACAGCGATTACTGGTCCGCCGACCGCGGCTGGATGCTGAACCTGCGGGTCGCGGGTCTCGATGCGCTGCTGGCCCGGCTGGCCGAGGCCGGCGTCGCCGCCGAGCGCCGGGCCAAGTGGGACGACCCCGCCATCGGCCGCTTCGCCCGGATCCACGATCCCGAGGGCAACCCGGTCGAACTCTGGGAGCCGCCGGAAGCCGCCGGCTGACCGGGGCTTGCGTCGCCGCCGCGAAACCCGGACGGTGCGGCGGCGAAAGGATCCGTCATGCTGCTCGACCATGTCGCCATCGCCGCCACCGATCTCGCCGCCGGGGCCGCCGCCGGGGAGGCGGCGCTCGGCGTGCCGCTGCTGCCGGGTGGCCAGCACCTGCGCGACGGCACCCACAACCGGCTGCTGGGGCTGGGCGAGGGGCTCTACCTCGAGGTGATCGCCCGCGACCCCGGCCTGATCCCGGAAGGCCCGCGCTGGTTCGGGCTCGACCGCTTCGCCGGGCCGCCGCGCCCCGCGAACTGGATCTGCGCGGTGCCGGACCTCGACGCCGCGCTGGCCGCCGCCCCGGCCTCGGCGGGCCGGGCGCGGGAACTGTCGCGAGGCGACCTGCGCTGGCGGATCGCGGTGCCCGACGACGGGTCGCTGCCCTGGGACGGCGCCTTCCCGACGCTGATCGAGTGGCCCGCGGGCATCACCCCGCCGGGGCAGAGCCTGCCGGACTCGGGCGTGCGCCTGACCGGCTGGGAGGTGCACCACCCCGAGGCCGGGGCCATCGCCGCCCGCCTGCCGGTCATCGGCAAGGTCAGCTTCCACCCCGGCCCGGCCCGTTTCGTCGCCCGCTTCGACACGCCCCGCGGACCCGTGGCGCTGTGACCTCCGGCGCGATCCCGGTCCGCGACGCCAGCGCCGCCGACGCCGCCGCCGTGGCGGCGATCTGGAACCACTACATCCGCGACACCGCCGTCACCTTCAACGCCGCCGATAAATCCGCCGCCGAGGTCGCCGACCTGATCGCCACGCGCGAGGCGTTCCTCGTCGCCGAGGTGGACGGAACGGTCGCGGGCTTCGCCACCTGGGTGCAGTTCCGCGCCGGCGTCGGCTACCGGTTCACGATCGAGAACACGGTCCTTCTGGCCCCCGGCAGGGGCGGGCAGGGGATCGGCCGGGCGCTGATGGGGGTGCTGGCCGACAGGGCCCGGGCGGCCGGGCACCATGCGATGTGGGCCGGGGTCAGCGCCGAGAACCCCGCCGGGGTCGCGTTCCACGCCGCGCTCGGCTTCCGCGAGATCGCCCGACTGCCGCAAGTGGGCCACAAGTTCGGCCGCTGGATGGACCTCGTGCTGATGCAATTGCCGCTCTGAGGCGCTAGGGTTCGGCCATGTCGATCTGGTCCCGCATCGCCGACGCGCTCGCCGCCCTCCGCGCCGGAGAGGGGCTGTCGGCGGTGTTCGACAGCCTGCGCACCCCGCCCGAGAAATCCGCCGCCTTCGCCATCGCGGTGATCGCGCTGGGCGCCAAGATGGCCAAGGCCGACGGCCAGGTGACCCGCGACGAGGTCACCGCCTTCCGCGAGGTGTTCTTCATCCCGCCGGCGCAGGAGAAGAACGCGGCGCGGGTGTTCAACCTCGCCCGCACCGACATCGCCGGGTTCGAGGACTACGCCGCCCGCATCGCCCGGATGTTCGACGGCGAGACCGATACCCTCGCGGACCTGATGGAAGGGCTGTTTCACATCGCGATGGCCGACGGCAGCTACCACCCCGGCGAGGACGCCTTCCTGCGCCGGGTGGCCGAGATCTTCGGCTTCGACGACCGCTGCTTCGAGCGGATCCGGGCCCGCTTCGTCCCCGACGCCGAGCGCGACCCCTACGACGTGCTGGGGGTGTCGCCCGAGATGCCGATGGACGAGATCCGCGCCGCCTGGCGCCGGCAGGTCCGCGAAAGCCACCCCGACGCGATGATCGCCCGCGGCGTGCCCGAGGAAGCGGTGAAACTGGCCGAGAAGCGGATGGTGGCGATCAACCGGGCCTGGGAACAGATCAGCGGGAAGGCGGCATGAGGCTCGCCACCTACAACGTCGAATGGTTCGCGAACCTGTTCGACGACGACGGCGCGCTGCTCGACAACAACGGCTGGTCCGGCCGGCGCGACGTGACCCGCGCCGAACAGATCGCGGCGCTGGGCCATGTCTTCGCCGCCATCGACGCCGACGCGGTGATGGTGATCGAGGCCCCCGACAGCCACGGCCGCCGCGACGGCACCGCCGCGCTCGAAGAGTTCGCCGCCCGTTTCGGCCTGCGTACCGACACCGCGCTGATGGGCTTCGTGAGCGACACCCAGCAGGAGATCGCGTTGCTCTACGATCCCCGGGCGCTCACCGTCCGGCACGATCCGAAGGGCGACGAGACCGGCAAGAAGGGCAGCCCCGAGGCGCCCCGCTTCGACGGCGTGTTCCGGCTCGATCTCGACATCGACGCGACCGAGGACCTGATCCGCTGGTCCAAGCCGCCGCTGGAGCTTGCCGTCGAGACCGCCGCCGGCACCGCCTTCCGGATGATCGGCGTTCATGCCAAGTCGAAGGCCCCGCACGGCGCCCGCGGCCCGGCCGAGGTGATGCGGGTGTCGATCGCCAACCGGCGCAAGCAACTGGCGCAATGCATCTGGCTGCGCCAGCGGGTCGAGGCCCATCTCGCCGCGGGCGACCCGCTGGTGGTGCTGGGCGACTTCAACGACGGCCCCGGGCTTGACGAATACGAGAAGCTGTTCGGCCGGTCGGGGCTCGAGATCGTGCTGGGCGAGGAGGGGTCGGCGCAGCTCTTCGACCCCCACGCCCGGATGGCGCTGACCCAGCGGATCGGCGCGATTCCCACCACCGCCCGGTTCAAGGTGCCGCCGGACGGGCGCTACCTGCACGCGCTGCTCGACTACATCATGATCTCGGAAGACCTGATGTCCAAGCGGCCCCGCTGGCAGATCTGGCACCCGTTCGAGGACCCCGACTGCTATGCTGACGCGGCGTTGCGGGCGGCGCTGCTCACAGCGTCGGATCATTTCCCGGTGACGCTCGACATGGAAATCTGATCCGGATTCACCTATATTTCCGCCATGAAACGACCGCTTTTCATGGCCGCCGCCGCTGCCGGCATCGGCCTCGCGCTCTGCACCCCGCCGCTGATCGCGCAGCAGGCGGACGATGATCCGGAGCTGCCCGCCGACGAGGGGTTCTCGCTGATGCGCGAGGGCGCCCGGCTGATCCTCCGGGGGCTGGTGTCCGAACTGGAGCCGGCGCTGGAGGAGATGCAGGACTTCGCCGACGAGGTGGAGCCCGCGCTGCGTGCCTTCACCGAGGAGATGGGCCCGGCGCTGGCCCGGCTGATGAGCCTGATCGACGAGATCGGCTACTACCAGCCGCCCGAGATCCTGCCCAACGGCGACATCATCATCCGCCGCCGCGGGGACGCGCCGCCCTACGTCGCCCCCGCCCCGGAGGATGGCCCGGACGCGCCGGGCGACGAGATCGAGCTTTAGGCCGCGGTCAGGCCAGTCTCACCTTCGGCTCCGCGCCGAGCGCCCCGGCAAGGGCGGTGAACCGTGCCTCGGCTACCTCGCCGAACAGCGGTTCCGCCGCTTTCGCCAGCCGCAACTCGAGTGTCTTCTTCTTGGGCTGGTAGCGCAGGTCGCCCGGCGCCTCGCCCGGGTGGAGCCAGAGCATCGCGCCGAACCGCATCGCCCGGCCCAGCACCTCGCTGTCGCGCAACTCCTTCTCGGACAGCAGCGCCTCCAGCGGCTCGAACCGGCCGCCGGGCCGCTTCGACGAGTAGCGGTACATCAGCGCCCGGCCCAGAAAGACCCGTTCGCCGTGCTTCAATCCGCCGAGGTTGGCGCGGGTGGCGTTGTCGAAGGTCACCTCGGCCCGGTAGTCGGGATGGGCGCGCCAGGACACGTCGTGCAGCAGGCAGGCGGCCTTGATGATCCGGCGGCGCTGCCAGTCGGCATAGGGGAACAGCGGCGATACGAAGTCGTAGAGCAGCCGGCCGAAGCCCGGCACCCGCGCGTCCTTGGCCTCGGCAAAGCGGCAGGCCTCGATCAGCGGGTCGCAGTCGCGCAGGCTCTGCGGCATCTGTTCGTAGAGCAGCCCCTCGCGGATCCCGTAGGAGGACACCGCGATGTCCTTCGGCCGGAATGTCGCCACCAGCGACCGCAGCACCCGGCTCGCCACCGGCAAGAGGCCCATCCGCGTCTCGGAGATCGAGCAGGCCCCGCGCAGTGCGTCGAGATCGGCATCGTCGATCAGCGCGCCGGTCCGGCTCACCGCCCGCGGCGTCATCCGGTATTCGTGCAGCACGGTGAGCGGGTAGTTCCGCCGGTGCATGTCGACCTTGGCGAAGGCCCGCCACGATCCGCCGACGAGAAACAGCCGCATGCCGGCCGGTTCGCCCATCTCCTCGAAAAGCTGCTTCACCGTCTTGTCGATATGGGCCTTGAGCGCCTTCTTGCCGCCCTTGAGTTCGCCCAGCTTGAACGGGCCGAGCGCGGATGTCAGCCGCGCCCCGATCGCGCCCTTGTCGAGCACCGCGAGTTCCATCGAGGACCCGCCGATGTCGCAGACCAGCCCGTAGGAACCGGGCCAGCCCAGCAGCACCCCCTGCGCCGACAGCCGGGCCTCCTCGCCGCCGTCGATGACGTGGACGGTGACGCCGGTCTGCGCCGCCACCTCGGCGATGAAGTCGGGGCCGTCCTCGGCGTCGCGCACCGCGGCGGTCGCGACCCCGTTGATCCGGTCGATGCCGAGGCCATCGGCGAGGGCGGCGAAGCGCCGGATCGCGCTGACCGCCCGCTGGCGGCCCTCGGGGTGCAGCCGGCCGGTTTCGCCCAGCCCGCGGCCCAGCCCGCACATCACCTTCTCGTTGTAGAAATAGGCCGGACTGCGCGCGGCGCCGTCGAAGATCACCAGCCGCACCGAGTTCGACCCCACGTCGAGCACCGCCAGCCGGGACAGCCCGCGCGCCTCGGCATCGGCGAAGATCGGCCGTCCGAACGGACCCCAGTCGGTCCGCGACTCGTCAGTGTCGCGATGTCCATCCATGGCCGGTCTGCCCCCCGCCGCCGTCCAGTCCTGCCCTGGCACCATGCGCGGAAGCCGCTGGTGGGTCAACGTGGGCCGGACCCTTGGCGGGCCGTGCCGGTCGTGGCGGCCGCGACGGACCCGCTGTCTTTGCCGGCGGCGTGTCGGCAAGACCGGCGAGGAACCCGACCGCGAGCAGGGTGATGACGTCGGGATCGGCGCTGCGGCTGGACCGGCGGTTCTCGCGGTGGACGAGCAGCCAGCCGACCCCCCCGAGAAGCACGGCCACGCCGGCCGCCCCGCCGCCGAGCATCAGCGCCCCGGCGACCGGACCATGGATCGCGGACAGCGCGGCATGGGCGGCGACGCCGCCGAAGGCCAGCGCCATGACGGCAAAGACGCCGCCCGCCGCCCAGGCGAGGGTGGCGTGGAAGCGGCGCTCGATGCGGCGGGGCGGGTGGGTCAGCGCCCCCAGCCCCACCTTGACCAGCGTGTCGACGGCGCGGTTCAACGCCGTCCCAGCCAGCTTGCCAGCACGGCGCCGAACAGCACCGCGAGGCCCAGCGACGCGACCGGGTTCTCCCGCACCTGTGTCTCGGCGGTGGCGCGCAGGGCGCGGCCCTGCCGCCGCGCGCCGTCGTAGACATCGCGCGCCTCGGCGGACAGATCGTCGGCGTAGGAGTCGAGCCGCTCGCGGGCGCCGTTCATCGCCTCGCGCGGCGAGAAGCGGCCCTCGATGGCGGCGCTCAGCCGGGCGATTTCGGCCCGCGCCTCGTTCAGTTCGGCTTCGAGTTCCTTGTTGGTCGGCATGGAATAAGGTCCTTGCGTCAGAAGGTTACGGGTCCGGCAGAGTTCATGGCGGACCGGGCGCTGCGGCCCGGACCGCCGGGGCCGGAGATCAGACCGGCGGCCTGCCCCTGATCGCCCGCGTCACCATCGCGGCGACGAAGAGGATCAGGAAGACGACGAACAGCAGCTGGCCGATCTCGGCCGAGACCACGGCGATTCCGGGCAGTCCCAGAAGACCGGCGATCAGCGCGATGACGAGGAAAGCGATAGCCCAGCGAAGCATGGTTGGCCTCCGTTGTTGCGATGCCTCGTCAACGCGGCAGGCCGACCGAGAGTTCCCGCGCCGCCGCGCGGCATGAGCGCCGATCCGCCGGCGGCCCCGGTGCCCCGGGCCTGGGTTCAGTCCTCGGTATGGGTGAGCTTGGGCACGTCCGCCGCCCCGGCCGAGCCGCGGCCCGACAGCGACGGGTTCTCCATGAAGAAGCGGTGGCAGTTGAAGGCGAATTCGCCCTCGGGCCACTCCGCCCGCCGGAAGGTGCCGTCGGGCTGCATGATCCAGCTTTGCGCCACGTCGGCCATGTTGGCGGCCATGATCTGGCTGACGATCTGCGCCTTCACCGTCTTGTTGGTGATCTCGACCAGGGTCTCGACCCGCCGGTGCAGGTTGCGGCCCATCCAGTCGGCGGACGAGATGTAGACCCGCGCCTTGTTCGACGGCAGGTCGGTGCCGTTGCCGAAGCACACGATGCGGGAATGTTCGAGGAACCGGCCGACGATGGATTTCACCCGGATGTTGTCGGACAGGCCGGCGACGCCCGGGCGCAGCCCGCAGATGCCCCGGATCACCAGGCTGATCTTTACCCCGGCCTGGCTCGCTGCGTAGAGCGCGTCGATCACCTCGGCGTCGATCAGCGAGTTCAGCTTCGCCCAGATCGCCGCCGGCTTGCCGTCGCGGGCGCGGGCGGCTTCCTCGTCGATCCGTTCCAGCAGGGTCGACTTGAGCGTCAACGGCGAAATCGCGAGGTTCTCCAACCCCTGCGGTTCGGCATATCCGCCGACGTAGTTGAACACCTTCGTCGCGTCGCGCCCCAGCGCCGCGTCGCAGGTGAAGAAGCTGAGGTCGGTGTAGATCCGGGCCGTGATCGGGTGGTAGTTGCCGGTGCCGTAATGGGTGTAGGTGACCAGCCGGTCGCCCTCGCGGCGGACCACGGTGCTGATCTTGGCGTGGGTCTTGTAGTTGATGAAGCCGTAGGTGACATGCGCCCCGGCCCGCTCCAGCCGCCGCGACTGGCTGATGTTGGCGGCCTCGTCGAAACGGGCCTTCAGTTCGACCAGGGCGGTGACCGACTTGCCGTCCTCCGCCGCCTCGCAGAGCGAATCCACGATCGGCGACCGCTTGGAGGTCCGGTAGAGCGTCTGCTTGATCGCCACCACGTCGGGATCGGCGGCGGCCTGCCGCAGGAAGCGGACCACCATGTCGAAGGTCTCGTAGGGGTGGTGCAGCAGCATGTCCTTCTGCCGGATCGCGGCGAACATGTCGCCGTCGTGGTCCTGCACCCGTTCCGGCACCCGCGGGCTGAACGGCGGCCAGAGCAGGTCGGGCCGGCTGTCGAGCACCAGTTCGCTGAGCGCGCCGATGCCGATCAGCCCGTCCACCTCGACGACCTCGTCCTCGCGCACCGGCAGTTCGTCCATGATCGTCCGCCGCAGCGCCTCGGGCGCCCCGGACGAGATCTTCATCCGCACCACCTCGCCGCGGCGGCGGCGCTTCAGCGCGGTCTCGAACTCGCGCACGAGATCCTCGGCCTCGTCCTCGACCTCGAGGTCGCTGTCCCGCAGCACCCGGAAGGTGCAATGCCCCCGCAGCCGGTAGCCGGGGAACAGCCGGTCCAGTTCCTCGAGCAGCAGTTCCTCCAGCGGCAGGAACCGGTGCCCCTCGGCGGCCGGAAGGGCGACGAAACGCGACACCTGCGCCGGCACCGGCAAGAGCGCCTTCAGCGGCCGCTTGTCCCGCGTCCGTTCCAGTTGCAGCGCCAGCGCCAGCCCCTCGTTGGGCAGGAACGGGAACGGGTGCGCCGGGTCGATGGCGAGCGGCGACAGCACCGGGAACACGTTGTCGAGGAAGAACCCCTTCAGGTAGGTCCGGTCGGCTTCGTTCAGGTCGTCGCGCCCGAGGATCGCGATCCCGGCGGCGTCCATCTCGGCGGTCAGCGCCGCGAGCACCTCCTGCTGCCGCGCCATCAGGCGGCGGGCATTCTCGTCGATCAGGACAAGCTGTTCGGCCGGGCTCAGCCCGTCCGCCGCGGGAGTGGTGTTGCCGGCATTAGCGAGTTCGCGCAGGCCGGCCACCCGGACGGTGTAGAACTCGTCGAGGTTGGTGGCCGAGATCGACAGGAAGCGCAGCCGTTCGAGCAGCGGCACCCGCGGGTTCTCGGCCTCTTCCAGCACCCGCCAGTTGAAGCCGAGCCAGCTCAGTTCCCGGTTGTAGAACCGCGAGGGGCCGGTCATGTCGGCCTCCACCGCGACCGGCTCGGGGAACGGGGCCTTCAGGAAATCGACGATCGACATGGTCGGCTATCTGGCTGGAAACCGTAACGGGGTCCGGACCTTACTGCGCCCCGCGCCCGCCGATGTCCAGCCTGCCGGCCTCCAGCACCTCGATCGCCAGCGCCTTGTTGATCTCGCGCCGCTGTCCGAGCGCCGCGGCGTCCAGCGCCGCGACCACCGCCCGTGTGGCGGCGAAGGACCGCTCCATGTGGCGCAGCAGGTAGCCGATCGCGGCCGGTGTCGGGGCGAGTTGCCGGTCCTGGAACTGCTTCATCAGCACCGCGCCCAGCAGCGCGTCGTCGGGCGGCTCGATGGCCACCGGGGCGGTGGCCTGCAGGCGGCTGGCGAGGTCCGGCAGCGCGGTGTCCCAGCGCGCCGGCGGCGTCGCCCCGGTGAGCAGGAGCCGCCCCTCCCGGCCCGGCCCGACAAGGTGGTTGTGCAGGTGAAACAGCCATTCCTCGGCGGCGCGGGGCAGGGCGTCGCCATCGTCGACGACCACCAGCCGGGTCTCGGGCAGCGGCGCGTCCGGCCGGATCGCGCGGGCCCGGACGAGGCTGCCGCCGCCGCGCGCCGCCACCAGCCGGGCGAGATGGGTCTTGCCCGATCCCGGCGGTCCGACGAGGGCCAGCTTGCCGCCCGGCCAGCCCGCGGGATCGGCGAGCGCGGCCCAGGCGGTCTCGTTCGTCGCGGTGACGAAGAAGTCCTCCTCGCCCAGCGCCTCGCGCCGGGGCCAGTCGAAGGCCAGTTGATCCGCCATGCCGCCGCCCGTCAGCCGTCGCGCGGGTCGTCGGCGGGGTCGGGCTCGTAGTCGGCCGGCGGCGCCCGCCCGGACAGGCCCTGGTAGAGACGCCCGGCGAGGTATTGCGAGATCGCGAAGCGCACCAGCACCCCGGCCATCGCCGCCAGCGGCACCGCGACCAGCAGGCCGATGAAGCCGAACAGCGCCCCGAAGACCGACAGCGCCAGCAAGAGCCAGACCGGGTGCAGCCCGACCGAGGAGCCGACGAGGTTCGGCGTCAGGATGTTGCCCTCGACCGCCTGCCCGACCTGGAAGATCACCGCCACGCCGACGATCCACCACCAGTCGCCCCAGAACTGGAACACCGCCACCCCCAGCGCCAGCGCCCCGCCCAGCAGCGCGCCGACATAGGGGATGAAGGAGATCAGCCCGGCGAAACCGCCGATCACCAGCCCGAAGTTGAGCCCCACCAGCGCCAGCGCCACCGCGTAGTAGGTTCCGAGGATCAGGCAGACGGTGCCCTGTCCGCGGATGAACGACGCCAGCGTGGCGTCGATGTCCTCGGCGATCCGGCGGATCGTCGGGGCGTGGTCGCGGGGCAGAAGCTCGTCGATACGGGCGATCATCCGGTCCCAGTCCACCAGCAGGTAGATGGTGATGACCGGCACCAGCACGAAGAACACCACCACGTTCACGAGGCTCGCCGCGGAACTCAGCACCGAGCTGGCGAGGCTGCCGCCGCGCGACCGGAGGAACTCGCCCACCCGGGTCAGCAGGTCGCGGATCGCGGCCTCGTCGAGGGTCACCCCGAAGGTGGTGCTGACCCATGTCGCGAAGTTCTGCGCCATCATCGGCGCGTCCTCGGCCAGCCCGGTCAGGAAGGTGAAGAGCTGCTGCGACTGGCGCACCAGCGGCGGGATCACCAGCACCAGCGCCAGCACGAAGACCAGCAGCGCCAGCACCCCGATGATCGCCACCGACAGCGCCCGCGACAGGCCCCGCCGCTCGAACCAGTCGGCCAGGGGGTCGAGGCAATAGGCGATCGCGCCGCCCAGCACGAAGGGCAACAGGACGTCCCCGAGAAACCACAGCGCCAGCACGACGACCGCTGTCGCGGCGCCCCAGTATCTCAGCTGGCTTTCGACCGGCAATGCCATGACGGACTAGTGACAGATGCCGCAGGTCTGGGCAACGGCGGACCGGCGGCGCCTGCGGGCGGTTGTCCAGATCGTGCGCGTGGCCTAGGCGCTCTTGCGCCGTCGCCTCAGACCGAGCGCCCCGAAGCCAGCGACAAGCAGCCAGGCCGAGGCGGGCAGGGGCACCACGCTGGGATCCCGGACCGTGACTCCGAAGGCGGTCAGGCCGTTGGGATCGAGACCGCGTGCCTGAGCACCGATCTCGCGTCCGACAAAGTCGGTGGCGACCGTCAGCGTCGTCGAGATCGTGATCACCTCGCCGGGATCGAGGATCCCGAGCGCGAGCTTGCCGCTCAGCGGATCGACCACGGCCCGCCGGCCGAAGCAGGCGCCGAAGCCGGTGCAGCCGAGATCTTCGAAGCTCGCGGTGAATTCGCCCTGCTCCGACAGGACGAAGGCGCCTGAGATGCCGGTCAGGGTGATCTGGCTGAAGAATTCGTCGACGATCGATCCGTCACCGCGCAGCGCCCGGGCCTGGAAAGACAGGGTCGCGCTGGGCAGGAAATCCAGAGATGTGGCGTTGTAGACCTCGAGTTCGACACCGGAGATGCGGAAGTCGAAGTCCGCGGCAGGCAGGAACAGCGGATCGTCGTTCCCGACCGTCACCGTGCGCGTCGCGATCGCCTGCGGCTGGGCCCGGAGGCCGGCCCCGCCGATGCCTTCGAGCCCGGTCCGTCCCTTGTTGAGTTCCAGCGCAACCTGCGAGAAGCCGCTCACGTCCTGCACAGCCAGTGCGCTGACGATGTCCGAGAAACCTCCGGGGCCGGTGTAGAACAGGTCCTCGGTCACCGCGGCACGGGGCTGGGAACTGTCCTGAAGCGGCGTGCCGGCGCCAACCACGACCGCGGTGACGTCGGTGGTGGTGACCGTCACCGCGAGCGCGGCTGCGGGGGACAGCAGAAGAAGACCGGAGGCGAGAAGGGCGGGGCGCAGATATGAGACGAACATGTGAACGATACCGAAAAGCCGTTGTATCGTAATCTATTGGACGAATTCACAATTCTGTCTATTGCCTTGACTGTGGAGGTGGGCCGGCCGTCCCTTCGACCCGGTCCCCGAGGCCGGCGCCGTCGCTGCAACGGGTACGGTGTTGGCTGGCGCAGCGCCCCTTCGACGGTCCTGCGCATGAAGACCGGCGGGATCATTTCCGTAATGATGGACGATCCACCCGCCGGGACTGGAGACCGTTTCGATGCCGACGACAGCCGAGGCCGGGGCGCGCGAGAAAATGGCCTTCCGGGCGAACCGCCGGTGCCGCGCCGGTCGGGACCGGCCAAGGCCGCGCCGCGAGCGATCAATCTGGTCGGCCGGACTGCGCCCGCGCCGCCCTGTCCCCTTGCGTTCGGTCCGGGCCTGCCGCAAAACGCCCCGGCCAGTTCCGGAGAGCCCCAGATGCGCCTCAGCCGCTACTTCCTGCCCGTCCTGAAAGAGACCCCCTCCGACGCCCAGATCGTCAGCCACCGGCTGATGCTGCGGGCCGGCATGATCCGGCAGGCCAGCGCCGGGATCTATTCCTGGCTGCCGCTGGGCTACAAGGTGCTGCGCCGGATCGAGCAGATCGTCCACGAGGAGCAGCAGAAGGCCGGGCACATCCCGCTGCTGATGCCGACCCTGCAATCGGCCGACCTGTGGCGCCAGTCGGGCCGCTACGACGCCTACGGGCCGGAAATGCTGCGGCTGAAGGACCGGCACGACCGCGAGATGCTCTACGGCCCGACCAACGAGGAGATGATCACCGAGATCGTCGCCGCCTACGTCACCTCCTACAAGGCGCTGCCGCTGACCCTCTACCACATCCAGTGGAAGTTCCGCGACGAGGTCCGCCCCCGGTTCGGGGTGATGCGCGGCCGCGAGTTCCTGATGAAGGACGGCTACAACTTCGACCTCACGAAGGAGGCGGCGCTGCACGCCTACAACCGGCACCTCGTCAGCTACCTGCGCACCTACGAGCGGATGGGCCTGCAGGCGATCCCGATGCGCGCCGACAGCGGCCCGATCGGCGGCGACGACACCCACGAATTCCTCGTTCTCGCCGATACCGGGGAATCCGAGGTCTTCTATGACAGCGAGATCACCGATCTGACCTTCGGCGACCGCACCATCGATTACGACGACGTGGCCGCCTGCCAGGCGGTGCTCGAGGAATTCACCTCGCGCTACGCCCGCACCGACGAGACCCATGACGAGGCGGTCTTTGCCCAGGTGCCGGAAGCGCGCCGCCGGATCGCCCGCGGGATCGAGGTGGGCCAGATCTTCTACTTCGGGACCAAGTATTCCGATGCGTTGGGCGCCGTGGTCCAGAACGAGGCCGGCGAGCGGGTGCCGCTGCACATGGGCTCGCACGGGATCGGGGTGAGCCGGCTGGTCGGCGCGATCATCGAGGCCAACCACGACGACAACGGCATCGTCTGGCCCGAGGGGGTGACGCCGTTCCAGGTGGGCATCGTCAACCTCAAGCAGGGCGACACCGACTGCGACAAGGTCTGCGAGGAGATCTACGGCGCGGTGCAGGGTCTCGGTCTCGACCCGCTCTACGACGACCGCGAGGAGCGGGCCGGCGGCAAGTTCGCCACCATGGACCTGATCGGCCTGCCGTGGCGGATCACCGTCGGGCCGCGCGGGCTGAAGACCGGCAAGGTGGAGCTGACCAGCCGGCGCACCGGCGAGAGCGAGGAGCTGACGCCGAAGGCCGCCATCGCGCGGATCGCCGAGATCTACGCGCCGCACCATCCGCATCTCGAGCGCGCCATGGTCGAGCCGATGGCGAACCGGTCCTTCCACACCTGGATGTGACGCGCCGGGCCGCGGCGGCGGACGG
>JBFKOW010000095.1:0-13335 GCA_041628615.1 Paracoccaceae bacterium | reverse complement strand
GGCGTTTTCCTCGCGCACCAGCCGCGACAGGAACCGCAGGCGCACCGTCGCCCCGTCCTGCCCGGTCTCCGGGTCGGTCCGCGCATCGGCCTGGAAATCGGTGAGTTCGGTGACGATGGCGAAGTCGCCCCGCGCCGCCAGCGGCCGCCGCCCGACATAGCGCAGCCCGCCCGAGGCATCGAGCGAGCGCAGCATCAAGGTCTGCACCATCTCGGGGGTCGCCTCGCTCCAGCGCACGCCGGGCAGGTACTGGGCTTGCAGCGGCGTCGGCCGGATCATGATCCGGTCGGTGGCGAGCGCGCCGCTGGTGGTGGGCAGTTCGACGATCACGTCCCGCTGCACCGTCCGGCGGGCGCCGGCGATGCCGTCCGGCGCGCGCAGTTCGTAGACCTGCAACGGCTCGGAGGCGTCGCCGAGGGCGGACAGCGCGGCGCAGCCCGGCAGCAGCAGGGCCAGGCCCAGCACGGGCGCGAGACGGCGGAGGGATCGGCTGGTCACGGCGGGCTCATCTCCTGAATTCCGGGGCGTCGCGGCTGAGGAAGAACCGCGCCGGGTCGCGTTCGATCTGGGCCGCCAGCCGGTCGAGGTTGGCGACGAGGGTGCGGGTCTCCTCGGCCAGCCGGGCATAGGCCGGCAGCGCCGTGGCGGTGAAGTCGCGCAATGGCGCGCCAGAGGACCGGGCGATGCGCTGCAACTCGGCAAAGGCATCGGCGGCGGACTGGCCCGCCGCCCGCAGGTCGGCGGTGATCTGCGGCACGTCCTCGGACACTTCCGCCACCGTCGCGTCGAGCCGGGCGATCGCGCCCTCGATCCCGGCGACAAGCTCAGCGATGTCCTCGTTGAGAACCCGGTCGGCGCCGGCAAAGGCGCTCTCGGCCGCAGTCAGGGTCCGTTCGCCGGTCTCAAGCGCGGCGTTGATCGCGGCCAGCGTGTCGTTGGCGTTGCGGAATGCCACCGTCGCCTCGTCGAGGGTCACGCGGCCGACCGCCGCGAGGTCGTCGAGCGTCGCGCCGCCGCGGGTCACGGTCTCGCCCAGTTCGGAAATGATTCCGCTGGCGCGGTCGGTGGCGGCGCGGATCTCGGCGAAGATCGCCGGCAGGTCGGTGTCGGCCACCGCGTTGACCGAGGCCAGCGCCTGCCGCGCCTCGGCCACGAGGGACCGGGTCTCGGTGACCAGCGCGGTGGCGTCGGTCTCGATCAGGCCGTCGACCCGGGCGACGGTGCCGCGCAGCGCCCCCGCCGTCTCGTCGAGACTGGCGACCAACGCGTCGATGTTGCGCAGGGTGGCCTCCATCTCGGTCAGCCGGGCGGTCGCCGCGACGCCGGTGGTGCCGAAGGTGTCGATCATCGCGCGGGCGTCGTCGCCGACCGCCGCCAGCTGCGCCCGCAGATCGGCGGCGGCGCGCCGCAATTCCTCGGTCGAGGCGGTCAGGTCCTCGGCGATGTAGCGCCGGGTCTCGGCCACCACGCCGTCCACGCCGTCAAGGGTGCCCGCCCCCCGCGCCACCACCGCGCGGGCCTCCTCGGACAGGTCCCCGATCGAGGCGATGGTCGAGTCGGTGGTCGCCAGCACCTCCGACAGGTCGCCGGTCGCCTGTTCCAGCGTGGCATTGAAACGGCTGATCTCGGCGGCGAAGTCGGTGACGGTGGTCGCGACCGCCGAAAAGTCGTCGAGCGTCGTGGCAAAATCCTCGGACGCGGTCTCGATGTTGATCAGGATGCGCTGGATCCGCGCCTGGCTTTCCGGGCCGAACAGGTCGGCCAGTTCCTCGACCACGCGCAGGGTCTCGCTCACCAGTTCCGGCGCGTCCTCGGTCAGCGTCTGCAGGGTGGAGCGCCCCGCGTTGATCTCGGGGATCGGGTCCTCCTCGGTCGGCGCCAGCAGCGGCGCCTCGGGGCGGCCGGGCTCGATGCTGACGTAGGAGACGCCGGTCACCCCCTGCGCCTCGATCGTGGCGATGCTGTCGGCGCGCACCGGCGTTTCGGCAGCCACCTCGACCCGGACGAGGATGGTGCCGTCCCGGTCGGGCGACAGGCGCACGTCGACCACCTGCCCCACCGGTAGCCCGCTGAACCGCACGTCCGAGGCGTTGCCGAGGCCCGAGACCGACGAGAAGCGGATGTCGTAATAGGCGAACTGGCGGTCGAACTCGACCCGCGCGAACCACAGCAGGAACCCGAGGATGCCGATAAACCCGGCCAGCGTGAAGGCGCCGATCAGCACGAAGTTGGCCCGGGTTTCCACTCTGCCGTCTCTCCTCTCGCCCGCCTCAGGCGTCCCCGGGCCGCATCGCGTCCAGCGCCGCCCGGGCGCGCGGACCGTGGAAGTATTCGTGCACCCAGGGGTGATCGACCTCCAGCATGTCCTTCATGGTCCCGGTCACAAGCAGCCTGCGTTCGGCCAGAACCGCCACCCGGTCGCAGACCGCGTGGAGCGTATCAAGATCGTGCGTGACCAGAAAGACCGTGAGGCCCAGCGACCGGCTCAGCCCGAGGATCAGTTCGTCGAAGGCCGCCGCCCCGATCGGGTCGAGCCCGGCCGTGGGCTCGTCGAGGAACACGATCTCGGGGTCCAGCGCCAGCGCCCGCGCCAGCCCCGCCCGCTTGCGCATCCCGCCGGACAGTTCGGAGGGGTACTTGTCGCCGGCGAGGTAGGGCAGCCCGACCATCGAGATCTTGAGATCGGCAAGGTCGCGGCGCAGCTCCGGGGCGAGCACGGCGACCGCCCGCAGCGGCACCTCCACGTTCTCGCGGACGGTGAGCGAGGAGAACAGCGCGCCGTCCTGGAACATCACCCCCCAGCGCGCCTCGAGCGCGGTCCGGGTGTCGTCGTCGGCCGCCAGCACGTCGACCCCCAGCACCTCGACACGCCCCGCGGCGGGCCGCTGCAGGCCGCAGATCGTCCGCAGGAGCACCGACTTGCCGGTGCCCGACCCGCCGACGACGCCGAGGATCTCGCCGCGCCGGACGTCGAGATCGAGCCCGTCATGGACCACATGGCTGCCGAACTGCGAGCGCAGGCCGCGCACGGTGATGACGGCATCGCCGTCCGTATGCGTCTCCGGCGCGGTCATATCCCCATCCGCGCGAAGAAGATCGAGAACAGCGCGTCCGCCACGATCACCGCGAAGATCGCCGTCACCACCGCGTTCGAGGTCATCCGGCCCAGCGATTCCGCCGTCCCCTGCACCGCCATGCCGGCGTGGCAGCCCACCACGCCGATGATGAGCGCGAAGACCGGCGCCTTGACCAGCCCGACAATGGCGTGGCTCACGTCGGTGCCTTCGACCAACCGGGTGCGGAACATCTCGGGCGAGATGCCGAGGTCGATCCAGGCCATCAGCGCCCCGCCGAACAGCCCCGCCGCGTTGGCGATCAGCCCGAGGATCGGCAGCATCAGCAACAGCGCGAGAATGCGGGGCACGAAAAGAACCATCGCCGGGTCCAGCCCGAGGGTCCGCATCGCGTCGATCTCCTCGCGCATCTTCATCGACCCGATCGCCGCGGTGAAGGCCGAGGCGGTGCGCCCCGCGACGATGATCGCGGTCAGCAGGATCGCCAGTTCGCGCAGCACCGAGATCGCGATCAGGTCGACGACGAAGACCTCCGCTCCGAACTGCCGCAATTGCGCCGACCCCTGGAACGCCAGCACCACGCCGATCAGGAACGACATCAGCGCCACGATCGGCACCGCCCGGATCCCGACTTCCTCGCAGTGATGGACGAAGGCGGTGAGCCGGAACTGCCGCGGGTGGCGCAGGCCGCGCCCCAGCCGGGACAGGAACAGCCCCAGGGTGCCGGTCAGCGCCGCGACGAAGCCGAACCCCGCCACCACCTGGCGGCCGATACGGTCCAGCCGGTCCACGAAGCCCGGGCGCCCGGCGCCGGCGTCCTCCGGCTGCGGCAGCGCCCGGGTCACCGTGTCGAGAAGGCTCTCCATGCCCGGCGAGGCGCCGGACACCCCGAGCCGCCCGCCCGCGGCGTCGCAGCGCCGCCGAAGCCCGGCGATCAGGAACGCGCCCGCGGTATCGAGCCGATCGACGCCCGACATCCCGATTTCGACCGCGCCGTCGCCGGGAATCGTGGCGAAGGCCTCCTGCAACTGCGTCGCGGTGTGGACCGTCACGTCGCCGCCAAGGGTCACCGCCACGGTCCCGCCGCCGGAGTCGATCCCGATACGCAACCCGCGGTCGCCGGTCACGCGGCTGGCCCGGATGTCGGGCGGCACGGATCGGGCTGCCGGCGGATCGGTCTGCGCTCCCTCGGTTTGGTCCGGTGCCGGGCGGCCCCGGCGGGCGGTTTCGCTGTCATCCGGTCACAGGATAAACCGCCCGGTCGGGCCCGAACCAGAGGGGAATCGGTCCGGGCCGCTCTCGTGGGCGGCCGTGCCGGGTCAGAACTTCCCGACGATGTTCAGGAACAGCCCCTGCGAGTCGTAGTCGATGTCGGTCTCGTCGTCGGACACGCTGCCCCATTCGTAGCCCAGCCCGACCTTCGCGTTGGGCCCGAGGTGTCGGTAGACCGCGAGGACCGCTCCGGTTTCGAGCGTGTCCGTCTCCCGCGTCGCCAGCGCCCGGCCCTCGGCCATCACGTCCCACTGGTGCGGCATGTGCCAGTCGAGCCGCAGCGCCAGCAGGGTCGCCGTGTTCGAGGTAAAGTCCTCGGTGCCGCGCTCCGCCACCTCCGACATCCGGTAGCCCAGCTTGGCCCCCAGCGTGAGTTCCTGGAACAGGTCGTAGCTGACGGCGGCGGACACGACGTGGCTGCGCTGCAGCGGCCCCTCGTCGTCGCCGTTGGCGTCGACCTGGTCCTCGCCCGGCAGGTCCCGCAGGTGGGTGTAGCGGAACAGCATGTTGAGCCGTTCGTTGTCCAGCGGCCGGTAGGCGTAGCCAACCGAGGCGCGCAGGTATTCGCCGTCGCGGAAATCGCCCTCGGCGCTGTCGGAATACAGAGCGTCGAGCCCCGCGATCAGCCGCCAGTCGTCGCTGACCTGGTTGGCGTAGCCCGCCGTCACCGCCCAGGTCTCGCGGTCCCGCGCGGTGCCGTCGCCGTCCTCGGAGCGGTATTCGACGCGGATCCGGGCGGACAGGTCCTCGTCCGGGCTCCAGGCCGCGCCGAAGGACAGCGCGACGCGGTCGAAATCGCCGTCCGCGGCGCCCCGGATCGTGCCGGTCTCGAAGCCGCCGCTGAGCACCCAGTCCGGGTCGGGCGTGTAGGTGACACCGTAGGCGGTGGTCAGGCTGTCGCCGTCGCCGGGGCGGTCGAGCACGGTCTCGGCGAAGGTGCTGAGCCGGTCGCTGTGGCGCCGGCTGCCGCTGATCACCAGGCGCCCCCGGTCGTCGAGGCCGCTTTCCGCCCCTGCCCGCGTCGGGTCCAGGGCGTAGCCGATGTAGATCTCGTTGTCGGCGCCGGGCCGGTAGCTGAGCCGGGCCTGAGCTGCGACGCCGCCGTCGCCGTCCGACACCTCGCCCGACAGGGTCAGCCGGTCGCCGAGGACGGTGCGCCCGCCGATTCCGGCGCGGTTGTTGTCGGAAAGCCCGCCGTCACGGTCCAGCGTGCCCTGCACGAAGCCGTAGACGGTGGTGGCGTCGTCGATGTCGTAAGCCAGCCGCAGCGCGGCATCGAGCCGCCGCCCGGTATCGTCCGGGTCGCCGGGCACCGTGCTGTCGAGCAGCGCCAGGCCGCCGCTGACCGTCATCCGGTCGGTCAGGGCGTAGGCCAGCGACACTTCCGCCTCGGTCCGCTCCTCGCCACCGGCGCGGGTGAAGCGCTCGGCGGCGAGCCCGAACTCGAGCCGGTCGGTGGCGGCGACCTCGGCGGTGAGGCCGATCAGCTCCTGGCCCGCCTCGATGTCCTCGGCAAGGGTCGAGAAGCCGGCATCCTTGCGGTCGTAGTAGAGCCCGAGGCGACCGGGCCGGCCGAGGCCGAGATCGCCGAAGTCCAGCACCGCGTCGAGCGCGACGGCCTGCGCTTCGGCCGCCACCGCCCCGCCCGAGGAGGTGATCGTCAGGCCGCCATCGGTGGACAGCGCGCGGGCGAAGCCCGGCCCCTCGGTCCGGGCCACCTCCACCCCGACATGGCTGTTGGCGCCGAGCACGTAGCGCAGGTCGACCCCGGCCATGTCCTGGGTCCCGGCGCCGGTCTCCTCGCGCATGACGGTGAGCCCGAGGCGCAGGTCGTCTGTGATCCAGCCCTCGACCCGCCCGCCGACCGCGCTGTCCGAGATCGCGGTCTCGGTCGGGGTGTATTCGTACTGCGCGACGAGCCGCACCTCGTAGTCGCCGCCGGCGCTGTCGAACAGCCCGCCATCGGAGGCCGACGAGGCCAGCGGCTCGGCCAGGATCAGGACGCCCTGCAGGTGATCGACCCGGTAATCCTGGCCTTCCCGAAGCACCCGGGTTTCGGCCACGTAACCGGTTTCGGGATCGGCCAGCTGCACCGTCACGGCGGTGGACCCGCCGGTGATGTCCTGCCGGCTGAGGAAATAGACCGATCCGCCGGTGCCCCGCAGGATATCGCGCTGCGCCAGCGTTTCGGGCTGCGCGGCATGGACCGTCGCGGCGAGCCGCGGCTCGCCCCGGGCGGTGACCCCGGCCGACCGGTAGGCCAGTTCGAGGCCGTAGAGATCGCGGGTGTTGTTCAGCAGGCCCGGCCCGGCGATCCCGGCGTCGAAGTCGCCCCAGAGGATGCGGGTCGTCTCGTTCTCGAGCCGCAGGTAGACGTTGCCCGAACTCGGGGCGTCGTCTTCGATCCGGCTGTCGTCGCCGTAGGTCGGATAGAGATCGCCGCCGTCGGCGCGCAGCCGGTCGAGAACCCGGCGCGGGTCCTTGTCGTTTAGCCGCGAGAAAGCGTCGGCGATGGGGCCGTCGCCGGTATCGGCCTGCGAGGTGACCTGCCAGCCGCCGGCGGTCCGGCCGCTCAGGTAGTAGGCCAGCCGGCCGTTCACGTAGCCGTCCTCGCCGCCGTCGATGCCGCCGCGGGTCAGCCCGGCGGTGATGTCGACCAGGCCGACGCCGAACCAGTCGGTCTCGGGGATCGTCACGTCGCGGCGCAGGGTCCGGCCGCCCACCTCGACATCGACCACCCGGTCGCCGGGCGGCACGATCCGGCTCACCACGAAGCGGCCCGCGCCGTCGACAGGCACCGCCTCGCCCATCACGCTGACGGTGCCGCCGGCCGGGGCGTTGGTGCCCGACACGGTGATGGTGCCGCCGCGCACCGGGATGCCGCGGCGGGCGGTGCGGTCCTCGGCCTCGCCGGCGGCGACGGGGGCGGCGGCGGCAGGGGCGGTCGGCGCCGCGGAGCGGGCCAGCGGCAGCGGCGCGGTCTCGTCGTAGCGCCCGGCCCGGTCGTAGACCCGCAGCACGTAGGCCAGCGATCCGTCGCCCCCGGCCGGCATGGTCCAGTCCACGGTGCCGTTCGGCGCCGCCGGCAGCGCCGCCAGCAGCCGCGCGCCCGGACCGCTGCGGTCGAGGATCCGGATCTCGGCCCGGTCGATGTAGAGCGGGTAGTTGGCGGAGGTCCGGAACGTCACCGGCGCGCCGGCGGGATAGGCGGTGCGCAGGTCGCCGGTCGCCACGTTCAGCAGGCGCGTCCGGTCCAGCCCGTCGAACCGGACCTGCACGTCGGCCCGGCGCAGCGCGGCGTCGGCGGCCGCCGCCGACCGGGCCGGCGGCGGCGCCCCGGCGATCACCTCGTCCCCGAGGGTGATCGAGAAGCCGGTGGCGTCGAACCCGGACTGGGCCGAGGCGGCGCCGGCCAGCAGGCACAGCGCCGGCAGAAGCGCGGTGCCCGAGCGCAGCGGGAAACGGCGGCGGTGCGGGCGGCGGGCCGGCTGGCTCTGGGTCGTGATCACTGGTCGTCCTCCGCGCGCGCGATGGTCTGTCCGATGCCGAGACGCCCCGACCCGATGTCCCGCCATTGCCGCTCGATCTCCGCCTCCACCAGCGCGAGGTTGGCCCGCGCGGCGGCGACGGCCTCGGGGCCGGCCCGGGCCGGCAGGTGGTAGATCAGGTCGATCCCGGTGGGATCCGCCGCGATTCGCGCCAGCATCGCCGCGATGCCGCCGGTGATCTCCGGCGACAGCCCGGCGGCTCCGGCGAAGGCGGCATCGCCCAGGTGCACCTGCACGCGGGTTTCCAGCCGGGCTCCGAAGTTCATCTCGGTCATCATCCCCGGCGTCAGCCGCATCACCCGCGGGTTTTCGGTGGTGACGGCATAGCCGGTGGGCAGCGACCGTTCGTCGAGCTTCAGGATGAAGTTCGACCCGCGGTCGGCTGGCAGCATGGCGCAGGGCACGCTGAACAGGCCGTTCTCGTCGGTGGTCACGATGCGCCCGTCCACCCCGGCCAGCCGGACCCCCGGCAGGCCGGTCTCGGCCTGCGGCGTTTCGGGCGCCGCGGTGTCGAGCTTGCCGCCGCCGAGCTTGCCGCCGCCGAGCTTGCCGCCGCCATAGGTCTGGTCGGTGATCTGCGGGTTGTTGCCGGGCGCGGCGGCCGGGTCCTGGTAGCCGTTGCCGTTCACGTCGTCGAAGACCTTGCCGATCACCTCGCCGCAGTCGAACACCGCCTCGGGCAGGATCCGGACGGTGGCCCTTGCGTCGGGGGTCAGCCTTTCGCCGGTGGCCGGGTCGAGCAGGCTGGCCCGGTTGACGTGTTCCCCGGACCCCACGCCGTTGAGGATCCGCGCGGACAGGGTGGCCACCACCTCGCCCTCGGCCGGAACGGTGACGCCGCCAAAGGTCACGCGGCTGCCGTCGACCGAAACCGTCGCCGTGGACCCGTCGATCACCGCGCTGCCCTCGACGTATAGGAAGCCGGCGGGCAGCCGGTCGACGATGTCGGCAGGGCCGACGACGAAGTCGTTCTCGTTGGTGACGGTGATCGTGTAGGGCACGATCGCGCCGCGCTCCACGATGGCGCGCGGGGTGGTCTTGGTCAGCGTCAGCCCGGCGGTGGTGTTGGACGGCGACAGCGCCAGCACGGTCGGATCGTCGGTGGTGTTGCCGTCGCCGTCATCGCCGTCGTCCGACAGGTCGCTGACCGGATCCGTCGAGCCCGGCACACCGGCGGGCAGCACGGGCGTGCCGGTCGCCAGGACGGCGTTCTCGAGGCCCCGCGCGTTGACGACTTCGAGAGTGATGTCGAAGCTGGCCGTGTAGGTGGCGGTCTCGCCGATCTGCAGCGTGCCCTCGGGGCTGTCGGCGTCGGCGGACACGAAGTCGGGCCCGGTCGTCAGGCTCTGGGCGCCGCCGCGGAGATCGACAAGGGTGTCCGCCACGGTGACGCCGCTCAGGACGGTGTTGCCGGTATTGGCCACGGTGATCGTGTAGATCACGGTGTCGCCGACATCGTCGCGGCCGTCGCCGTTGTCTACCAGTTCCTGGGTCTTGGTCGTCTCGATCCCCGGCAGCGGACCCTGCACCACGGTCTCGGTGGTGCTGTCGCAGAGCCCCGGGAAATCGCGGCTGCAGATCTCGTAGGTGACCTCGTAAACCCCCGCCGGACGGCCCGGTTCCAGGGTGATGATCCCGGTATCGGGATCGAGGGTCACGCCGGGATCCTCGGCGATGACGCGGATCGTCACGGTCCCGAGCGTGGCCGGCCCGCCGTTGAGCAGGTCGCTCTCCAGCATCGAGGTGGTCTGGCCGCCATCGGTGGTGAACGGCGGGAAGACCTCGGGGATCGCCTCGATCGTGCCGGCGACGGTGACTTCCTCGTCCTCGGCCATCACCGTGCCGCCGTCGGACCCGAAGCCGCCGGTGACGGTGGCGGTGTTGATCACCTCCACGTTGGCGATGTCGGCGGCGGTGACCGCGTAGGTGGCGGAGTAGGTGACCGAATCGACATCGGTGCCGTCATTGGCCGCGGCCGGGTTCATCAGCGGGATCGGGCCGCCGACCAGCAGGATCCCCGGCAGGTCGTCGGTCAGCGTCACGTCGAACAGCGGCGCGTTGCCGGTGTTGGTGATGGTGAAGCTGTAGGTGATGATCTCGCCCTCGACGGCGCCGTCGATCAGGTTGCTGTCGTCGCCGACCTTCACGAGGCTGATGCCGGGCTCCTGCGCCAGCGGCACCTCGGTCGGGGCGTCGTCGCCGGCGGTGGTGCCCGAGATGTCCTCGACCGGCGGGCCGGTCGGCGGGTTGCCGGTGACGGTCGCGGTGTTGACCACCTCGCCCGCGGTCAGGTCGTCGAGGGTGATCGCGTAGGTCGCGGTGAACGTGGTGTCGTCGATCTCGGCGGGGGCGAGGTCGGGGATCGGGTCGCCGTCGAGCACGAGGCCCGGCAGCAGGTCGGTCACGGTCACGTTCGTCAGGGTCACGTTGCCGGTGTTCTGCACGCTGAAGCCGTAGGCGATCACGTCGCCCACCTGCGGCGGCGATTGCAGGCCGGCGGTGTCCGCCGTCTTGACCAGCGTGATCGCCGGCTCGCGGGACAGCGTCACCTCGGTCGGCGTGTCGTCCCCGGCGGTGGTGCCCGATACGTCGCTCACGTCATTGCCAGAGGGCGGGCTGCCGGTCGCGGTCGCCGAGTTGACCACGGTTCCGGCATCCACGTCGGCCTGGGTCAGGGTGTAGGTGGCGCTGATCGTGGCGTCGTCGGTCGCACCGGGATCGAGAGAGGCGATCGGCCCGCCCGAGAGCACGATCCCGTCCAGGATGTCGCTGATCGTCACGCCGGTCAGGGTCACGTTGCCGGTGTTGGTCACCGCGAAGTCGTAGGCGATCACGTCGCCGGCCCGTGGCGGCACCGACAGCCCGGCGGTATCGGCGGTCTTGACGAGCGCGATGGACGGCTCGGCGGCGAGCGGCACGGTGGTCGGCCCGTCGCTTGCGAAATCGGTGCCCGAGATGTCCGACACCGTAGACGAATCCGGCGCGGTGCCGGTGGCGGTCGCGGTGTTCTCGATCTCGCCGGCGTCCACGTCCGTCTGGGTCAGGACGTAGGTCGCGGTGAAGGTCGTGGTATCGGTCGCCCCGGGCGCGAGGCTGGCCAGCGGCCCCCCGGCCGGCACGATGCCGGGCAGCGAATCCGACAGCGTGATCCCGGTCAGGGTGACGTTGCCGGTGTTGCGCACCTGGAACCGGAAGGTGACGGTATCGCCCTCCTGCGGCGGATCGGACAGCGCGGTGACGTCGCCGATCTTGACCAGGGCGATGGCCGGGGCCTGGTCGAGCGGGACCTCGGTCGGCAGGTCGTCGTCGTTGGTCTCGCCCGACAGGTCCGACACCGTGCCGCCGCCCGGTTCGTCCGCGACGACGGTGGCCTGGTTGGGCAGCAGGCCGGCATCGATGTCGTCCTGGGTCAGGGCATAGGTCGCGGTCAGGGTCACCGCGTTCGCGGCGCCGGGCGCGAGGGTCGCCACCGGGCTGCCGGTGATGACGATGCCGGGCAGCGGGTCGGTCACCGCGACGTTCGTCAGCGTGGTGTTGCCGGTGTTGGTGACGGTGAGGTCGTAGCTGACCGTCTCGCCTTCCAGCGGCGGATCGGACAGCGCTCCGGTCAGCGCGGTCTTGACCAGGGCCACGGCCGAGTCGCGGAAGGTGGGCACCGAAAGCGGGTTGTCGTCGGCGAAGGTGTCGCCGGACAGGTCGGTGACCGGGCTGCTGTCGGGATCGAGCGCCGACACCGTCGCCTGGTTCACCACCCCGCCGGCGTCGATATCGCTCTGCACCACGGCGTAGTCGGCGGTGAAGGTCGTGGTGTCGGTCGCGCCCGGCGCGAGGGTCGCGATGGGTCCGCCGTTCACCGTGATCCCGGGCAGCGGATCGGACAGGGTCACGTCGGTCAGCGTCACGTTGCCGGTATTGCGGACCTCGAAGGCATAGCTGATCGGGTCGCCCACGACGGTCGGGTCCTGCACCCCGTTCGTCGCCACCGACTTGATGACCGCGACCGAGATCACCTGGTCGATCGGCGTGACCAGCGGCGAGGTGTCGGTCTGCTCGGCCCCGAACACGTCGTCGGCGGTCACCGACGCGGTGTTCGAACGCTCGCCCGCGTCGATGTCGGCCTGGCTGATGGCGTAGCTGCCGGTCAGGGTCTGGCTTTCGCCCGGCGCCAGCGCGGCAATGGTGGTGCTGTCGAGCACGATGCCGGGCAGCGGGTCGCTCAGCACGATCCCCGTCAGGGTCAGGTTGCCGGTGTTCTCGACCTCGAAGCTGTAGGCGATCACGTCGCCGGGCTGCGGCGGAACCGAGAAAGCGGCGGTCGACGAGGTCTTGGTCAGGGTGATGTCGGGGTTCCACGCCGGGGCGACGGGGGTCGGGTCGCTCTCGTTCGCGTCGTTGGCGCGGCCGTTGTTGTTCGGGTCGGGGTTCGAGCCGTTGTCCGAGACGTCGGTGACCGGGTCGCCGGACAGGGCGCCGGTGCCGCTGGCGCTGGCCTGGTTCTCGAACCGGCCGCCCGACGGGCGCACCGGCGGCAGCGGCAGCGGCGGCTGGGCACGGACCGACACGTCGATCGTGCAGGTGCTCGTCGCCGCCATGCTGAAGCCCGTGGCGAGGCGCGGCTCGGCATCGCCGTCGAACCCCGGCACCAGTCCGCCGCAGGAGCCCGAGGGCGCGGCGAGGATGGCATAGGTCCCGGCGGCCAGCGGATCGTTGTCCGGGTCGGCGACCGCCGCGAGGCTTCCGAAGCGCGGCACGGCGCCGGACAGCGTATCGGTCACCTCGACGCCGGTCAGGCCCTCGGCGCTGAAGTTCTCGACCACCATCCGGAACCTCGTCTCGAACGATCCGTCCGGATTTACCACCACCGGGCCCAGCACGCGCTTGGCGATGCCGATGCGTGGCTGCGGGTTGACGGTGAAGTCGTTGTCCGGGCCGACATCGTCGTCGCCCAGCGGGATCCCGATGATGGTCAGCGGCGTGCTGCTCGACGCGCCGTTGCCGCCTATGTCCGACACCCCGGTCAGCAGGTAGGGATCCGAGATCGTGCCGCGGGTCACGGTGTAGGTGCCCGCGGGCAGGTTCGGGAACACGTAGTTCCCATTGGAATCGGTGACCACGGTGATGGTGCCGATGTTGCGGCCGTCGCCGGTGGTCCCGGTCAGGGTCATCGTCACCCCGGCGACGCCGGTATCCTCGGCGAGGTTCTGCGACACGTCCTTGTCGAAGTCGCGGTAGACGGTGCCCGAAATCTCGGAGCTGACCACGCTGACTGGCCCGGCAGCGGAGTTGTTGCCGGTATTGTCCTCGAAGGACGCCGTGGTCGCCGACGCGGTGTTGCTCAGGACCTGCGGATCGCTGGTGGCGGCGCGGACCTCGACCGGCACCGAGATCACGAAGGTATCGCCGTCGAGCACATCGCCAATGTCGCAGCTGAAGCTCGACTG
>JBFKOW010000094.1:0-13407 GCA_041628615.1 Paracoccaceae bacterium | reverse complement strand
GCGTGGACCGCGGGCAGGTCGCCCTTGTGGACATGGGGCAGGATCACGTTCTGCTCGTGGCTGATGCGCAACTCGCCATAGCCGTAGCGCTCGGCGAGGTCGGCCATCGCCCGCATCTGGTCGGCGGTGGCGTCGCCCGGCGTCGCGCCGTGCTTCTTGAGGCTGATGGTTACGATCGCGTGGTCCGGGTCGTGGTGCTCGGCGAGGTTGGTGTCGGACCAGCTCCGGTAGACCGGGTCGGTCCGCCGGGCGGCCTCGTGGGCATCGGTGGCCCCCCGGCGCAGGGCGGGCGGCGCGAAGGCGGCCTCGATCTCGGCCAGAAGCTCCTGGTCGACGCCGCTGAACTCGGGACGGATCTGCGCGAAACGCTCTTCCACGAGGCGGGAAATCTCATCGATTCCATGCTCGTGCACGGTGATCTTGATGCGCGACTTGTACTTGTTGTCGCGCCGGCCCAGCAGGTTCCAGACGCTGACGATGGCCTCGACGTAAGGCAGCAGGTCGGCCTTCGGCAGGAAGTCACGGATCACCTTGCCGATCATCGGGGTGCGGCCGAGACCGCCGCCGACGATCACCTCGAACCCGGCCTCGCCGTCCCGCTCGATCATCCGCAGGCCGATGTCGTGTGCCTTCGTCACCGCGCGGTCGTTGGGCGAGCCGGTGATGGCGATCTTGAACTTGCGGGGCAGGAACTGGAATTCCGGGTGGTCGGTGGACCACTGCCGCAGCAGTTCGGCGACCGGGCGCGGATCGGCGATCTCGTCCGCGGCGGCGCCGGCGAAGTGGTCAGCGGTGACGTTGCGGATCGTGTTCCCCGAGGTCTGGATCGCGTGCATCTCCACGTCCGCAAGCGCGTCGAGGATGTCGGGCACGTCGGCCAGCCTGGGCCAGTTGAACTGGATGTTCTGCCGGGTGGTGAAATGGCCGTAGCCCTTGTCCCAGCGTTCGGCGATCATCGCCAGCCGCCGCATCTTGGCCGGGTCCAGCGTGCCATAGGGAATCGCCACCCGCAGCATGTAGGCATGCAGTTGCAGGTAGAGCCCGTTCATCAGCCGCAGCGGCTTGAACTCGTCCTCGGTCAGCGAGCCGTCGATCCGCCGCGCCACCTGGGCGCGGAACTGTTCGACCCTCTCGCGGACGAAGGCGGCGTCGAAGTCAGTGTAGCGATACATTCAGAGTGCTCCCTCGGCCTGCTTTCCGTGGGCGTAGTTGGACGGTCCGCGGGTCCGGAAGGTCTCGCGGAAATGGGTGGGTTCGGGGCCGCGCGGACCCGGCTTGGCGTCGGCGAGGTAGGCGCCGACGACCACATGGGCCTGTGCGTCTGCCTCGAGCAGCCGCAGCTGGGCGGTCGATTCGTCGGTCAGCAGTTCGGCGTCCTGCATCCGCGGCGACCAGTCGCCGGACTCGGTGAGCCAGACGCTGTCGCCTTCGAGCAGGCGGTTCGCGGTGACGACCTTGGGGGTAAAGGCACGGGGCATCAGAGCGCCTCCTCCGATTGGGGGTAGAAGTCCTGGGCCGGATCGCCGGCCCGCGCCTCGGCGGCGCGGGGCGCGAGGCCGAGATAGGTGAGAACCGGGCCGTCGAAGCCGGCGGTGTCGAAATCCGCGGCCATCGCGCCGAGTGTCGACCCGACGATGCGCTGATCGGGGCGCGACGCATTCTCGATCGCGGTCACCGGCGTTGCCGGATCGGCGCCGTGCATCATCAGCCGGCCCTGGAGGAACCGCGCGGCGCGCTTGCCCATGTAGATCGCCGCGACCTCGCCGGGACGGGCCAGCGTCTTCCAGTCGTGGTCGGCATAGCCCTTCATGTCGTGCCCGGTGACCAGCCGGACGGCCGAGTTGCGGCCCCGCCGGGTCATCGACTGGCCCAGCGCCGCGACCGAGGCCGAGGCGGCGGTGATGCCGGGGACGATGGCGTAGGCGATCCCCGCGGCGATGCAGGCGTCGAGTTCCTCGTCAAGCCGCCCGAAGACCGTCGGATCGCCGGACTTGAGCCGCACCACGTGGGCGCCGCCGGCGGCATGTTCGACGATCAGGTCGTTGATATCGTCCTGCGCCATCGAGGTGCCGAAGCCTTCCTTGCCGGCCTCGATCAGCACCGCCTCGCGGCGCGCGAGTTCGAGGATCGGGGCGGGGACCAGCCGGTCGTGGATCACCACGTCGGCGCGGTCGAGCGCGGTGCGCGCCTTCATGGTCAGAAGTTCCGGGTCGCCCGGACCGGCACCGACGAAATCGACGTGACCAGCCCGCGCCTCGGCCTTCAGGTGGCGGTCGAGCAGGGCCTCGAGCGCCGGCTGCACCCGCTCCTCGCCCTCGGCGATGGCGCGGGGCCCCTCGGCGAAGTAGTAGTCGCGCCAGAAATCCCGGCGGGCCCGGCCGAAGGGCAGGGCGTCGGCGGCCTTGCGGAACGCCTTGCCGATCCGGGCCAGCGGGCCCAGCGCCTGCGGCAGACGCTCCTCCAGGTCGGCCTTGATCGCGCGGGCGAGGACCGGGGCGGCGCCCTCGGTGCCGATCGCCACGGTCACCGGGTCGCGGTCGACGATGGCGGGGGTGATGAAGGCGGAATTGTCGAGGTCGTCGACGATGTTCACCAGCGCGCCGTCGGCCCGGGCCAACGCGGCGCAGCGGGCGTCCTCGACGGCATCCTCGTTCGCGCCGTAGAACAGCACCGCGCAGAGCGCGTCGCCCGGCGCCATCGGCCGGCGCAGCAACCGCAGCCGGCCCTCGGCGGCCCAGCGCTCGATCTCGGTGGCCGGGTCCGGGGCGATCACAGTCAGGTGGGCTTCGGTCTTCATCAGCAGCCGCAGCTTGGCCAGCGCCGCCTCGCCGCCGCCCGAGACGACGATCCGGCGGCCAGCCACGGCTACGAAGATCGGGAAGTGCTGCATCATGGTCTCCTGCGTTCCGGCAGAATATAGAACATTGTCCCCCGAATTGCCCATTGCTTCGCAAGATTAAGAACGTATGTTCGTCCTGGATGTCCCAGCGGGACGTTTGTTGCGAAATCGGCGGAGAAAGCGAATGTCTGTGCAAATCGACGCGCTGGACCGGAAAATCCTGCGCGAATTGCAGCGCGATGCCGGCCGGTCGCTGGACGAGATCGCCCGCGTGGTGGGCTCGTCCAAGACCCCGGTCTGGAACCGGATTCGCAAGCTGCGCGAGGCTGGCGTGGTCGGAGCGCAGGTCGCGGTGCTCGATCCGGAACGGCTCGGATTCGATGCCTGCTTCTTCGTCCTGATCCGGACATCCGAGCATGAATCGGACTGGCAGAACCGCTTTCTCGCCGCGCTCCGCGCCCGTCCGGAGGTGCAGGAGGCGCATCGCCTTGCCGGCGACATCGACTACATCCTGAAGGTGCGCGTGCCGAATGCGCGGGCCTACGACGCCTTCTACCAGGCGCTGATCTCCGAGGTGAAGATCTACAACGTCACCGCGCTGCTCAGCATGGAAGAGATCAAGTCGACCCTGGCGCTGCCGCTCTAGCCCGACGCGGGATCGGCCGCGACCTTGCGGAACTCCATGCGGTAGAGCACGTCCTCGCCGGTCAGCGGGTCCACGTTCGGCGCGCCGGAGATCACCAGCCGGTCGCCGTCGAGCCGGAACGGGCGCGACAGGTCGATCTGCCAGTCCGGATTCCAGGCCGCCTCGACATGGTGGACGACGCGGTCCGCCTGAAGCGTGTAGCGCGCCACGTAGGCCAACATCGTGTCGAACAGCGCCGCCTTCTCCTTGGGGCCGCGGGGCCGGCCATCCCCGGCGGGCCGGCTGCGGGCGAACACCGTCGCCATCATCCGGCCGTCCGGATGGTAGGCGATGTAGCCCACCGGATCGGCGCCGAGCACGTCAGACACCGCGCCGGTGGCGACGCTCTCGCGGGTCCAGGACAGCATCCGCCACGAGCCGATCAGGGCGGCGGCGTCGGTCGGCGGGGCAGGGTCGGTCATCGGCGTCGCTCCGTCTGGCGACGCCACGATAGGCCGGGCCGCGCGATCCGCATACCCCGCCCGGGATCAGACCGCGACCATCAGCCGTCCGAGCCCGTGGAAGTGGTAGACATCGGCGAAGCGCGGTGGCGCGGCGATCCGCAGGTCCGGGCAGCGCCGGATCAGCGCCGCCAGCGCGATCCGCAACTCCAGCCGGGCCAGCGGCGCGCCGACGCAGAAGTGGATCCCGGCCCCGAAGCTGGTGTTCACCGGCCCCTTGCGCGCGGGATCGAAGCGGGCCGGGTCCGGATAGGCCGCCGGGTCGCGGTTGGCGGCGCCGAGCAGGCAGGCCACCCTGTCGCCGCGCCGGAAGTCGTGGCCGAACAGCGTCAGGTCCTCGTAGACCCAGCGGTCGAACATGTGCAGCGGCGGATCGATCCGCAGCAGTTCCTCGACGCATCCGTCGGTGATCGGCGGCCGTCCGTTGGCGATCAGCACCGGCACCGCGTTGCCCATCGCGTGGACCGTCGCTTCGTGGCCGGCGTTCAGCAGCAGGATCACCGTGCCGATGAGTTCGTCCGTGCTCAGCCGGTCGCCGTCCTCCTCGGCGGCGATCAGTTCGGTCAGCAGATCGTCGCCGGGGCTGGCGCGCCGGTGGGCGACGTAGTCGGTCAGGAAGGCCACGAACTCGGTCGCGGCGGCGACGGCGGCGTCCTCGATCGCCGGGGTCCGGCGGGCCTGGTACATCGCTACCATCGCGTTTGACCAGCGCAGGAAATCCCCCGCCATCGCGTCCGGCACGCCCAGCAGCCGGGCGATGACGGTGACCGGCAGCGGCTGGCAGAAGGCGCCGATCAGGTCGAAGGGACCGGACGGGAACCGCTCAATCAGACTGTCGGCCAGCGCCGCGATGTCCGGTTCCAGCCGTGCGATCCGGCCGGAGGTGAAGGCCCGCACCACCAGCTTGCGCAGCCGGGTATGGCGCGGCGGCTCGGCGTCGAGCATCGACACCGCGTCGACCGCGTAGAACGGGGCCAGCCGGTCCGGCACCGGCTCGGCCTTCTCGGGCGGCACCTCGCGGCCCATGCGGCGGTCCTTGAGGATCGCGGTCACCGCCCGGTGCGACACCGCGCAGACCTTGCCGTAATCCTCCCAGTAGAACAGGTCGCCGCCGGCCCGGGCGCGGTCGTAGAACGGGTAGGGGTCCTGCACGAAGGCGGGATCGGTGGGGGACTGGCGCAGGCGTTCCATGCCGCAGCCCTAACACCGCCTCTGGCCAAGGCAAGTGCGGCTTTCTAGTCTCGACCCATGACGGGACCTGTCCGACGCCTTGGCGCCATCGCGCTGTTTCTCGCGCTCGTCGGCCTGTTCGCCGGCGGGGTGGCGCTCTATGGCTACCGGGCGGCGCTGGAACAGGCGGCGCAGAAGGGCGAGGCGGACCTCGCGCTGGCCTCGGACCGGCTCACCGGGCAGCTGCAGCGCTACCGCGAACTGGCGGTGTTCCTGGCCGATCACCCGGCAGTCGCGGCGGTGCTGGACGGTCCCGCGCCCGATCCGGCTGTCGCCGAAACCACCGGGCAGGTCCTGCTCGAGATCATGGACAAGACCGGGTCGCTCGGGATCGCGGTGATCGGCCCGGACGGCCGCGAAATCGCCTCCGCCGAGGCGGCGCAGGGCGGCAGCCATTCCGGGGCGCCGTATTTCGAGCGGGCGATGGACGGGGCGGTCGGGGTGTTCCACACGGTGACCGCCCGCTACTCGGGCGGCGGCGCCGAGGGCCGCCGGGCCTTCCTGTTCGCGGCCCCGGTGTTCTCGGCGGCCGGGCCGGTGGCCGGCGCGGTGCTGGTGGCGGCGGACGCGGCGGCGGTCGAGGCCGAATGGCGGGGCGGCCGGCCGTCGGTGTTCTTCACCGACGCGCTGGGGGTGGTGTTCCTGACCAACCGGTCGGAACTGCTGTTCATGGCCCGTCCCGGGGCGGACCGCGAGCGGCACGGATCGGCCGCGTTTCCCGCCGGGCTGACCCGGCCGTTCTTCGGCTACGAGGCGCGCAGCGTCGCGGGGCGCGAGGTCTGGACGCTGGATGCCGGGCGCTACGTCCCGGCGCAGGCGCTGCACCTGGAACTGCAGCTGCCCACGGTGGACCTGACCGCCGAGGCGCTTGTCGACCTCGCCCCGGCGCGGCAGCTCGCGACGCTGCAGTCGGCGGTGGCGGCGGCGGTCTGCCTTGCCTTCGGGGCGCTGCTGTTCCTCGCCACCGAACGGCGTCGCACGCTGGCCGAGGCCAACGCCCGGCTGGAACAGCGGGTGGCGCAGCGGACCGAGGCGCTCGAGACCCTCAACGCCGACCTGCGCCGCGAGGTGGCCGACCGGGCCGCCGCCGAGGAGCGGTTGCGCCGGGCGCAAGCGGAACTCGTGCAGGCGGGCAAGCTGTCGGCCCTCGGCCAGATGAGCGCCGGGATCAGCCACGAACTGAACCAGCCGCTGATGGCGATCCGGTCCTTCGCCGAGAACGCCGAGGCGTTTCTCGAAAGGGGCGAGCCCGACCGGGCGCGCGGCAACCTCGTGCGGATCTCGGACCTCGCCCGCCGGATGGGCCGGATCATCCGCAACCTGCGCGCCTTCGCCCGGCAGGAGAGCGAGCCGCCCAAGCGGGTCGATCTCGTCGCGGTGATCGAGGCGGCGCTGGAGATCAGCGCCGCCCGCGCCCGGCAGGCCGGCGTGACGATCCGCTGGACCCCGCCGCCCGGCCCGGTGCCGGTGCGCGGCGGCGAGGTGCGGCTGCAGCAGGTGCTGCTGAACCTGATCGGCAACGCGATGGACGCGATGGCCGACAGCGCCGAGAAGCGCGTCGAGATCGGCCTCTCGACGGGCGGCGGCCGGGTCACCCTCACCGTCCGCGACACCGGGCCGGGCATCGCCGAGCCGGACCGGATCTTCGATCCGTTCTATTCGACCAAGCAGGTTGGCGCGGCCGAGGGCATGGGGCTCGGCCTGTCGATCTCCTACGGGCTGGTGCAGTCCTTCGGCGGCGCGATCCGCGGCAGCAACCATCCAGACGGCGGCGCCGTGTTCGAGGTGGCGCTCGAGGCCGACACCGAGGCCGAGGCGGCATGACCCGGCAGGTGCTTCTCGTCGACGACGACGCCGAGGTCCGCGAGGCGCTGAGCCAGACGCTCGAACTGGCCGATCTCGCGCCGCGGCCGGTGGGCAGCTTCATCGAGGCCAAGGACCACATCGGCCGCGACTTCGACGGCGTGGTGGTCACGGACATCCGGATGCCGGGCCGGGACGGGTTCCACCTGCTCGACTACGCCACCGCGCTCGATCCCGACCTGCCGGTGATCCTCCTGACCGGCGAGGGCGACGTGCCGATGGCGGTGCGGGCGGTGCAGGCCGGGGCCCATGCCTTTCTCGAGAAACCCTGCGCGCCGTCCGACCTGCTGGCGGTGGTGCGCAAGGCGCTCGCCGCGCGGGGCGAGGTCCTTGCCGCCCGCCGCGCCCGGCGCGACATGGAGAGCGGCGACGCCGCCGCCCGGATGATCTTCGGCGCCTCCGCGCTGGCGGCGGGGCTGCGCGACCGGGTCCGCATGGTGGGGCGGTCCTCGGGCGAGGTGCTGGTGACCGGCGACCCGGGCAGCGGCACGCCAAAGGTCGCCGAGGTCATCCACATGCTCTCCGCCGCGTCGCGCCACCCCTTCGTGAAGCGGACCGCCGGGCAACTGGATGTCGACGGCCTGCACGACGCCTTCGCCGCGGCGGGGGCCGGCACGCTGTATCTCGACGAGGTCTGGGCGCTGGGACCGGCGGTGCAGTTCGCGCTTCTGGACCGGCTGGAGGGCGGCGGCGTCGCCCGGGTCATCGCCGGCACCACGCGCGACCTCGCCGCGGAGGTGGCCGCGGGCCGGTTCAACGCCGAGCTGTTCTACCGGCTGGACCTGCTGCGGGTCCGGATCCCGGCGCTGCGGGAACGGACCGAGGACATCCCGGTCCTGTTCCGCCGCTACGTGGCGCAGGCCTGCGAACAGGCCAACCTGCCCGAGCCCGAGATCGGCGCCGACGTGATCGCCGCGCTGATGGCGCGGGACTGGCCGGGCAACGCCCGGGCGCTGATGTCCGAGGCGATGCGCTTTGCCATGGGGCTTGGCGACGCGGCGCCGCCGACGGCGGCCGGGCAGGGCCTGACCGAGCGGGTCGCGCTCTACGAGAAATCCCTGCTGGAAGAGGCGCTGCGCGACACCGGCGGGCAGGCCAGCGCGGCGGCGCAGGCGCTGCAGCTGCCGCGCAAGACCTTCTACGACAAGCTGGCCCGCCACGGCATCCGCCCCGAGGATTTCCGCCGGTGACCTGGGAGGACCTCGCGGCGCTAGCGCGGGTGCATCCCGAGGTGACGGGCGGCGGTGCGGATCGACCGGACGCGCTTCTCGTCAACGGCGCGGTCCTCGCGGTCCATGATCCGGTGGCGGGCACGGTGCGCTTTCCGGAGGCGGGCGGGGCGGCGCTGGCGCTGGCGCGGCTGACCCCCACCGAGGCGCAGCGGCTGATCGGTCAGGGCTGGCGCCGGCGGGCCAGCCCCGCCGCCGTCGCCGCCTTCGACCGCGAGCGGATCGGCGGGGTCTGACGGCGGTGGCGCGCAACTGTGTGGAAACCCGCACAGTTACCGCAAACGATTGTGCGGCGGCCCGCCCGCCCGTCCGGCGCCGACCCCTGGCCGGTCATCAGGAATGACCCGTAATCCGCTGGAAAACATGACACTTCAGAAAGACAAGAGGCTGCGTCAAGTTGTATCTTGTGCGCCGGGACCGGTTCGCGGCCTGATGGGCGCGGAGGTCCGGGAAGGGCCTGCCTGCAGATCAAGTCTGGGAGGACACTCATGAAGTATCTCGCAACCGCCGCCACCGCGCTGGCCCTCAGTGTCGCCGGCGGTGCTGCCATGGCCGCCTGCGACGACGGCGAAATCGTCGTCAAGTTCAGCCACGTCACCAACACCGACCGGCACCCCAAGGGGATCGCCGCCGAGCTTCTCGCCTCGCGGATCAACGAGGAGATGAACGGCGCCATGTGCATGGAGGTGTTCCCGAACTCGACCCTCTACACCGACGAGCAGGTGCTCGAGGCGATGCTGCGCGGCGACGTGCAGTTGGCCGCGCCGTCGCTGTCGCTGTTCGAGTCGATCACCAAGGCCTACCGCCTGTTCGACCTGCCCTTCATGTTCGAGAACATCGAGGCCGTGGACGCGTTCCAGTCCTCCGAGGCCGGTCAGGCGATGATGGATTCGATGCAGCGCCGCGGCCTTCAGGGGCTCGAGTTCTGGCACAACGGCATGAAGCAGATCAGCGCCAACAAGCCGCTGATCGAGCCGGGCGACGCCGCCGGGCTCAAGTTCCGGGTGCAGCCCTCCGACGTGCTCGTCGCGCAAATGCAGGCGCTGGGCGCCTCGCCGCAGCCGATGGCCTTCGCCGAGGTCTACGGCGCGCTGCAGACCGGCGTCGTCGATGGCCAAGAGAACACCTGGTCCAACATCTACGGCCAGAAGTTCTTCGAGGTGCAGGACGGCATCACCGAGACCAACCACGGCATCATCGACTACCTCGTGGTGGCCTCGGTCGACTGGCTCGACAGCCTTGATCCGGCGGTCCGCGACCAGTTCCTCACCATCCTCGACGAGGTCACCGACGAGCGCAACGCCGCGGTCGCCAAGGTCGACGCCGAGGCGCGGCAGGCGGTGCTCGACGCCGGCGGGGTGATCCGCGAACTGACCCCCGAGCAGCGCGCCGCCTGGGTCGAGGCGATGAAGCCGGTCTGGGCGCAGTTCGCCGAAGAGGTCGGCCAGGAGAACATCGACGCCGCGCAGGCGATCAACGACAGCATGTGATCCGAAACCAACCGGACCGGGCGCCACGGACGCGCCCGGTCCCACCCACGTGCCGGCAGGGGAGACGGGACCATGAGCGGAGGACGCTACGAGCCGAAAGGCCCGGTGGGCAGGTTTGTCCATCATTTCGAGGAGAACGTGATCGCCCTTCTGATGGGGCTGATGACGCTTCTCACCTTCATCAACGTCGTGCTGCGCTACGGCTTCAACTCGATGATCATCTGGAGCCTCGAGGTGGTGCTGATCCTGTTCGCATGGCTGGTCCTGTTCGGCGTCAGCTACGGCATGAAGGTCACGGCCCATCTCGGCGTCGACGCCTTCACCAACCTGTTCGGGGCGCCGATGCGGCGGCGCTTCGGTCTAGCCGCCGCGGTCTGTTGTGTGTTCTACGCGGTGTTGCTGCTGAAGGGCGCATGGGACTACTGGGCGCCTTTCGCGGACCTGCCCAAGACCACCGGCCGCTGGTTCCCGACCGGCTTCGACTGGGGTGCCCGCCGCTTCGGCTTTACCGAGACCGGCGACGTGCCGATCCCCTTCGACTGGCTGAAGACCTGGCTGGAGCAGACCTTCAATTCCTACGAGGAGGGCGGCAAGACGCTTTATGACAGCTACTCCAAGATGCCGGTTCTCGTGCCCTACGCGATCCTGCCGATCGCGACCGCGCTGCTGCTCTACCGCACGGTGCAGGCGACGGTCCGGATCTGGACCGGCGAACAGGAGAGCCTGATCGTCAGCCACGAGGCGGAGGACGCCGTCGAGGAAGCCGGCGCCGCGCTGGCCAGGGAAGGACGCTGAACCATGGACGTCGCAATCCTCTTCGGAATGGTCATCGGCCTGCTGATGATCGGCGTGCCGATCGCGGTGTCGCTGGGCCTGTCCTCGACCCTGTTCCTGCTGATCTATTCAAACAGTTCGCTCGGCTCGATCGCGCAGTCGCTCTACCAGGGCATGGCGGGACACTACACGCTGCTGGCGATACCGTTCTTCATCCTCGCCTCGTCCTTCATGTCCACCGGTGGCGTGGCGCGGCGGATCATCAACTTCGCCATCGCGATCATCGGCCATGTCCGGGGCGGGCTCGCCATCGCGGGGGTGCTGGCCTGCATGCTGTTCGCCGCGCTGTCGGGGTCCTCGCCGGCCACCGTGGTCGCCGTCGGCTCGATCGTCATCGCCGGGATGCAGCGGGTGGGCTACACCAAGGACTTCGCCGCGGGCGTGATCTGCAACGCCGGCACCCTCGGGATCCTGATCCCGCCCTCCATCGTAATGGTGGTCTACGCCTCGGCGACCGACGTGTCGGTCGGCCGGATGTTCCTCGCCGGGGTGATCCCGGGCCTGCTGGCCGGGGTCATGCTGATGGTGGCGATCTACATCATCGCCCGGATCCGCAACATGCCCAAGGGCGAGTGGCTGGGCTGGTCCGAGATCTTCACCACCATCCTCGAAGCGTCGTGGGGCCTGTTCCTGATGGTGGTCATCCTCGGCGGCATCTACGGCGGCATCTTCACCCCGACCGAGGCCGCCGCGATCGCCAGCGTCTACGCCTTCCTCGTGGCGATCTTCATCTACCGCGACATGGGGCCGCTGAAGGGCAAGTCCTGGCTGCCGGAGAACGAGGAGGGGCTGAGCCTGCTCGGCCTGCGGGTCTGGGGCTTCACGCTGGTCAGTTTCCTGATCTACGCCGCCGGCGCCTTCATGGCGGGGTTTCCCTTCGTCTACGCGCTGGCCGCGACGGCGGTGTTCCTCGCCGTGGCGCTCGGGCTGTCGGCGATGATGGTGCGGGCGGTGCGCGAGGGGTGGTCCGGCGGGCTGGCCCTGGGCGCGCTGATCGTGCTGGGCCTCGTGCCCTGCGTCTTCGCGCTCGCCCGGCTGTGGTCCGGCGAGACCTCGACCGCCTTCGCGGTGATCCTGTCGGTGATCCTGGTGATCGCCATCGTCCTGCCGCCGGCGGTGTTCATCTTCGCGCTGCTGCGCGCCGCCGAGAAGCTGGTCGATGTGGAGGGCAGCTGGGCCTCGGCCATCGCGTCGGGCGGCGGGCATCTGGTCCGCGCCAACGTGCAGAACATCGTCTGGGCGGTCCCGGCGCTGTTCCACAAGGACACCCGGCACACCCTGCTGGAGGCGGGCAAGCTGACCATCATGCTGATGTTCATCATCGCCAACGCGCTGATCCTGAAGCACGTCCTGACCGAGGAGCGGATCCCGCAGCAGATCACCGAAGCGATGCTGGCGGCGGGGCTCGGGCCCATCGCCTTCCTGATCATCGTCAACGTGATCCTGCTGATCGGCGGCCAGTTCATGGAGCCCTCGGGCCTGATCGTGATCGTCGCGCCGCTGGTGTTCCCGATCGCGCTGGAACTGGGTATCGACCCGATCCATCTCGGGATCATCATGGTGGTGAACATGGAGATCGGGATGATCACGCCGCCCGTCGGTCTCAACCTCTTCGTCACCTCCGGGGTGGCGGGGATGTCGATGATGCGGGTGGTGCGGGCGGCGCTGCCGTTCCTCGGCGTGCTGTTCATCTTCCTGATCCTCGTGACCTACGTGCCCTGGCTGTCGACCTTCCTGCCGATCAGCCTGATGGGACCGGAGATCATCACCAACTGACGCGACGCCCCGGCGTCCGGACCTACGCGCAACGCCGGCCCCGATCGGGCCGGCGTTGCCGCGTTTCGGACCGGCCCGGCGGCGCAGCCGGCGGGGACCGGCCTGCGGCGAAAAGGCCGACAAAAAGACTCTGATACTGGTTGACCCCGCGGCCCGGTCGGGTAGTTGAGTCTTTGTATCGGAAATCGAGTCGCCAACGGGAGACCCAACGACATGACCAGTCTGACCGCCCGCCTTCTGGGCACCGCCCTGATTGTCGCCACCGCCGTGCCGGCCGCGGCAGAGGGCGAACTGAACCTCTATTCCTCGCGCCACTACGACACCGACGAACGCCTCTATTCCGATTTCACCGAGGCCACCGGGATCACCATCAACCGGATCGAGGGCGATGCCGACGAGCTCATCGCCCGGATGCAGGCCGAGGGCGACAACAGCCCCGCCGACGTATTCCTGACCGTGGACACCTCGCGGCTGGAGCGGGCCAAGGATCTCGGGCTGTTCCAGGCGGTCAACTCGGACGTGCTCGAAGCCCGGGTGCCGGCCTACGTGCAGGACGAGGACAACCAGTGGTTCGGCTTCTCGCAGCGGGCCCGGATCCTGTTCTACGACAAGGCCGAGGTCGCCAACCCGCCGCGCACCTACCAGGACCTCGCCGACCCGCGCTATGCCGGGCAGGTCTGCATCCGCTCCGGGTCCAACGTCTACACCCAGACCATCACCGCCGCGATGATCGCCCATCTCGGCGAAGAGGCGGCGCGGGACTGGGCCGCGGGGGTGGTGGCGAACTTCGCGCGGCCGCCCGAGGGCGGCGACACCGACCAGCTGCGCGGAATCGTGTCCGGCGAGTGCGACATCGCGATGTCGAACACCTACTACTTCGCCCGCGCGATCCGGAAACAGGTGGACGGGGTCTCGGAGAACCTCGACGCGATCGGCTGGATCTTCCCCAACCAGGGCGATTTCGGCGCCCACATGAACCTGTCCGGCGGCGGCGTCGCGG
>JBFKOW010000093.1:0-13410 GCA_041628615.1 Paracoccaceae bacterium | reverse complement strand
CCTCGACGCGCTCGAGGCGGCGCTGGCGCGGGCGGCAGAGCGGTGATCGGCCGGCTGCTCAGGGTCGCGGGGCTGACCCTGCTGGGCAGCCTGCTGCTGGCCTGCGGGCTCCACGTCGCCCATTCCGGCGGACCCGACCCGGCGCCGCCGCCCGACGGAACCCTGCGGGTGACCACCCTCAACGTCCACTGGATCGCCCTGCGGGAGGAGACCGGACGCTGGTCGGTCGCGGGCTGGGAGGCCCGGAAGGGGCCGATGACCGAGGCCCTGCGCGCGGTGGCCCCGGACATCCTCGCCCTGCAGGAGGCCGAGAGCTTTCCGGCAACGAACCGCGACGGCACCAACCTCGTGGTCGCGCACCTGACCGCCGCGTTCCCCGGCCTCGGGGTCGCGGCCAGCGGGCCGCCGGACCGATTCCCGCCGACCCAGCCGGTTCTCTACGCGAAGGACAGGCTGCAACTCGTTGACCAGGGGTGGTTCTTCTTCTCCGAAACCCCGGACGAGATCTATTCCCGGACCTTCGACGGCTCCTATCCGGCCTTCGCCAGCTGGGCCGAGTTCGTCCCAATCGGCGGCCCCAGGTTCCGGGTGGTCAACGTCCACACCGACTATGCGAGCCGTGACAACCGGCTGCGTTCGGCGGCGCTGGTCCGCGACCGGATCGCGCCGGTGATCGCGGCGGGCACCCCGGTGATCGTGACGGGGGACCTGAACGCCCTGCGCGGCGCGGCCACGCTCGACCTGATCGAGGAAGCGGGAATCGCCTTCCTGCCGGTGCGCGGGGCCACCTACCACCTCGACCGGGGCCTCAACCTCTTCGGCGCGATCGACCATATCGGAATCAGCGCGGGGCTGTCCGCCGCCGGGCCGCCGGTGGTGCTGCGCGACCGCTTCGGCGCGGTCTGGCCGTCCGACCACTACCCGGTCTACGCCGACATCCGGCTGGCGAGGTGAGGCGGCGACGAAAGAAAGGGGCGCCCCGAGGGACGCCCCTTCCGATCCGGTCGCGTCGCGGGCTCACATCCGGCTGGCGACGTTCTCCCAGTTGACGAGGTTGTCGAGGAAGTTCGTCAGGTAGGCCGGCCGCTTGTTGCGGAAGTCGATGTAGTAGGAATGCTCCCACACGTCGCAGCCCAGCAGCGCGGTCTGGCCGAAGCAGAGCGGGTTCACGCCGTTCTCGGTCTTGGTGACCTTGAGGCTGCCGTCGGCGTCCTTCACCAGCCAGGCCCAGCCCGAGCCGAACTGCCCGGCGCCGGCGGCGGAGAACGCCTCCTTGAACTTGTCGACGCTGCCGAAGCTCTCGGTCAGGGCAGCCTCGAGTTCGCCGGGCATCTTGCTGTCGCCGGGGCCCATCATCTCCCAGAACTGGTTGTGGTTCCAAAGCTGGCTGATGTTGTTGAAGATGCCGTTCTGCGCCACCGCGCCGGCCTGGTAGGTGCCGGTGATGATCTCCTCGAGCGACTTGCCCTCCCACTCGGTGCCGGCGATCAGCTTGTTGCCGTTGTCGACATAGGCCTTGTGGTGCAGGTCGTGATGGTATTCGAGGGTCTCCTTCGACATCCCCTTGGCGGCCAGGGCGTCGTGGGCATAGGGAAGATCGGGAAGTTCGAAGGCCATGGTCGTCTCCTTGGCGGGTCGTTGCGTCTGGCCTGTAACAAAGCGTTACGGCCCGCTGCGTCAAGCCGAAGTGTTCGGAAACCGCCCCCCGCGCCCGTCAGGCCCGAAGAAATCCGTCAAATCCGGCCGTCCCCGTTGAGTTTCGGCGGCTCTGCGGTATGCTGCCCGGCAACGCCGACAACGGCGGCCGGACAATAACCGGGCAACAACCGGGCAGTGAAACAGAGCCCCCGGCGCGTCCCTCGCGGCGCAAAGGGCGGATGAGGCGACGAGGCGGGCATGGCCCCCAGGCACACCTACACGATCCTGTCGATGATGAAGGACGAGGGGCACAGCCTCGTCGAGTGGGTCGCCTACCACCGCCACATCGGCTTCGACAACATCTGCGTCTACACCAACAATTGCAGCGACGGCACCGACGACATGCTGATCCGGCTCGAGGAAATGGGCTGGGTCCGGCATTTCCGCAACGACGTGCCCGAGGGCGCGAAGCCGCAGCCGCACGCCCTGACGCTGGCCACCGCCAACCCCCAGGTGATGAACAGCGAATGGGTGCTGGTGATGGACGCCGACGAGTTCCTGTCGATCAAGTGCGGCCGGGGCCGGATCGGCGATTTGGTCGCCGAAATCCCCGATGAGGCGCAGGCGATGGCGATCACCTGGCGGTTCTTCGGGTCGAGCGGGGTCACCGACTGGAATCCGGGGCTGGTGATCGAAAGCTACACGCACGCCGCGCCGGACAAGTTCAAGAAGGGCTGGGGGGTCAAGACCCTGTTCCGCCCCTATCGCGACATCAAGCTCGGCATCCACCGCCCCTCGATCAAGAAGGCCAAGCAGAGCCCGGAGAATGCCAAGCTGATGTTCGACCAGGTCTGGGTCAACGGCTCGGGCGAGCGGATGCCGGACGAGTTCTCGCTGTCGGGCTGGCGCTCGACCAAGCCGACGCTGGGCTACAAGCTGGCCGAGATGAACCACTACGCGGTCAAGAGCTACGAGGCCTACCTGCTGCGCCGTGTCCGCGGCAACGTCAACAACAAGGAAGACAAGTACAGCGCCGCCTATTTCGCGCTGTTCGACCGCAACGAGATCGAGGCCCGCAACGCGCTGCGCCACGCCCGCGGCACCCGCAAGAAGATGGCCGAGATCCTCGCGGACCCGGTGATGCGGAAGCTGCAGGACGAGGCGATGGCTTTCCATGCCGCCCGCGTCGAGAAGCTGCGCGCGACCGGCGAATACGCCCAGTGGATCGAGGACCTGAAGCGCGCCAGCGAGACCCCGCTCGACAAGCTCGACGAGATCCTGTTCATCCAGCACCTGCCGAAGAAGTGGCAGCAGAAGGTGAAGGAGCTTCAGGCGCAGGGCGTCCCGGACAAGACCATCGCGAAGATGATCGCCCAGACCCAGACCGCGAAGAAGGGCGAGACCCGGGCCGAGCTGATGCAGGCCGCCGGGGTCGGCCCGGCGCCGGAGGAGGCGCCGGAGACTGTGGCCCGGACGCGGGAGGACCGCAGCGCGGCGGCGATGAGCCTCGACGACAATCCGTTCCTCGAAGGCGGCGAGGCCGTGGCCCTCGGCGTGCCCCTGATGCAGGAGCGCACCCGCAAGATGATGCTGGCGGCGAAGGCGACCGGCGCCCCGGCCGGCGCCAAGGAGGCGAAGGCGAAGAAGACCGGGAAGTCGAAGGCGGACAGGGCCGAGCCCGCTCCTGACCGCCCCGGCCCGGCGACGGCAGGCGAGACCGGCACCACGTCCGCTGCCGCGATCACCCCGGCCGATCCCCCCGCCGCCCGCGCCGCCGCCCGCCGCGCGGCCCGGACCGCGCGGACCACCGATCCCCGACCGCGAAAGGCCGTCTCGTGACCCGCAAGGTGATCGTCTCGACGATGAAGAACGAGGGGCCCTACCTTCTCGAATGGCTGGCCTACCACCGGTCGATCGGGTTCGACGACTTCTGCATCTTCTCCAACGACTGCACCGACGGGTCGAACCTGATGCTGAACCGGCTCGACCGGATGGGGGTGCTCCGGCATTTCGACAATCCGCTGGGTCCCCGGATGGACCCGCAGCGGGCCGCCTACAGCCGGGCGAACCGGATGGGCTGGGTCAAGTCGGCGGACTGGGTGATGGTGCTCGACGCCGACGAGTTCCTCAACGTCCACGCCGGCGACCGGACCGTGGACGCCCTGATCGACGCCTGCGGCGCGCCGGACGCGATCAGCGTGAACTGGCGGCTCATGGGGTCGGACGGCGCGGCACGGATGACCGACGATCTGGTGACCGAGCGGTTCACCCGCGGGTCGAGCTTCGAGACGCCGGAGAACGGGCTGGTCTGGGGCTTCAAGACCCTGTTCCGCCCCGCCCGGTTCGATTTCTTCGGCGTCCACCGCCCGAAATACCGCAAGGGCACGACGCCGCCGGACGACATCCGCTGGACCAACGGATCCGGCGAGGACATGACCGAGACGGTGCTGGCCCGGGGCTGGCGGTCGAGCGCCAGGACCCTCGGCTACGCCCACGCGCAGGTCAATCACTACGCGATCAAGAGCCGCGAGGATTTCCTGCTCAAGCGGCTGCGCGGCACCGCCAATTCCAAGAACAAGGGCCGGATCGACATGGAGTATTTCGAGAAATACGACATCAACACCTGCCCCGACGCCTCGATCCCGACCGGCCGGATCCGGGCCATCGTCGACGAATGGCTGCGGGACGACGATCTCGCCGCGCTGCGCCGCGCCTGCGCCGACTGCGCGCGCCGGGTGCTCGACTACCAGCTCGAGGTGGCCGAGTTCCGCACCTTCGTCGAGACCGGGTTCTTCCCGAAGCAGCCCGCCGAGGCGGCGGAATGACGGCGCGGTTCCTCTGCGTCGGGACCCACCACAAGACCGGGACCGTCTGGATGCGACGGACCTTCCACAAGTTCGCCGAGGCCCACGGCATCCCGATCATCCGAATCCGGCCGCGATCGGATCCGTCCGAGCTTCCGGCCACCGGGCCGGCGCTGGTGGTCAACTGGGCCTCGGCCTTCCCGCGCTGGCTGCTCGACAGTCCCGAGGCGCGGGCGCTGCACATGATCCGCGACCCGCGCGACGTGCTGATCTCGGGCGCGCGCTACCACTTGACCGCCCGGACCGGCAACGAGAAGTGGCTGGCCCGGCCCCGCCCCGAGTTCGGCGGCCAGAGCTACAAGGAGCGGATCAACGCCCTGCCCGACCTCGCCGCGCGGCTGCGCTTCGAGATGCATCACAAGCACAAGGCGACGCTGGCCGAGATGCTGGCCTGGCCCTATGGCCACCCGCACGCGGTCGACCTGCGCTACGAGGACATGATCGGCGACACCGACTGCGCGCTGTTCCGCGGCGCGCTCGACCGGATGGCGGTGGCCGGGTTCGACATCGACGGACTGGTCGAAAGCTACTGGACCCATTCGCTGTTCGGCGGGATCGCCGACCGCGGCAACCGGGCCGGCAATGTCGCCGCCCACATCAGGAGCGGCCGCAAGGCCCAATGGCGCGAGGCCCTGCCCCGCGCCGTCGCCCGGGACTATGCCGCCGATTACGGCGCGGCGCTGGTCCGGCTCGGCTATGCGACCGACGACACCTGGGTCGAGGACTGCCCCGAGGAGGTCGCCGGGGCCGAAACGGCCGGGGCGGCCCCCGCCGCCCGGCGCCACGGCACCTGAACGCCCCGAGCTTCAGGCCGCTTCGGCCAGACCTGGATTGCGCTTGCGGAACTTCTCGATCCGGGCCTTGAGGTCGGCCATTTCCGGCGTCTGGAGCAGTTCGCGAATCCGTGCCCCTGCATGTTCCATCGCCGCCGTGTGCAGGCTGCGCAACTCGGCATCCTGCAGCAGCTCGTCCCGCGCCGTCGCCACCGCATCGACATGGCGCAGGATCGCCGTCTCCTCCCGATCGTTGCGGTCGTAGCGCCGCCAGTAGGCCATCAGGTCGCCCGGATCGGCATGGTTGGCGTTGCCCCGGTCGGCCTTGAGCAGGAACCCCTCGACCGAGCGCAGCGGGTAGTGGTTGAGCTGGACCACGTCGAAGCCGTAATGCGGCGCGACGAGGCTTTTGAGGTCCCTGGTCAGGTCGATTTCGAGCGGCACCCCGGACCCGTTCACCGGCCGCACCCTGCCGACGCCGTCGCGCGGGAAGACGGGCGAGTGATTGTTCCAGCTTTTCGCCCCGGCCGAGGCATGGGTCAGGGTCTTGGTGCCGCGCCGGTCCACCTTGGGGTGATAGGGCCCGGTCAGCGCCCAGCAGTAGCGGGACCGGTCGATCTGCAACCCATCCTCGAAGCGGTCGAGCCCGCCGCTGCCGAAGTTGAGCTGGTTCATCACGATCATGTTCGCGTCGGGCAGCGCGGCGAACAGGTCGGCCAGCTTGCCGGCGCCGGGGTGGACGCAGATGAATTCGTCCACGTCGAGGTGCACGACCCAGTCCGACCGGCGCAGCCGCTGGCCGGAATTGATGTAGCGGATGACCTGCAGGTGATGCTTGGTCGACCCGGTGAACATGCTGGGATTGGGGTAATGCCGCAGCACCCCCATCTCGTCCAGCCGTTCCAGCATCAGGTCGGTGCCGTCCCGGCAGTCGTTCGAGAACACGAGGATGTCGTTGACACCGATCATCCGGTGATAGGCGACCCATTCGAGAAGGTAGGGCGCCTCGTTCTTCATCGGGGTCACCGACGTGATCCGCATCTGCCTGCCCCTGCCCGGTCCGCCGCCGCGGCCCGGCCCTGCCCGTATCACCCCGAGACTACGGGTCCGGCGGAAACCCTGTCAACGCTCGGTCCCGGCGGGCAGATGGCCGACCGGCCCGCTTTCCGCCGCGTTGGCCAGCAGGTCGAAGACGTAGACCGCGACCGACCGGAAGCAGATCAGGTCGGCCCGGGTCTCGTCATGCAGCCAGAACGCCGCCGCCGCCTGCGCCAGCCGGGTGCGCCGGACCCGGCCCGGCGGCAGCGCGGCGGGGTGCAAGTCGGCCGGGGTCAGCCGGGCCAGGACCTCGCGCAGCCCCTCGCCCTCGAGCCGGATCACCGCCCGGGCGTCGGACACGTCGGCGGCGAGGTGGTGCACCCCGGCGAGCGCTTCGGCGAGGGTAGCCAGCGCCGCAGTCACGCCCGTCCGCGGCAGCAGGATCAGCGCCTCGTCGGGCGACATCCACAGCAGCCCGGTGTCGCCGTCGCAGACCGCGCCCCCGGCGTCGGGCATGGCGAGCCCGGTCACCTGCGCGCAGGCGTCCCGCAGCGCCGCCGCGCCAAGGTCGCCCCGCAGCAGGATCATCCCCCGCGGACCGGCATCGGCGACGCGGATCGCACCCTCGGCCACCCGGCCCCCGAGCGGCGTTACCGGATCAGACATTCTGCTTCTCCCCCTCGGGGTCGTAGAAGACCGGGCTGACGATGCGGGCCTCGACGGCATTGCCACCCGCCCGCGGGAAACTCAGCACCTCGCCCATCCGCTCGGCGCCGCGGGCGACGAGCCCCATCGCGATGCCCCGGTCGAGCGTCGGCGAATGGTAGGTCGAGGTCACCCGCCCCTGCACGTTGCGCTGGCCGTTGGCGTTGGTCCCCTCGGCCACCGCATAGGCGCCCTCGGGCAGGACCGACCCGTCCAGCGTCTGCAGCCCGACGAGGGTCCAGCGGTCGGCGCTGGCGAGGAAGCTGCGCTGCTGGCCGCGCTTGCCGATGAAGTCGTCCTTCTTCTTCGAGATCGCCCAGTCGAGCCCGAGATCCTGCGGGATCACCGTGCCGTCGGTCTCGTCGCCGATCATGATGAAGCCCTTCTCGGCCCGCATCACGTGCAGCGCCTCGGTGCCGTAGGGCATCACCCCGAAGGCTGCGCCGGCCGCCATCACCGCCTCCCAGAAGGCCAGCCCCTGCGAGGCGGGCACCGCGATCTCGAAGCTCAACTCGCCCGAGAACGAGATCCGGAAGACCCGCGCACCGAAGTCGCCGATCCGGCCCTCGGCCCAGGCCATGAAGGGCAGCGCCTCGGCGCTCAGGTCCATCCCGCCGAGGCGTGCCAGCAGGTCCCGCGCCTTCGGGCCGACCACGGCGATCTGGGCGTAATGCTCGGTGACGTTGGCGGTGTAGACCTTCCAGTCCCACCACTCGGTCTGCAGCCATTCCTCCATGTGGGCATGGATCCGGTCCGCCCCGCCCGAGGTGGTGTGGCAGAGGAAGGTGTCGTCGTCGATCCGGGCGACCACGCCGTCGTCCATCAGGAACCCGTTCTCGGAACACATCAGCCCGTAGCGGCACCGCCCCGGCTTCAGGGTCGACATCATGTTGGTGTAGAGCATGTCCATGAAACGGCCCGCGTCCGGCCCCTTCACGAGGATCTTGCCCAGCGTCGATGCATCAAGCATTCCAACGGCTTGCCGGGTGTTCCTGATCTCGCGGTGGACGGCCTTCTCGCGGCTCTCGCCGGCGCGCGGGAAGGCGTAGGGGCGCCGCCAGTGGCCCACCGGCTCCCAGACCGCACCGTTGGCCTCGTGCCAGGCATGGATCGGGCTGCGGCGCAGGGGCTGGAACAGTTCACCCCGCGCCTCGCCGGCGATCGCGCCCATCGAGATCGGCGTGTAGGGCGGCCGGAAGGTGGTGGTGCCCACGGCCGGGATGGTCTCGCCCAGAGCCTGAGCGAGGGTCGCCAATCCGTTGACGTTGCTCAGCTTTCCCTGGTCTGTGGCCATGCCGAGGGTGGTGTAGCGCTTGGTGTGCTCGACGCTTTCGTAGCCTTCGCGGGCGGCGAGTTGCACGTCGGTGACCTTCACGTCGTTCTGGAAGTCGAGCCAGGCCTTGGCGCGCAGCGCCTGCCCGGCGCCCTGCGGCATCAGCCAGACCGGCGCGACAGGCGAACCGGGCCCCGCCGCCTCGGCCTCGGGCGCCGCTCCGGCCGCGCCGGCGGCCCCGGTCTCGGCAGCGGCGCGCAACCCGGCGGCATGGCCCGACGCCAGCACCGCGGCGGTGTCCGTCACGCCGTCCGCCGCGCCGGCGGCGATCACGAAGCCCGCGCCGTCCGCCCCGGTCGGGGCCTTGTCCGGGTCGGGCCGGAAGGCCGCGATGGCGTCGTCCCAAAGCAGCTTGCCGCCGCAATGGGACCAGAGGTGGACCACCGGCGACCAGCCGCCCGACATCGCCACCGCGTCGCAGGCGATCTGGTCGAGGACCGCGCCCTCGCCCGCCTGCGCGCTGATCGCCACGCCGGAGACCCGCTTGCCGCTCTGCACCTTGCAGACCGCGCGGCCCGGCAGGATGCGGATGCCCTGCGCCCGCGCTGCATCGACCAGCGCCCCCTCGGGCGCGGGCCGGGCATCGACGATGGCGGGCACCACCAGCCCCGCGGCCTGCAGCGCCAGCGCGGTGCGGTAGGCGTCGTCGTTGTTGGTCACCACCACGGTCCGGTCCCCCGGCGACACCGCCCAGTTGACCACGTAGTCCCGCACCGCCGAGGCCAGCATCACCCCCGGCAGGTCGTTGCCCGCGAAGGACAGCGGCCGCTCGATCGCGCCGGTGGCGGTCACGATCCGGCGGGCGCGGATCTTCCACAGACGGTGCCGCGGCCCGGCCTTGTCGGCCAGGTGATCGGTCAGCCGTTCATAGGCGAGCGCGTAGCCGTGATCATAGACCCCGGCCCCCATGCAGCGGAGCCGGAGATCGACATTTTGCATGTCTTCAAGGGCTTGAACCGTGGTCTTGATCCAGGTTTCGGCGTCCATCCCGTCGATCGTGGCGCCGTCGACCGGCGCCCGGCCGCCCCATTGCGCGGTCTGCTCGACCAGCAGCACGCGGGCGCCGCTGCGCCCCGCGGACAGCGCGGCCGCCAGTCCGGCCACCCCGCCGCCGACGATCAGCACGTCGACATGGGCATGGAAATGCTCGTAGGTGTCGGCGTCGCGGTCCTTCGGCGCCTGCCCCAGCCCGGCGGATTGCCGGATGAAGGGCTCGTAGACGTGTTTCCAGAACGGCCGCGGGTGCAGGAACATCTTGTAGTAGAAACCCGCAGGCAGGAACCGCGACAGCCGCGCGTTGATCGCGCCGATGTCGAAATCGAGGCTGGGCCAGTGGTTCTGGCTGCGCGCCTCGAGCCCGTCGAACAGTTCCTGCGTTGTGGCGCGCTGGTTCGGCTCGAACCGTCCGCCACTGCCGAGGTTCATCAGCGCGTTGGGCTCCTCGGCGCCGCTGGCGACGATGCCGCGCGGGCGGTGATACTTGAACGACCGGCCGACGAGCATCTGGTCGTTGGCCAGAAGCGCCGAGGCCAGCGTGTCGCCGGCATAGCCCTTCAGGCGGCGGCCGTTGAAGCGGAACGACACCGTGGAGGCGCGGTCGATCAGGCGGCCGCCGGTGGCAAGTCGGGTGCTCAAGAGAAGTCCCTCCACCGCCAGCCGGGCCGGCGCTCGGTGATGCGGTCGCGGATTGCCTGCGGCGGCTCGGTGGTCTGCGCCGGGTAAGTGCCGAAGACTTCGAGCGTCACGGTGCAGCGGGCGGCGTGAAACCACTTGCCGCAGCCGTAGCTGTGCCGCCAGCGCTCGAAATGGACGCCCTTCGGGTTTTCGCGCAGGAACAGGTAAGCGTCGAACGCCTCGTCCGACGATCCCGGCCCCTGGCGCGTCAGGTGCGCCTCGCCGCCGGGGCTCAGTTCGGTCTCGTCGGCGTCAATGCCGCAATAGGGGCACCTGAGAAGCAGCATGGCACGGTCTCCGCATCGCCCGCGACGGCGGGCCGGGGCATTCCCCTTGTCCGGCAGGCATAGGCGATGGGCAAGCCGGGGCCAGCGATTTTGCGGCATTTTCGGTCAGAAAGCGGCCCGGGCCGCCGGCCAGGAGGAATATGCCGCAGGCGCGCCTAATCGATGATGTAGACGGGCTCCGGCGTGGGCGGCGTCCGGCCGTGGGGAACGCCGGTGATCGCCACCACGAGGAACAGCGTGAGCACGGTCGTGCCCAGCGTGCCGGCCAGCAGACCGGCGATCTTCGCCCGGTGGCGCGCCGTCCAGGCGGCCACGTCGATTTGCGGCAGCTTTCGCAGCAACGCCGTCATTCCTCTGCCTCGCACGCTTCGTTCGCGCAGAGGTAACGCGGCGCGCGCGGGTTGCAAGGGCTCGGCGGCCGGTTTCCCGGAGCAACGCGCCCCGGGGGCTGGGCGGCACGCGGCCGGTTCAGTTCGCGGTGGCGAAATCCCCGGATGCCGTGGTGCCGAAACGGTCCGCCAGGCGCGAACTGTCCGATTCCGTGATCACGAAGACCAGAATGAGAAGGGTCGCGACGCCGATTCCATACCACGTGATGCGTGCGGCATGTCTGGGGTGCCCTGACTTCGAGAGGTCCAGTTGTGCCATCTTGGTTGCCTCATTACTCACTACTCGATGCAACCATGATGACAGGATATCGCGCCCACTCAACCCTTGCGTGCAGTTCGACTCGAGTTTTTGGCGCATTCTCGACATTTCCAGGGCAGAAGACACGGGACCATGCCACCGCGAACCTGACGTTGCGTCATCTGCCTGAAATTTGGGCAGTTCGCCCTAACTCGAATCGGGGTTCGCGGCCTAGTGCGCGACCCCGGCGGCCACGCTTTCGTCGATGAACCGCCCCTCCCGGAACCGGGTCAGCGAGAACGGGTCGGCGATGGAGGATCCGCCCTTCGCCATCAGTTCGGCCATTGCGAAGCCCGAGCCGGGGATCGCCTTGAAGCCGCCGGTGCCCCAGCCGCAGTTCATGAACACGCCCTCGACCGGCGTCTTCGACAGGATCGGCGAACGGTCCCCGGTCATGTCGACGATCCCGCCCCATTGCCGCAGCATCTTGAGCCGCGAGATCATCGGGAAGGTCTCGATCAGCGCGCGCACGGTCTCCTCGATGTGGTGGAAGGACCCGCGCTGGGTATAGTTGTTGTAGCCGTCCGCGCCGCCGCCGATCACCATCTCGCCCTTGTCGGACTGGCTCATGTAGCCGTGCACCGTGTTGGCCATCACAACCACGTCCATGCAGGGCTTGATCGGTTCGCTGACCAGCGCCTGCAGCGCCACGCTCTCGATCGGCAGGCGGAACCCGGCCATCCCGGCCAGCACGCCGGAATGCCCGGCCACCACGATGCCGAGCTTGCCGCAGCCGATCGCGCCCTTGCTGGTCTCCACGCCCACGACCTTGCCGCCCTCGGTGCGGATGCCGGTGACCTCGCATTTCTGGATGATGTCCATGCCCATGTCGGAACAGGCCCGGGCATAGCCCCAGGCCACGGCGTCGTGCCTCGCCGTGCCGCCCCGCGGCTGCCAGAGCCCGCCCAGCACCGGGTAGCGCGGCCCGTCGAGCGAGATGATCGGGCAGAGTTCCTTGACCCGCTGCGGCCCGATGAACTCGGTCGCCACCCCCTGCAGCGCGTTGGCCTGCGCGGTGCGCTTGTAGCCGCGGACCTCGTGTTCGGTCTGGGCCAGCATGATGACGCCGCGGGGGCTGAACATCACGTTGTAGTTCAGGTCCTGGCTCAGCGTCTCGTAGAGACTGCGCGCCTTCTCGTAGATCGCCGCGCTTTCGTCCTGCAGGTAGTTCGACCGGATGATCGTGGTGTTGCGCCCGGTATTGCCGCCGCCGAGCCAGCCCTTCTCGAGGATCGCGACGTTGCGGATGCCGTGATCCTTGCCGAGGTGGTAGGCGGTGGCGAGCCCGTGCCCGCCCGCGCCGATGATGATGACGTCGTATCGCGGCTTCGGCTCGGGGGACCGCCAGGCCCGCTCCCAGCCGGTGTGATGGCGCAGGGCCTCGCGGGCGATGGCAAAGGCGGAGTAGCGTTTCATGGGCGTCCCGAGGATCAGCGGTGGCGTCTGCGGCCGCGGCGGCCGTCTCGCACAGTGGTGATAGCCCGCGGCGGCGGCAAGAGGCGACATGCCGCGGCATCTGGCGCGCCGATTGCGACAGGGCTGCGCCGGATTGTCCCTTTCGCCCGGCCGGCGCGGGCCCTACATCTGCCGGACCTGACACCAAGCGGCCGGACCGATGCTATTCTGGATCATCTGCGCAGTGATCGCGCTGGCGGTGGCCGCCCTCGTGGTCCGGCCGCTGCTGGGCGCGGATGCGGACTCTGCCGCCGCCGAGCCGGACCGCACCGAGGTCGACATCTACCGCGACCAGATGGCCGAGATCGAGCGCGACATCGCCCGCGGCGTGCTGTCGGGCGACGAGGCGGAACGGACCCGCACGGAGGTGGCCCGCCGCCTGCTGGCCGCCGACAGCGCGGCCCGCGCCAGGCCGGCGGGGTCCGGCGCGGCCCCGCGCCGCCTCACCCTTGCGGTGGCCGGCCTTGCCGTGGCGCTGATCGCGGCCGGGGGGCTCGGCCTTTATGCCCGGCTCGGCGTGGCGGATGCCTCCGGCCCCTACCCCGACCTTCCCCGGCAGGCCCGGATAGCCCTGTCCGAGGAGATCCGCGCCGGCAGGCCCGGACAGGCCGAGGCGATGGCCGCCCGGATCGCCGAACAGCCCCCGGTCGTCCCCGAGGGCGAGGTCGCCGATCTGCTGGAAGAGTTGCGCAGCGCCGTGCCGCAGCGCCCGGAGGACCCGGAAGGCTGGCTCTGGCTCGCCCAGACCGAGGCCCGGCTCGGCAACTGGCCTGCCGCGGTGGCGGCAATGGAGCGGGTGGTGGGCCTGATGCCGGCGGGCAGTGAGGCCGCGCTGACCGCCCGCGTCGACCTGCTCGACCTGATGGTGACCGCGGTCGGCGGCTACGTCTCGCCCGAGGCCGAGGCGCTGGCCGAGACGATCTACGCCGCCGCCCCCGACAATGCCTCCGCGCGGG
>JBFKOW010000092.1:0-13425 GCA_041628615.1 Paracoccaceae bacterium | reverse complement strand
GGGTGGACGCGGTCTACATCCCGCTGCCCAACCACCTGCACGTCGAATGGACGCTCAAGGCGCTCGCGGCCGGCAAGCACGTCCTGTGCGAGAAGCCGCTGGCGATGACCACGGCCGAGTTCGACCCGGTGATCGCGGCCCGCGACCGCACCGGCCTCGTGGCCGCCGAGGCCTACATGATCGTCCATCACCCGCAGTTCATCCGCGCCCGGCAGCTCTACAACGAGGGTGCGATCGGGGCGCCGGTCCGCGTCGACTGCGTGTTTTCCTTCGACAACCGGGCCGACACCGCCAACATCCGCAACCGCCCCGAGACCGGCGGCGGCGCGCTGGGCGACATCGGCGTCTACGCCTTCGGCGCGGCCCGCTTCGTCACCGGGCAGGAGCCGGTGGAAATCACCCGCGCCGATATCCGGGTGCAGAACGGCGTCGACGTCCATACCGAGGTCAGCGCGCTGTTCTCGTCGTTCTTCTATTCCGGCGCGGTGTCGATGCGGATGTTCCCGCGGCAGGAGATCACCTTCCACGGTGAGGAGGGGGTGATGCGCCTGACCTGCCCGTTCAACGCCAACGTCTTCGGCGAAGCCCGGCTCGAGATCTCGGGTCCGGACCCGATGCACGTCCGGACCGAGCGCTGGCCGGGCGTGAACCACTACGTCCTGCAGGTGGAGAATTTCTGCGCCACGGTCCGGGGCGAGGCCGAGTATCCCTGCCCGCTGGAATTCAGCCGCGGCACCCAGGAGATGATCGACCGGGTGCGGGCGAAGGCCGCCGCGTCCTCGCCGGGCTAGGCGGGCTGTCCCGGCCCGCCTCGCCCAGAAGGCGGGATCCGCCATGCCGCGAACCGTCCGTTACCTGACCCACCCGCAGGTCGGGGTCGATCCGGACAGGCCGGTCCGGGACTGGTCCCTGAGCGAGGCCGGTCTGGCGCGGGTCCGCGCGCTGGCCGCATCGGGCGCGCTGGCGGGCACCCGGCACGTCATCAGCAGTCCGGAAAGGAAGGCGCTCGAGACCGCGGCCCCCCTCGCGGCGGCGCATGGCTGCCGCGTCGAGGTCCGCGAGCGGATGCACGAGAACGACCGCAGCGCCACGGGCTATCTGCCGCCCGACGAGTTCGAAATCGTCGCGGACCGGTTCTTCGCCGACCCGGAGCGGAGCGTGCGGGGCTGGGAGACCGCGATCGCCGCCCAGTCCAGGATCGTCGCGGAGGTCCGGCATTGCCTGGCGGAATGCACGTCGGCCGATGTCCTGTTCGTCGGTCATGGCGGCGTCGGCACGCTCCTGTTCTGTTTCCTTGCAGGGGTTCCGATCAGCCGCGACCATGACCAGCGCGCCGGTGGCGGCTGCTTCTTCGCGTTCGAAGCCCCGTGGGGAATGCCGTGGGCAGGGTGGCGGCCGATGGAACGCCTGATCGCGTAGCGGAGCGGCGGACGGGACCTGCCCCCCGCGGCAGATCCCGGCGCCCGCGGTCGCTTTTTCCCGCCGGACGGCCGCCGGCTGGGCTCTTCCTATCGGGGCGGGCTCCCGGTATCATCCGCCGGCGGCAGCGCGAGGAGAATGGGCATGGACGCGCGGGAGACGGACCGGGACGAGGAGCGCTTCGAGGGCCGGATGCACGGTCCGCAGGACGAACCCGAGACCAGGGACGGGCTGGGCCTGCGCCTGCTCTACATGATCCTGATCGCTGTCATGTTGTCGCTGGCCTCCACGGTGCTGGGCGTGCTGACCGTGATCCAGTTCGTCATCATGCTGTTCGACCGCGGCAGGCCGAACGAGCGTCTGGCCGGCTTCGGCACCGATCTCGGGATCTGGATCGCCAAGGCCGCCCGCTACCAGACCGCGGCGAGCGAGGTGAAGCCCTGGCCCTGGACCGAACTGGACTAGGCCCGCGCGGGACCGTGCCGCGGGGCCGCCGTCAGTCCGGGGCGGCCGGCGCCTCGTCGGAGACCGCCTCCGCCGCCGCGTCCCCGGCGCTCTGGGTCACCAGCGCGCCGTTCTGCCAGTCGCCCTCGGCGGTCTCGCCGGTGGCGTAGGTCATGGTGCCCTGGCCCTGCCGGCGGCCGTTCACGAACATCCCCTCGTAGACGTCGCCATTGGCATAGGTCGCAACCCCCATCCCCGAGATCTCGCCCAGTTCCCACTGGCCCTCGTAGACGAAGCCGTCCGGCATGGTGATCCGGCCTTGCCCGTGGCGTTGACCGGCGGCGAACTGGCCCTCGTAGACGGTGCCGTCGGCATAGCTGGCCGTGCCGAAGCCCTCGCGCTGGCCGTCGACCCACTGGCCGTCGTAGGTGTAGCCGTCGGCATAGGTCATCTTGCCCTGGCCGTGGTTGCGGGCGTTGCGGAACTCGCCGTCGTAGACCAGCCCGTTGGCGTAGGTCGCCACCCCGCGGCCGTTGATGACGCCGCCCTGCCATTCGCCCTCGTAGGTCGAACCGTCGGCATAGGTGATCTTGCCGGTGCCTTCGGGAAGGTCGGCGACGAAACCGCCCTCGTAGACCGACCCGTCGGGATAAGTGACCCGGCCCTGGCCCTCGATCTGGCCGGCCACCCAGTCGCCGACATAGGTGTAGCCGTCGACACCGGTGAAGGTGCCCTTCCCGTGCCGCCGGTCGTCGACGAAGCCGCCCTGGTAGACGTCGCCGTTGGCGTAGGTCACGGTGCCCTCGCCCTCGCGCTTGCCGCCGACCAGCTGGCCCTCGTAGATGTCGCCGTTGGGCTGGATCAGCCGGCCGGTGCCGTCGATCTGGCCGTCCTTCCAGGTGCCGACATAGACCATGCCGTCGGGCATCGTCAGGGTGCCCTCGCCCTCGCGTTCGTCGCCGACAAGCTCGCCCTCGTAGATCGCGCCGTCGGGGTAGGTGATGGTGCCGAGCCCCTCCTTCACGCCGTTGACCCAGGCGCCCTCGTAGACATACCCGCCGGGGGCGCGCATCACCCCCTGGCCGCTGTGCATGGCGTTGCGGAATTCGCCCTCGTAGACGACGCCGTTGGCGTAGGTCGCCACGCCCTCGCCCTCGATCCGGCCCTCGACCCAGCTGCCCTCGTAGGTGCCGCCGTCGGCGAAGGTGATCTTGCCGGTGCCGTCCGGCTTGCCGGCAGCGAATTCGCCCTCGTAGACCGATCCGTTGGGGAAGCGGGCGGTGCCGCGGCCGCGGATCTCGCCCTCGAACCACTCGCCGGTGTATTCATAGCCGTTCGGCAGCCGGTAGGTGCCCTGGCCGTGCTGGCGGCCGTTGAGGAACTGGCCCTCGTAGATGCCGCCATCGTCGTACTGCTTGGTCTGGACGCTCTGGGCATGGGCCGCCGGGGCCAGCGTGCCAAGGGCCGCGGCGACGGCCAGGATCGGTATCGTCCGGCGCTTCATGCTGACTGCTCTCCCCTTCCGGTGCCGGCAACAGTAGTGGCATGACCGGACCGAGACAACGCCCCACGGCGACCCGCGGCGCGGCGCCTGCGGCGTCGGTCCGCGGCGGCCGCGCGACCGGGCGGGTTTCCCTCCGCCGCCGATCTGCTACATGGCTCCCTGCAATCGCCGCGGCCGCGCCGCGGTCCGTTCCCCGACGGCCGACCCGAAGGCGCCATGACCGAGACGTTCCGCATCACCCTCGCCCAGTTCAATCCGACCGTGGGCGACATTCCCGGCAACGCCGCGAAGGCGCGCGCCGCCTGGGAGGAGGGCCGCGCCGCCGGGGCGGACTTCGTGGCGCTGCCCGAGATGTTCATCACCGGCTACCAGACCCAGGACCTGGTCATGAAGCCGGCCTTCACCGCCCACGCCGAGGCCGCGGTGGCCGGGCTCGCCCGCGACTGCGCGGACGGCCCGCTGCTCGGCGTCGGCGGGCCGCTGGCCGAGGGCGCGAAGCTGCGCAACGCCTATTTCGTGCTGGGCGGCGGTGCGATCCGGGCGGTGACGCGCAAGTACTTCCTGCCCAACTTCAACATCTTCGACGAGGTGCGCCTGTTCTCGCGGGCGGCGATGCAGGGCCCCTGGGACGCCGGACCGCTGCGAATCGGCACCCCGGTCTGCGAGGATGCCTGGTACCCGGATGTCTGCGAGGCGATGGCCGAGAGCGGTGCCGAGCTGTTCGTGGTGCCCAACGGGTCGCCCTATTTCCGGGGCAAGTTCGACATCCGCATGGGCGAGATGGTGTCGCGCGTCGTCGAGACCGGGCTGCCGCTGATCTACCTGAACATGGTCGGCGGCCAGGACGACCAGGTGTTCGACGGCGGCTCTTTCGTGCTCAATCCCGGCGGCGGGCTGGCGGTGCAGATGCCGTGGTTCGAGGAGGCCGTGGCCCATGTCGATTTCACGCGCGGCGCGGACGGTTGGCGCGCGGTGACGGGGGACCGGGCGCTGCGCCCCGACGACATGGAGCAGGACTACCGCACCATGGTGCTGGGCCTTGCCGACTACATGGCGAAATCGGGGTTCTCGAAGGTGCTGCTCGGCCTGTCGGGCGGGATCGACAGCGCCCTTGTCGCCGCCATCGCCGCCGACGCGCTGGGGCCCGAAAACGTGCGCGGGGTCATGCTGCCCTCCGATTACACCTCCGAGGGGTCGCTGGACGACGCCCGCGCGGTGGCAGAGGCGCTCGGCATCGGGCTCGACACCGTGCCGATCGGCGCGGTGCGCGAGGCAGTGACCGCGACGCTGGCGCCGCTGTTCGGCGACCGGCCGGCGGACCTGACCGAGGAGAACGTCCAGAGCCGGATCCGCGGCCTGCTGCTCATGGCCCAGTCCAACAAGTTCGGCGAGATGCTTCTGACCACCGGCAACAAGTCCGAGGTCGCGGTGGGCTATGCCACGATCTACGGCGACATGGCCGGCGGCTACAATCCGATCAAGGATCTCTACAAGACCCGCGTCTTCGCCGTATGCCGCTGGCGCAACGCGACCCACCGGCCGTGGATGAAGGCCCCTGCCGGGCGCGTGATTCCCGAGACGATCCTGTCCAAGCCGCCCTCGGCCGAGTTGCGCCCGGACCAGAAGGACAGCGACTCGCTGCCCGACTACGACGTGCTCGACGCCATCCTCGAATTGCTGGTGGACGGCGAGGCCAGCGTCGCCGACTGCGTCGCCGCCGGGTTCGATGCCGAAACCGTCCGCAAGGTGGAGCGGCTGATCTATCTCAGCGAATACAAGCGGTTCCAGTCCGCGCCGGGGCCGCGGCTGTCGCGGCGGGCGTTCTGGCTCGACCGCCGCTACCCGATCGTGAACCGCTGGCGCGATCCGGGCTGAGCGGGCAGGGGGCGCCGCCCCCGTCGCCTGCGGCGACTCCCCCGGGATATCTCGGGTCCGAAGAAGGCGCGGCGCCGTGCTAGGCTGCTCCCATGGCCGATGCCGAGAACAAGACCAGGCCGACCGGGATCGATTCCGCCGCCTTCATCGCCGGGGTGGAGCACGCCACCCGGCGCGCGGATGCCCAGCGGCTCGACGCGCTGTTCCGCAGGGTCACCGGCTGGCGGCCGGTGATGTGGGGGCCGTCGATCATCGGCTACGGGTCGTACCACTATGTCTACGACAGCGGCCGGGAGGGCGACGCGCCGGCCACCGGGTTCTCGCCCCGCAAGGCGGCGCTGAGCCTCTACATCATGCCGGGCTACCAGGAGATGGGCGACCTGCTCGACCGGCTGGGCAAGCACAAGAGGGGCGCGGCCTGCCTCTATGTCACCAGGCTGGCCGATATCGACATCGGCGTTCTCGAGGAGATCATCCGCCGGGGTCTGGCCGATCTGGACGCGCGCTGGCCGGTGCGGCCGAGCTGAGCCTCCGCCTCAGAGCCGCGGCCGGACCTGCATCAGCGCCATCACGTCGGCCATTTCCGGCCCCCGCTGCCGGCCGGTCACCGCCACCCGGAGCGGCATGAACAGCGACTTGCCCTTGCGCCCGGTCGCCGCCTTCACCGCGTCGGTCCAGGCCGACCAGGTGCCGGCGTCGTAGGGTGGTTCGCCGAGCAGGCCGAGCGCGGTTTCCGCGAAGGCCCGGTCTTCGGGGTCGAGGTCCCGGCCGCCGCCCTCGCCGGTCGAGAACAGCCGCCACCAGGCCTCCATCCCGTCCAGCGTGTCGATGTTCTCGCGCACGACCTCCCAGAACCGGGGCGCGATGTCGTCGGGCACGCCGAGGGCGCGCACCGCGTCCGCCACCGCCGAATAGGGCCGGGCGGCGATCCAGCGGTGGGTCAGCGGCCCGAGGTCGGCGGCATCAAACTTGGTCGGCGCCGCGCCGAAGGCGGAGAGGTCGAAGCCGTCGACGACTTCCGCCACCGTCTCGCGCAGTTCCACCGGGTCGGAGGAGCCGAGCCGCGCCATCAGGCTCAGGATCGCCATCGGCGCGATCCCCCGCGCCCGCAGGTCCCTCAGCGCCAGCGTGCCCAGCCGCTTCGACAGCGCCTCGCCCTGCGGGCCGGTGAGCAGCGAATGGTGCGCGAAGCGGGGCACCGCGCCGCCCAGCGCCCGGATGATCTGGATCTGGGTCGCGGTGTTGGTCACGTGGTCCGACCCGCGCACCACGTCGGTGATCCCCATCTCGCTGTCGTCGACCGAGGAGGCGAAGGTGTAGAGCACCTGCCCGTCGCCCCGGATCAGCACCGGGTCAGACACGCTCGCGGCGTCGATCGAGATGTCGCCGAGGATGCCGTCGGTCCACTCGATCCGCTCCTGATCGAGCTTGAACCGCCAGTGTCCGGTCCGCCCCTCGGCCCGGTAGGCCGCCTTCTGCGCCTCGGTCAGGTGCAACGCGGCGCGGTCGTAGACCGGCGGCTTGCCCATGTTGAGCTGCTTCTTGCGCTTGAGGTCCAGTTCGGTCGGCGTCTCGAAGCATTCGTAGAGCCGGCCCGCCGCGATCAGCCGATCCCGCGCGGCGGCGTAGCGGTCGAGCCGGGCCGATTGCCGTTCCTCCCGGTCCCAGGTCAGCCCGAGCCAGGTGAGGTCCTCGCGGATCCCCTCGACATAGCTTTCCTTCGACCGCTCCGGGTCGGTGTCGTCGATCCGCAGGATGAAGGTGCCCCCGGCCTTGCGGGCGATGGCGTGGTTGAACAGCGCGGCGCGCAGGTTGCCGATATGCAGGTATCCGGTGGGCGAGGGGGCGAAACGGGTGCTGGTCATGGCTCCGGCCGGGCTGTCGATGGGCCCGCAGCCTCTTTCACAGCGCTTCCCGATTGTCCATATGCAGGGCCATGTGGCGGCAGGCGACGGCAGACCGGATCGAACAGATCGCGCGCGAGACGGTGGCGGGGTTCCCGCCGCCCTTCGCCCGGCTGGCCGCCGAGGTCGCGATCCGGGTGGCCGAGGAACTGCCCGATCACCTGCTCGATCCCGACGACGACCCGCAGGCCCAGCGCGACGAGATCACCGGGATGTATGACGGCATCCCGCTGACCGAGAAGAGCCAGTTCGACCAGCCCTACGGCCCCGACGTGGTCTGGCTGTTCCGCCGCCCGATCCTCGAGGAGCTGGCCGACCGGCCGGGCGAGACCCTGCAGCGTCTCGTCGCCCATGTCACGGTCCACGAATTCGCCCATCATTTCGGCTGGTCCGACGACGACATCGCCGCCATCGACCCCTGGTGGGAGTGAGCCCCGGTCCGCGCGCAGCGCGGCGGACCGTCCGGTGGACGGACCGAGGGGCGAACGGGCGGAGCCCCCCGGACGGCCTGCCGCCGGCGACCCCCGGCCTGGCACATCGCGGCACAACCGCCGAGCGTTTTCGCACAGAACCGACTCTCGCCTGCATCCGGGTCCGAGCTATGTCCAACCGCATGGTTTTCAACCGGAAAGGATGTTCCATGCCGCTCACCCGCCGTCAGGCTCTCGCTTCGGCCGCCGCACTGCCCGCCGCCGCCCTCGTTCCCGCCGCCGCCCGCGCCGACGGACACGCGGCCCCGATGGGCGAGGCCCGCTCCTTCAACCTCGGACAGTTCACCGTCACCACGCTTCTGGCCGGGACGGCGCAGCGCGAGGACCCGCACTCCATCTTCGGGCTGAACGCGAGCGCCGAGGAGTTCGCCGCGGCGAGCCGCGAGGCCTTCCTGCCCACCGACCGGGCGCAGTTCTTTTTCACCCCGACCCTGGTGGAGACCGGCAGCGAGACCATCCTGTTCGACACCGGCCTGAATCCCGCCGGGATCACCGGTGCGCTGGCTGCCGCCGGCAAGACCCCGGAGCAGGTCACCCACGTGGTCCTGACCCACATGCATGGCGACCATATCGGCGGGCTCGCCGACGATGCCGGGACCGAGACCTTCGCCAACGCCGCCTACATCACCGGGCAGGCCGAGTTCGACCATTGGGCCGCCGCCGAAAACGAAGGGTTCGAGGCGAAGGTCCGGCCGCTGGCGGAAAGGATGACCTTCCTCGCCCCGGGCGCCGACATCCGGGGCGGGATCACCGCGATCGACGCCTCCGGCCACACCCCCGGCCACATGGCCTACCGGATCGAGAGCGACGGCGCGGCGCTGATGCTGATCGCCGATCTCGCCAACCACCCGGTCTATTCGCTGGCCCGGCCCGACTGGGAGGTCCGCTTCGACATGGACAAGGCCGCCGCCGCCGCCGCGCGCCGGCGGGTGCTGGGTCAGATCGCGGACGAACGGATCCCGATGATCGGCTACCACATGCCGTTCCCCGCGCTGGGCTTCGTCGAGGCCCGCGGCGACGGGTTCCACTACCTGCCGCACAGCTACCAGCTCCTGCCGGCCTGACCGCGCACCGGCGGCGCCGCCGCCGACCGCGCCCCGGCCCCGGCGGCCGGGGCGGGGCCTTTCCGGCGCGGCGGGGAGCGGGTATGTGGGCGCTAACGCCAATCAAACCCGCAGGCTCCGGATGCGCGAAATCCTCACCGTCACCCTGAACCCGGCGCTGGACCTCGCCACCTCGGTCTCCGAGGTGGTGCCCGGCGTGAAACTGCGCTGCGCGCCCCCGGTCACCGATCCCGGCGGCGGCGGCATCAACGTCGCGCGGGCGATCACCCAGCTGGGCGGCAAGGCCCGCGCCTTCGTCGCACTGGGCGGCGATACCGGACAGTCGCTGCTGCACCTGCTGCAGAAGGCCGGGCTCGACACCGTGGTCTACCCGGCGCCGGGCGAGACCCGGCAGAGCCTGGCCGTCACCGATCTCAGCCACGGCGACCAGTTGCGCTTCATGCTGCCGGGGCCGGAATGGGAAACCGAGGACCTGCTCGCCGTGCGCCGGGCGATCCGCGAGGCGGCGCCGCAGGAGGGCTACCTCGTGCTCTCCGGGTCCGGGCCGAACGGCGCCGGTCCCGACCTTTATGCGCGGATCTGCGAGGATTTCCGGGGATCCGCGGTGGAGGTCATCCTCGATACCTCCGGCCCGGCGCTCGCCCACCTCGCGGCCGGACAGGACGAGCCGCCGCTGGTGCTGCGGATGGACCAGCACGAGGCCGAGGATCTCGCCCGCCGGCCGCTGCCGTCCCGCGCCGACAGCGCCGCCTTCGCCTCCGCCCTCGTGCGGCGCGGCGCGGCCCGCTGGGTGATCGTCGCCCGGGGCGCCGACGGGTCGGTGATGGCCGACGACAGCCGCAGGCTTCATGTCGCCGCCGCAAGCGTCACGGTCCGCAGCCGGGTCGGCGCCGGGGACAGCTTCGTCGGCGGCTTCGTCAAGGCGCTGGCGGAAGGCAAGTCGCTGGAGCTGGCCTTGCAGCACGGCTCCGCCGCGGCCTCCGCCGCCGTGATGACCGAAGGGACCCAGCTCTGCTACCCCGAGGACGCCGCCCGGCTGTTCGACGACAGCCCTGTGACGGCCTTGGACTGACCGGTCGGGATCAGGTCCCGCGCCGTTTCGCCCGCAGCGTCGGGTCGGCCTGCGTCGGATCCTCGGGCCAGGGGTGCTTGGGATAGCGGCCCCGCATGTCCTTGCGCACGTCGGCATAGGAACTGGCCCAGAACCCGGGCAGGTCGGTGGTGACCTGAACCGGCCGCCCGGCGGGGGACAGCAGCACCAGCTTCAGAGGCCGCCCGCCCACGGACGGATGCTCGGTCTGGCCGAAGAGTTCCTGCAGGCGCACCGCCACCTCCGGCGACTCGCCGGCATAGTCGATCGGGACCTTCCGCCCGAGCGGCGTGGTGAACGCTGCCGGGGCGGCCCGGTCCAGCGCCTGCCTCTGCTCCCAGGTCAGCCGCGCCTCCAGCGCCGGCAAGAGGTCGAGCGCCCGCCACGCCGCCGCCGTCTCGATCCCCGCGAGGTAGGGCGGCAGCCAGTCCGCGGCGGTGTCGAGGAGCGCCGCATCGTCCATCGCCGGCAGGTCGGCCCCGCCCGCGCGGGCGATCTCGACCCGCGCCCGGAACCGCGCCGCCGCCGGGCCGAGCGTAAGCCCGAGCTGCCGCACCCCGTCCAGCATCGCCGCCACGCGCTCGGCCTCCGGCGCTTCGGTCCAGGCCCGCGCCGACAGGGTGATGGCGCCCAGCCGCTCCTCGATCCGCGCCGTGACCCGGCCGTCCCGCCGGGACCACCCGCAGGATCGGATCGTCTCGATCCGGTCGCCAGCCGCATCGACCAGCTCCGCCTCGGTCAGCGGCAGCGCGAGCCGGATCCGGGCCTCGCGTCCGCCGCCATCGATATCGGTCGCCACCAGGAAAGGCGCGGCGGCGAGCCCGTCGCCGGGGTCCAGCGTCGCGCCCCGGCCGCCGGACAGAAGGTAACGCGGCGCGTCGCCCGGCCGCCGCATGCCGATCCGGTCCGGGTAGGCCAGCGCGGCCATCTGGCCGGCGCTCATGTCGGGGTCACCCGGCCCGGCCCGGCGCGCCAGCCGGGCCAGCCGCTGCGCCTCCCGGACAGGGGGCTTCGGCGCCGACCCGTCCCGCATCGCCCGCAACCGCAGGCCAAGATCGGCGCCCCGGCCCGGCAGCGGATCGCGGTCCGACAACAGCGCCGCCAGCGGCGCCGCCCCGGGTCCTGCGACGGCCAGCATGTGCGCCAGGCGCGGATGCACTGGCAGGCACGCCATGACCTTGCCGTGGCCGGTGATCCGCCCCCCGGCATCCAACGCGCCAAGGTCCCGCAGCAACGCCCGGGCCGACGCCAGGGCTCCCTCCGGTGGTGGCGTCAGGAAGGCGAGATCCGCGCCGCCCCAGAGCGCGAGTTCGAGGGCCAGCCCGGCAAGGTCCGCCTCCGCGATCTCGGGCGGGGCGAAGGCCGGCCGGGCGCCCTCCTCGGGGCCGGCCCAGAGCCGGTAGCAGCGGCCCGGGGCAAGCCGCCCGGCCCGCCCGGCGCGCTGGGTGATCTCGGCCCGGCTGGCGGGCTCGGTGACCAGCCGGGACATGCCGGTCCCCGGATCGAACCGCGCGCGCCGGGCCAGCCCGGCATCGACGACGGTGCGGATGTCCTCGATGGTGAGCGAGGTCTCGGCGATCGAGGTCGCCAGGACCACCTTGCGGGCGGCGGGGTCGGGCGCGATGGCGGCGCGCTGCTCGGCGGCGGGCAGGGCGCCGTAGAGCGGGCGCAGGACGCAGCCGGCGGGCAGGGCGCCGGCCAGCGCGGCGGCGGTGGCGCGGATCTCGCGCTCGCCCGGCAGGAAGGCCAGGACGCCGCCCTCGGTCTCCGCCAGCGCCCGCAGCACCAGCGCCGCCATGTCGGCGGCCAGTGGCGCGCCGGCGGGGCGGGGCCGGGGCAGCCAGACGGTCTCGACCGGGTGACTGCGGCCCTCGGCGGTCAGCACCGGCGCATCGCCCATCAGGGCGGCCACCGGCGCCGCGTCCAGCGTCGCCGACATCACCAGCAGGCGCAGGTCGGGGCGCAGCGCCTCGCGGATCTCGAGCGCCAGGGCAAGGCCGAGATCGGCGTTCAGGCTGCGTTCGTGGAACTCGTCGAAGATCAGGCAGGCGACGCCGGGCAGGTCGGGGTCGGACTGGATCATCCGGGTCAGCACACCCTCGGTGACGACCTCGATCCGGGTGCCGGGGCCGGTCCTGCTCTCGCCCCGGATCCGGTAGCCCACGGTCCCGCCGACCTGCTCTCCCAGCTGCCCGGCAAGCCGTTCGGCGGCGGCGCGGGCGGCGAGCCGGCGGGGCTCCAGCATCACGATCCGGCCGGCCGCCGCCCGCCCGCCCATCGCCTCCAGCAGCGCGAGCGGCACCCGGGTCGTCTTGCCCGCCCCCGGCGGCGCCTGCAGCACGGCGCGGCCCGCCGTCTCGAGGCGGGCGCAGAGCTCGGGCAGCAGCGGATCGATGGGCAGCGGCATGGCGGCCTTCATCGCGCCCGCCGCCGCGCGCCGTCAAGGCCCGCGGGCGGCCCGGCCGCGCGGGCCCCGGCCCTTCTTCGGACCGCAAGTATCCCCGGGTGAATTGGCCCCATCGGGGCCAAGAGGGGCAGCGCCCCTCCGGCCAACCCCGCCACGGGGCGGCGAGACCTCAGAGGGTCTCGGGCTGCGGCATCCCGATCACGTGGTAGCCGCCGTCGACGTGGACGATCTCGCCGGTGGTGCAGGCGCCGGCCTCCGAGGCGAGCCAGACCGCGGTGCCGCCGACCGCTTCCAGCGTGGCGTTGGCCCGCAGCGGGGCGTTCTGCTCGGTATGCTTGAAGGTCTTGCGCGCGCCGCCGATCGCCGCGCCGGCGAGGGTCTTCATCGGCCCCGGGCTGAGCGCGTTGACCCGGATTCCCTGCGGCCCGAGGTCGTTGGCGAGATAGCGGGTGGTGGCCTCCAGCGCCGCCTTGGCCACGCCCATCACGTTGTAGTAGGGGATCACCTTCTGGCTGCCTTGGTAGGTCAGGGTCAGCAGGCAGCCGCCCTCGGTCATCAGCGGCACGGCGCGCCGGGCGACGTCGATGAACGAGTAGCACGAGATGTTCAGCGAGTGGGTGAAGTTGTCCCGGCTGGTGTTCACGAACCGGCCGGTCAGCTCGGTCTTGTCCGAGAAGGCGATGGCATGGACCACGAAGTCGAGCCGGCCCCAGCGCTCGGCGATCGCCGCGAAACAGGCATCCATCAGGGCATCGTCGGTGACGTCCGCCTCGACGAGGAAATCGCTCCCCACGCTCTCGGCCAGCGGCCGGACGCGCTTCTCCAGCGCCTCGCCCTGGTAGGAAAAGGCCAGGTCCGCTCCCGCCCCGTGCATCGCCCTTGCGATGCCCCATGCGATCGAACGCTCGTTGGCGACCCCCATGACGAGGCCGCGCTTTCCCTCCAGAGTGATCGTCATCGCCGTCCCCCCTAGTCGCGGTAGCGCGACAACAGCATCGAGCCGTTGGTCCCGCCGAAGCCGAAGGAATTGGTCATCACGGTGTCGAGGCCCGCGGACTCGACCAGTCCGGTCGCGATCTCGCCGGGGTTCAGCGCCGGGTCCAGGGTCTCGACGTTGATCGACGGGGCGATGAAATCGTCGCGCAGCATGAGCAGGCAGTAGATCGCCTCCTGCGCCCCGGTCGCGCCCTGCGAATGGCCGGTCATCGACTTGGTGGACGAGATCGG
>JBFKOW010000091.1:0-13562 GCA_041628615.1 Paracoccaceae bacterium | reverse complement strand
CTTGGCCGTCTCGATCAGCGCCGAGCGCAGTTCCGGCCAGCGCATCCCCTGCCAGAGCGCCATGAGCAGCACCACGAAGGCCCCCAGCGCGCCGCCCTCGGTGGGCGTGCCCCAGGCGTCGCCGCCGAAGGGCAGCGGGATGGTGGTGCCGAACACCGTCATCTCGGGCGGGATCGGGTTGTAGACGAAGAACAGGATGATGATGACGACAAAGAAGATCGGGAAGGCGGGCAGCAGCGACGCGAACCGCTCGCCCCAGGTGAATCCGCCCACCGGCGGGCCGAGCCGGGTCCAGAAGGTCGCCAGCCCGATGATGATCCCGGCATAGACCACCGCCGAGAACATCCCCGGGATGAACCCGGCCAGCAGCAGCCGGCCCACGTCCTGCTCCACGATGATCGCGTAGATCACGAGGATCGCCGAGGGCGGGATCAGCGAGGCGAGGGTGCCCGCCGCCGCCACCACGCCGGCGGCGAAGCGCTTGTCGTAGCCGACCTTGAGCATCTCGGGAATCGCGATCCGGGCGAACACCGCGGCGGTCGCCACCGAGGCCCCGGACACCGCGGCGAACCCGGCGGTGGCGAAGACCGAACTGACCGCGAGCCCGCCGGGGAGCCAGCCGACCCAGCGCTTGGCCGCCTCGAACAGCGCCCGGGTCAGCCCGGCATAGTAGGCGAGGTAGCCGATCAGGATGAAGGTCGGGATCAGGCTGAGCGCCTGGGAGGAAATCTTGGAATGCGGCACCTGCCCGGCGGTCTTGACCGCGACGGTCAGCGCCCAGCCGAACTCGTCCCCGGCATAGCCCTTGCGGGCCCAGAAGATCCAGACCAGCCCGACCAGCCCCGCCAGCGCGGCGGCGAAGGCGACCCGCAGGCCGAGCACGACGAGAACCAGCAGGCCGCCGGTGACCCAGAGGCCGATCTCGAGACTATCCATCGCGGCCCCCGGACACGGTCTCGGCCTCGCGGGCGGCGATCTCGGCGGCGCTTTCGATCAGCGGCACCGCCACCGGGGTCGCGGCGCCGGTGAGAAAGGCCCGGCCGTAGCCCCAGAGCTGCAGCACCAGCCGCAGCACGAGCACCGAAAAGGCGACCGGCGCGAGAAGCTTGGCCGGCCAGATCGGCAGGTTGATGTCGATGGTGCTGTCCCGGCTCCAGAGTGGCGCGGCGAAATCGAAGCTGCGCTGGAAATGCGCCCAGGTGCCCCAGACCAGGAGGATCATCAGCACGAGGATGACCAGCGTGTTGAGCCACTCGACCGCCCAGAGCGCCCGGCCCCGCAGCGCGCCCACGGCAAGGTCCATGCGGATATGGCCGCCCGCGCGCTGGGTAAAGGCGATGCCCATGAAGGCGATCAGCGGCATCGCCTGTTCGATCCAGTCGACGTAGCCGCGCAGGGGCTGGTTGAAGAAGTTGCGCCCGCCGACCGACGCGACGGCGAGCAGCATCAGGCTGAACACCGCAAACCCGGCGAGCAACGCCAGCCACCCTTCGACGCGGTGAAGGGCGCGGTCGAGGCGCGACAGGGTCGAGCCGTCTTCGAGAACTGATGCGGATCCGGCCATCGGCTGAGATCGAACCGCCCGGCGCCGGGCCGGGCGGTCCGGTGTCGTGTCACATGCCCGAGGCGACCATGCCGGTCACCAGGTCATAGAGCTCCTGCCCCGGCAGGCCGGCGGCGTCGGCTTCGGCGATCCAGGCGGCGGCGGCCGGCGCGGCGGCCAGTTCCTTGAAGCTGGCGATCGCCTCGTCCGAGAAGGTCACCTGCTCGATGCCCTTCTCTTCGAGCAGCGGACCCCACTTGGCCATCGTCTGGTTGTTGTAGAAGTCGATGTAGTAGGCGATCGCCTCGTCCACCGCGCCCAGCAGCGCGGCGCGGTGTTCGTCGCTGAGATCGTTCAGCGCGTCGGTGTTCACCACCACAGGGCAGTTCACGGTGCCGGGGTTGAGGTTGGTCGTCCACCAGTTGGCGTTCTCTACGATGCCGAAGGACATGTGGGCGTGGGGCGCGAAGCTGACTGCCTTCACGACGCCGGAATCCATCGCCTGCCGGACCTCGGTCGCCGACATCGAGGTCGGCACCGCGCCGACGGCTTCCATCGCCGAGCCGATGCCGCCGGTGGCCCGGACGCTCAGGCCCGCGAAGTCGTCGAGGCTCGCGGGCGCGTCGCCGGTGCCGACGAGGTTGTACTGCGGCAGGGGCGAGGGCATCAGCATCGTGGCGTTCCACTGCGCCATTTCCTCGGCCACCGCCGGATGCTGGTAGACCGCCATCGAGATCGCGGCTTCCTGTTCCAGGGAGCTGACCCCGAGGAACGGCAGTTCCATCACGGTGATCGCCCGGTTCTTGTCGGGGTGGTAGCCGGCGCAGAACTGCGCCATCTCGAAGGCGCCGATGGAGATGCCGTCGAGGTTCTCGCGTTCGTTCGACAGGCCGCCATAGGAGATGTTCAGGGTGAACTCGCCGCCGGTCTTTTCGGACACCAGCTCGGCCAGTTTCTCGACATGCTCGGTGAAGGCGCGGCGCTGGCCCCAGAGCGACACGTTCCATTCGACGGCGGCGGCTTCGCCGGCGATGGCGATGGCCAGGACGGTGAGCGCCGAGCGCGACATCAGCTTGGTCATGTATATCCTCCCGTGGATCTGTTGTTGGCCCGGGAAAATCTAGCACCGCGGCGGGAACTGCAAGCCCAAAGGGCCCGCACCCCTGTCACGGGGGTGCGGACCCGGTCGCACGACGCGGAAACCGTTGCCTAGTCGTTGCGGGCCAGCGCGGCCCGGAAGTCGTGGAACGACGCCTTCGGGGTGCGGGCCTGGGTCTCGTAATCGACGTGGACGAGGCCGAAGCGCTTGCCGTAGCCGAAGGCCCATTCGTAATTGTCCAGCAGCGACCACGCGAAGTAGCCCTCGACCGGCGCTCCGGCGGCGATCGCGCGGCGCACGGCCTGAAGGTGGTCGTTGAGGTAGCCCTGCCGCACCGGGTCGGGGCAGGCGCCGTCGGCGGTCAGGCCGTCGTCGCCGGCCATGCCGTTCTCGGTCACCACGATCGGCAGGCCCCCGGCATAGTCCTGGTGGACCCGGACCAGTAGCCTTTCGAGCCCCTCGGGATAGATCTCCCAGCCCATCGCCGTCTTCGGCAACGGACCGTCGGCGGACTTGTAGCCGGGCCACGGGCTGCCGGGATCGGCGGCGATCAGGGCGCGGGTGTAGTAGTTGATGCCGAGCCAGTCGATCGGGGCCGAGATCGTCGCCATGTCGTCGGCGAAGCCCTCCGGCATGTGCCGTACGAGCCCGTCGAGAATGTCCTCGGGGTAGGTCCCCTTGAACACCGCGTCGAGGAACCAGCGGTTCTGGATCCCGTCGAACAGCGCCGTGGCGGCAGCGTCCGCGGCCGAGTCGGAGGCCGGCGCGGGATGGGCGAGGTTCAGCACGATCCCGGCCTTGCGGTGACCGAAGGCGCGGATCGCCTCGAGCGCCTTGCCGTGGGCGAGCCCGACATGATGCATCGCCCGGGCCGCGGCGCGGATGTCGCGCAGGCCGGGGGCGTGGTGGCCGTGGAAATGGCTGAGCCACGCGACGCACCAGGGCTCGTTGATGGTGGCGACGGCGGCCACCCGGTCGCCGATCCGGTCCATCACCACGCGGGTGAAGTCGGCGAAGCGTTCGGGGATTTCGCGGTTCATCCAGCCGCCGATATCGGCGAGCGGCGACGGCAGGTCCCAGTGGTAGAGGGTGAGGTAGCCGTCGAGGCCGCGCGCGGCGATCCCGTCGACGAGCCGGTCGTAGAAGTCGAGCCCCTCGGGATTGACCGTCCGGCCGTCCGGCATCACCCGGGCCCAGGAGGTCGAGAACCGGTAGGCGTCGAAGCCGCCGTGTTTCACCAGGTCGAGGTCGCTTTCCCACCGGTGGTAGTGGTCGCAGGCGACAGACCCGTCCTCGGCCCCCACGACGTTCCCCGGTGTCGCCGCGAAGGTGTCCCAGTGCGACGAGCCGGCGCCGCCGTGGGCGCAGCCCTCGATCTGGTAGGCGGCGGTCGCCGCGCCGAAAGTGAAGCCCTCGGGGAAATCCGAGCGGGTGACGTCAAAGCCCATGGGTCCTGCCGTTTGGTCTGGTGTGTCGGTGATGTGCGGTGACGGCGCGCCGGTCAGAGGCGCGCCGTGCTTTCGTTGTCGAAGAGCGAGGCGCGGGACGGATCGATCCCGATCGGAAGATCGTCTCCCGGCCGGACCCGCGCCTGCCCGTCCATCCGGATACGCAGCTGCTTGCCCGCGAGGTCGCCGTAGACGAGGGTGTCCGAGCCCATCGGCTCGACCAGGTCGACGGTGACGCGGGCATGGACCGGCGCCCGGTCCACCAGTTCGCCGGTCACCACGTGCTCGGGCCGGATGCCGATGGTCGCCGGGCCGGCCTTGGCGCCGCCGTTGACGTATTCGTAGCCGTCCATCGGCAGGGTCAGGTCGCCGACCCTGATCGCGTTGTCCTGGTACATGCCTTCGAGGAAGTTCATCGACGGGCTGCCGATGAAATCCGCGACATACAGGTTCTGCGGCCGGTTGTAGATCTCGTCCGGAGAGCCGAGCTGCATGATCTTGCCGCCCTTCATCACCGCGATCCGGTCGGCCAGCGTCATCGCCTCGACCTGGTCGTGGGTGACGTAGATCATCGTGTTCTTGAGCTGCTGGTGCAGCCGCTTGAGTTCGACCCGCAGGTCGGTGCGCAGCTTGGCGTCGAGGTTCGACAGCGGTTCGTCGAACAGGAACACGTCCACGTCGCGCACCAGCGCCCGGCCGATCGCGACCCGCTGGCGCTGACCGCCGGACAGGGCGCCCGGCTTGCGCTTGAGCAGCGGCTCGATCTGCAGGATCTCGGCGGCGCGCTTGACCCGCTTGGCGACCTCGTCCTTCGGCACGCGCGCGTTCTTGAGCCCGAACGACAGGTTCCCCTCTACGGTCATCTGCGGATAGAGCGCGTAGGACTGGAACACCATGCCGATGCCGCGCTCCGAGGGTTCGTGCCAGGTCACGTTGCGGCCGTTGATGAAGATCTGGCCGTCGGTGATCTCGAGCAGGCCGGCGATGCAGTTCAGCAGCGTGGACTTGCCGCAGCCCGAGGACCCCAGCAGGACGAGGAATTCGCCCTGGTGGATGTTGATGTTGAGCTTCTGAAGGACCTTCACCTCTCCGAAGTGGAGATCGAGATCGCGGACTTCGACGGAGTATTTGCTATCGGTCATGGGTCAGCCTTTCACCGCGCCGGCGGCGATGCCGCGGACGAAGAGTTTGCCGGAAACGAAGTAGATGACGAGCGGGACGAGGCCGGTGAGCAGGGTCGCCGCCATGTTGACGTTGTATTCCTTGATGCCCTGCACCGAGTTGACGATGTTGTTGAGCTGCACCGTCATCGGGTAGGTTTCGGGCTTGGTGTAGATCACGCCGAACAGGAAGTCGTTCCAGATACCGGTGACCTGCAGGATCATCGCCACGACGAAGATCGGCAGCGACATCGGCACCAGCACCCGGAAGTAGATCCCCCAGAACCCGGCCCCGTCGACCCGGGCGGCCTTGAACAGGTCCACCGGCAAGGCCGCGAAGTGGTTGCGGAAGAGCAAGGTGAGGATCGGCATCCCGAACACGGTGTGCACGAGGACGAGGCCCGCGAGGTCTCCCATCAGCCCGATTTCCCGCAGGATGATGACGATCGGGTAGATCATCGTCTGGTAGGGGATGAAGGCGCCGATGATGAGGATGGTGAAGAACAGCTCCGATCCCTTGAACTTCCAGTTCGCGAGCGCGTAGCCGTTGACGCTGGCGATAAGGATCGACAGCGCCACCGAGGGGATCAGGATCTGGACCGAGTTCCAGAACCCGCGCGACAGGCCATCGCAATTGATCCCGGTGCAGGCTTCGGCCCAGGCCTTGACCCAGGGTTCGAAGGTGATCTCGAGCGGCGGCGCGAAGATGTTGCCGACGCGGATCTCGGGCATCCCCTTCAGCGAGGTGACGATCATCACGTAGAGCGGCAGCAGGTAGTAGACCGAGACGACGATCAGCGTGCCGTAGAGGATGATGTTGTTGCGCGAGAGCCGCTTCTTCGGCTTCGGCCCGCGGGCCTCGACGGTGTTCCCGGCGACGGCGGCGGTGTTCAGGGACCCGACATCAGCCATTCTTGCGGCCTCCGAATTCGAGATAGGCCCAGGGCACGAGGATGATGACCACGGAGACCAGCATCATGGTCGAGGCGGCGAAGCCCTGACCGAGGTTCTGGGCCTGGAACATGTAGTTGATGACGTACTTTGCGGGCACTTCCGACGAGATGCCGGGGCCGCCGTTGGTCTGCGCCACCACGAGGTCGTAGAGCTTGATGATGCCGCTGGCGATCAGCACCAGCGCGGTGATGAACACCGGCCGCATCATCGGGATGATGATCTTGACGTAGGTCTTCACGGTGCCGATGCCATCGACACGGGCGGCCTTCCAGATGTCTTCGTCGATGCCGCGCAGGCCGGCCAGCATGATCACCATGATCAGCCCGGTCCCCTGCCACAGCCCGGCGATCAGAATGCCGAAGATGACGATGTCGGGGCTGTTCAGCGGGTCGAAGGTGAAGGTCTCCCAGCCAATGCTGCGGACCACGTGCTGGATGCCGAAATCGGGGTTCAGGATCCACTGCCAGGCCAGCCCGGTGACCACGAAGGACAGCGCGAACGGGTAGAGGAAGATGGTCCGGAATACCGCCTCGCCGCGGATCTTGCGGTCCAGCATCGCGGCGAGCGTGAAGCCGAGCACCATCGTCAGGACCAGAGAGCAGGCGCCGTAGATCGCGAGGTTCTGGATCGAGATCATCCAGCGGCTGGACGACCAGAGCCGCTCGTATTGCTCCAGCCCGACGAAATCGAGTTTCGGCAGGAGCCGCGAGCTGGTGAAGGAATGGACCACGGTCCAGACCGTGCCGCCGAGGAACACCACCATCGCGGTGAGGATCATCGGGATCGAGGCGATCTTGGCGTTGAGATTCTTGAACAACCGGTTGGGCCGGCGGCTGTCATCCATGACGACCTCCTGCAAATCGAGGGCGGACCCGGCGCGGCATGCGCCGGGCCCGCAGTTCAGGACTCTGACCGGATCAGTCGGCGTCGGCGATGATCGCGGCGTAACGCGCCTGGGCGTCCTCGGCGCTCATGTCCGACGACCAGAACTCGGCCATCAGCTCCTCGATCTGGGTCGAGGTGTCCGGGGTCAGGTTCATGTCGCCCGACGGCAGCACGCCGCCGGCGGCGAGGATCTCGAGACCCTTCTGCATGCAGGCGTTGGCCGACGACATGTCGATGTCACCCCGGACGGGCAGCGAGCCCTTCTTCAGGTTGAACGCGACCTGCACTTCCGGCGACATCAGCAGCGAGGCCAGTTCGAGCTGGGCGGCCTGGACTTCCGGATCGTCGATCTTGGGGAAGTAGAAGGCGTCGCCGCCGGTATCGAGGATCGCGTTGACCCCGAGGCCGGGCAGGCAGGAATAGTCCTCGCCGGCGACTTCGCCCGCGACCTGGAATTCGCCCTGCGCCCAGTCACCCATGATCTGGCCGCCGGCCTGATCGGTGATGACGAGGTTGGTGGCGAGGTTCCAGTCCTGCACCTTCGAATCGCGCGCCAGTTCCCGGGCTTCGGCCGCAGCCTGGAAGACCTCGGCATAGGCCGGGCCGCCGGCGATCTCGGCGTTCTTGTCGACGTTCACCGCGCGCCAGTTGTCGATCCCGGCAAGGGCGATCTGCAGGGTGCCGAAGGCGAGGCCCTGCTGCCAGCCCTGCTGGCCCATCGCCAGCGGGATGATCCCGGCTTCCTGCAGCTTCGGCGCGGCGGCGACGAACTCGTCCCAGTTCTGCGGCACGGCGACGCCGGCGGCCTCGAAGGCGCCGTGGCTCAGCCACAGCCACTGGGCCGAATGGATGTTGACGGGCACGCAGTAGATGCGGCCGTCAAGGGAGCAGGCGTCGAGCAGGCCCGGCGGGTTCACGATGTCGCGCCAGCCTTCGGCCTCGGCCAGCTCGGTCAGGTCGGTCATCAGGCCGGCCTCGATCAGTTCCTCGGCCTGGCGGCCGTGGTTGAGCTGGGTCGCCGCCATCGGATCGCCGCCGAGGATGCGGCTGATGATGATCGGCCGCGCCGTGCCGCCGGAGCCGGCGATCGCGCCGTCGACCCAAGTGTGATCGGTTTTCTCGTTCAGGGCCCTGGCCATTTCGGCGACGGCCGCGGCCTCGCCGCCCGAGGTCCACCAATGGGTCACCTCGAGATCGACGGCATGGGCCGAACTGGCGCACACGATGGCGGTCGCGCCAAGAAGACGGGTTACGGGTTTCAAGGTCTCACTCCCTGTCTATAACGTTATAGGCGAACCCTATAACGTTTCAGATTGACACGTCAACGATTCTCGTCGAGTCTTTGCCAAAAGGCGGCAGATGATCGCCGCGGACCGGGCTCAGTGCCTGCCGTTACGTCATTCGCCCCGGAAAATATGAAAGGTCAGACAGGGAGATGTCCGCGCGTCCGACCCTCAAGACGATCGCAGGCCTGTCGGGCCTGGCCGTGGCCACCGTGTCGCGTGCCCTGAAGGATGCGCCAGACATCAGCGCGGCGACCAAGCAGAAGGTGCGGCAGATCGCGCTCGAGATCGGCTACGTGCCGGACCGGGCGGGCGTTCGACTCCGCACCGGCAAGACCAACGTCATCAGCGTTGTGATGTCGACCGAGCACGAGATGATGAACATGACCGCGCGGCTGATCTCGGCGATCGCGGCTGGTCTGCGCGGCACCCGTTACCACCTGAACATGACGCCCTTCTTCTCGGGCGACGACCCGATGCGGCCGATCCGCTACATCGTCGAGACCGCCTCCGCCGATGCCGTGATCATCAACCAGGTCGAACCCGGCGACCCGCGCGTCGAGTACATGCTGGCAAACGGCTTTCCCTTCGCCGCCCATGGCCGGTCCGAGAGGGCCGACGAATACCCGTGGTTCGACTTCGACAACGAGGCCTATGGCCGGCTGGCAGTCCGCAAGCTCGCGGGCCGGGGCCGGCGGCGCGTCTTGATGGTGGCGCCGCCGCTCGCGCAGTCCTACGGCCGGCACATGCTCGACGGCGCGCACGCCGCCGCCAGGCAGACCGGCACCACGCTGGTCGTCGCCGACAGGATCACCAGTGACGGCCGCATCGACGACATCCGCAGCCGGGTCATCGAGATCCTCGCCGGCGACCCGGCGATCGACGGCCTGCTGGCCGCTTCGCCGGTCGCCGCGATGGCGGCGGTCGGCGGCTTCGAGGCGCACGGCCTGCGGATCGGCAGGGATTTCGACACCGTGGCGAAGGACGCCATCGATTTCCTGCGGCTGTTCCGCAGCGAGATCATGATCGTCACCGAGGACGTCGCCCGCGCCGGGGAATTCCTCGCCCGCGCCGCGATCCAGGCCGCGACGGATCCCGGCCGGCCGCCGATGCAGTTCCTCGACGGGCCTGCCGAGGACTGAGGCCGGCCCGAGATCAGAAGTCGAGGTTCTCCACGCTCAGGGCGTTTTCCTGGATGAACTCGCGGCGCGGCTCGACCACGTCGCCCATCAGCTTGGTGAACAGGTCGTCGGCCTCGGCGAGGTCGTCGATCTTCACGCGAAGCAGGGTCCGGGCATCGGGATCGAGCGTGGTTTCCCAGAGCTGGCCGGGATTCATCTCGCCCAATCCCTTGTAGCGCTGCAGGGTCAGGCCGCGTTCGCCCTCCTCGAGAATCGCCGTCAGCAGGTCGAGCGGTCCGTGGATCAACTGGCTGCGGTCCTTGCGGACGAGGGTGGCGGCGGCGCCATAGACCTCCTGCAGGCTCTGGGTGAAGCTGCCGGTCTTGCGCGCCTCGCCGGACCGCAGCACCGGTCCGTCGAGCGTCCGCATTTCCTCGACCCCGCGCAGGATGCGGCTCAGCCGGATGCCCCGGTCCTGGGTGATCCGGCCCTGCCAGCCCTTCTCGTATTCCAGCGCGATCAGGTCGAGCCGGGCGGCGACCCGGTCGGCGACGCCCTGCAGGTCGGCATCCACCGCGCCCGGCACGAAAGCCCCCGCGATGGCGGCCTGTTCGAGGATGTGGCGGGGATAGTGGGTCGGGAAGGCGTCGAGCAGGCGGCGCAGGCTGCGGGCCTCCTCCACCACCCGGCGCAGGTCCTGCCCGGCGATCTCGGACCCGTTGCCGAGCCGCAGGACGGCACCCTCGATGCCCTGGTCGATCAGGTAATCGTCGAGCGCCGCCTGGTCCTTGAGGTAGACCTCGGACTTGCCGCGGCTGACCTTGTAGAGCGGCGGCTGCGCGATGTAGAGGTACCCGCCCTCGATGAGCTCGGGCATCTGCCGGAAGAAGAACGTCAGCAGCAGCGTGCGGATGTGGGCGCCGTCCACGTCGGCGTCGGTCATGATGATGATCTTGTGGTAGCGCAGCTTGCCGATGTCGAACTCGTCGCGGCCGATGCCGGTGCCCAGCGCCATCACCAGGTTGCCGATCTCCTGGCTCGACAGCATCCGGTCGAAGCGGGCGCGCTCGACGTTGAGGATCTTGCCGCGCAGCGGCAGCACCGCCTGGGTGCCCCGGTCGCGGCCGGTCTGGGCCGACCCGCCGGCGCTGTCGCCCTCGACGAGGAACAGCTCGGTCTTGGCCGGGTCCTTCTCGGAGCAGTCCTTGAGCTTGCCGGCCAGGAAGTTCACGTCCATCGCCGACTTGCGGCGGGTCAGTTCGCGGGCCTTGCGGGCGGCCTCGCGGGCCAGCGCCGCCTCGACGATCTTGCCGACCACCACCTTGGCCTCGGCGGGGTTCTCCTCGAACCACTCCGACAGCTTCTCGCCGACGAGGTTCTCGACCGCCGGACGGACCTCGGAACTGACCAGCTTGTCCTTGGTCTGGGAACTGAACTTGGGGTCCGGCACCTTCACCGACAGCACGCAGGTCAGCCCCTCGCGGGCATCGTCGCCGGTGAAGCTGATCTTCTCCTTCTTGGCGATGCCGCTGTCGGCCGCGTATTTCGTCAACGTCCGCGTGAGCGCCGCCCGGAACCCGGCCAGGTGGGTGCCGCCGTCGCGCTGCGGGATGTTGTTGGTGAAGGGCAGCACGCTTTCGTGGTAGCTGTCGTTCCACCACATCGCGACCTCGACGCTGATCCCGTCGCGTTCGCCGGCGACATGGATCGGCGCGCCCATCATCGGGCTCTTGTGGCGGTCGAGATATTTCACGAACTCGCGGACGCCGCCTTCGTAGAACAGCTCGGACCGAAGCGGTTCGGCCGGCCGCCGGTCCTCGAGCAGGATGCGGACCCCGGAATTCAGGAAGGCCAGTTCGCGCAGCCGCTTTTCCAGCGTCTCGAACGAGTAGTCGAGGTTCGAGAAGGTTCCGGTCGAGGCGAGAAACCGCACCTCGGTCCCGCGCTCCTCGGAGGCATCGCCGACCACCCGCAGGTGCTCGACCGTTTCGCCGTGTTCGAAACGGGCGTAGTGCTCCTTCCCGTTGCGCCAGATCCGAAGTTCCAGCCAGACCGACAGCGCGTTGACGACGGAAACGCCGACCCCGTGCAGGCCCCCGGACACCTTGTAGGAGTTCTGGTCGAACTTCCCGCCGGCGTGGAGCTGGGTCATGATGACCTCGGCGGCGCTGACGCCCTCTTCCTCGTGCAGGTCGACCGGGATTCCGCGGCCGTTGTCGCGCACCGAGACCGAGTTGTCGTCATGGATCGTCACCGCGACGAAGTCGGCATGGCCGGCCAGCGCCTCGTCGATGCCGTTGTCCACCACCTCGTAGACCATGTGGTGCAGGCCCGATCCGTCGTCGGTGTCCCCGATATACATGCCGGGGCGCTTGCGCACGGCCTCCAGGCCCTTGAGAACCTTGATGGAATCAGCGCCGTAATCGTCCGGCGCAGGCGCGCTTTGTGCCATTGGGTGAGCCTTGTTCCTGTCTGCCCGGCTTATACGAATTCTGGGGGAGGATGTCACGCCGTCGCGCTAGGTTTTGTGGTATCAGGGAACCGTTCCGGCTCACTCGGCCACCGGAGAGCCGGCGCCCGGAATCGACGCGGGGCACGTCCCGCGTCAGGACGTGCCCCGGAGCGATGGGCATCGGAATCGAGGCGACCGGACAGGCGGTCAGGCGACCGACACCCGCCGCGCGGAGAGCTCGACCAGCGCGGCGATCCGGTTGCGCCGGGCGCGGCGCAGGAGCGTGGCCCCCGAGACGGCGGGAACGGCGCGGGCCACGGCAAGCTTCGGACGGGCGGCCGCCGGCCGTTCGCGGCGCGGGCGGGTCACCTGCACTTCGTTAGCGAAGATGTTGAGCAGCGCGTTGCGCGATTCCGGGCTGCCGAGAAGGTTCACGGCGGTCGCGTTGTCGAACTGGGACTGATCGAAGTGCATGTCTGTCTCTCCTGGCTGGGCAACCGATAAGCGTTGCCGGATACAGGTCGAGACTGGCGCGATGACCGGCGCCGGAACATCGGTCCGAGGGTCCACCACGGGCCCGATCAGACCAAGGTTGGATGCCGGCCAGTCGGGTGGTTTCCCGGGTCTCCGGCGTGGCCGGACGGGCCCGCCGCAGGCCGCCAGAACCGGTCGCGGCGCGGCGCTCGTACCCAGGGTGGAAATCGGTCCCATTCGATCCTGAAGGCGATTTCCCCGCGCCGCCCCAGAATGCTCCGATCCCTGCCATGTGTCTGCCCCGAATTCCGGGCAGGTCGGACATGAAAGGACCTCGACCATGTCGCACCGAAATACGTTGCTCAGCCTCGCCGTCGGCATCGGAGCGGTCTGCGCGCCCGGTGACCTGTCGGCGGCCGCCGCCGCCCGGATCGACCGGCAAGCCGGCCCCGACCTGCTCGTGCAGGCGGAGTATGACCACGCCGCGATGGTCGGTTTCCTTCAGTCACAGGGGTTCCGCGTTCTCTCGATCGAGCGCACTTTCCTCGGGCGGATCCGCTTCGTGGCACAGCGCGACGACATGATGCGCGAGGTCGTCGTCAGCCGCACCACCGGCGCTGTCCTGCGGGACGCGGTCTACCAGGTTTCGGACTCCGGCAGCGGCGGTTCCGGCAGCGGCGGTTCCGGCGGCAGCGGCTCCGGTAGCAACGGCTCTGGCAGCGGCGGTTCGGGAAGTGGCGGCGGGTCCGGCGGCGGATCGGTTGCCGATACCGGCAAGTCGGTCCGGGACACCGTCCGCGACACCGTGGACAGCGCCACGGACAGTCTCGGACTGTGACCCGGACATGGTCAGGACCTGTGGACGCAGAGATCGGGGCATGACACACGAGGACACCGGATGACCGGTCCCAACAAGCTGATTGCAGCGGTCATGCTGGCCCAGGTCCTCAGCGCGCTGGTGTTCGTCTTCGACGTCTGGGGCGAAATCCTCGGCCTCCGCTCGCGTCCCTGGCCCTGGGCGGTGACGGAGGCGAGCCAGATGCTCGCGACCTTCGGACTGATCACGGGCGTCATCGTGACCGGCATGCTGCTCCATCAGGGCCAGCAGAGGATCCGCCGGCTCGACCAGCAGATCAGCGCGGT
>JBFKOW010000090.1:0-13606 GCA_041628615.1 Paracoccaceae bacterium | reverse complement strand
ATGCCGCTGATGGCGGTGGCGATGGTCGGCATGGCGGTGCTGCGCGCCCACGGCGACGCCCGCCGGTCGATGTTCACCACCCTCTACGGCGGCATCGTGAACGCGGTGCTGGACCCGATCCTGATCTTCGGGATGGGGCTCGACCTCGACGGCGCGGCGCTGGCCTCGGTGGCAGCCCGGCTGACGATGGTGGTGGCGGCGCTGACCCCGGCGCTGCGGGTCCACGACGGTTTCGCCCGCCCCTCCGCCGCACAGGTCCGCCGGGATTTCCGCGCGGTGAGCGCGATCGCCCTGCCCGCCGTCCTGACCAACGTGGCGACCCCGGTGGGCAACGCCATCGTCACCCGCGAGATCGCCGCCTACGGCAGCGACGCGGTGGCCGGGATGGCGGTGATCGGCCGGCTGCTGCCCGTGGCCTTCGCGGTGGTCTTCGCGCTGTCCGGGGCGATCGGCCCGATCGTCGGCCAGAACTTCGGCGCCGGCCGCTTCGACCGGGTGCGCGGCGCGTTCCTTTCCGGGCTGGTGTTCATCGGCGCCTACACGCTGGCGATGACGGCGCTGCTGTTCCTGCTGCGCGCGCCGCTGGCCGACGTGTTCGAGGCCGAGGGCCTGACCCGGTCGCTGATCTACCTGTTCTGCGGGCCGCTGGCGCTGATGGCCTTCTTCAACGGCACGATCTTCGTCGCCAACGCGAGCTTCAACAACCTCGGCCACCCGGTCTATTCGACCTGGATCAACTGGGGCCGGAACACGCTGGGCACCCTGCCCTTCGTGCTGGCGGGATCGGCGCTCTACGGTGCGCCGGGGGTGCTGGTCGGGCAGGCGCTGGGCGGCGTGGTATTCGCGGCGCTGGCGGCCTGGCTGGCGCTCCGGGTGATGAGCCGGCTCGACGCGCCGAAGCCGGTCGACCCGTTCGTGCGGCAGCGCCGGATGCACATGTTGTTCGGCCACGGCCGCTGGTAGCGGCGCGGCTCAGGCCCCGACCGGCTCGATCAGCTGCGGACCGGTGGCGCGGTTCGAGTTCACCGCCGGATCGACGCGGTGGAACCGCAGCACCTCCGGCCCCGGCGCGGTCATCAGTGGCGCCGCGCCCTTGCCCGCCTCGCCCAGCCACAGCGGCCAGTCCGCGGGATCGAGCACCACCGGCACCCGGTTGTGGATCTCCGACATCGGCGGTCCGGCCTCGGTGGTGACGATGGCCACCGTGGTCAGCCGTTCCTCGCCCCGCTCCCAGTCCTGCCAGATCGCCGCGAAGGCCAGCGGCGCGCCGTCCGACCGGGTGATGTACCACGGCAGCTTCGGCCCGCCCGGCGGCCGGGTCCATTCGTAGAAGCCCGACGCCGGCACGATGGCCCGGCGCGCCCGGACTGCGGCGCGGAAGGCGGGTTTCTCGGCGATCGTCTCGGCGCGGGCGTTGATGAGCAGCGGACCGCCGTTCACCTCCTTGTACCAGTGCGGCAGGAAGCCCCAGCGCATCGGCCGCAGCCGTCGGGCCCCCTCGGCGCTGGTGACGACGGCGACCTGCACGGTGGGGCAGACGTTGTAGTTCGGCACCGGCGGCAGGTCGTTCGACGGCGCCGCGCCGAACAGGTCCGCCATCGCGTCATGGGGCAGGGTGATCGCCATGCGGCCGCACATGGGCCGATCCTAGCCCGGCTTCGGGCCGGATGTCATGCCGGGTCGGGCGGTCGGGCGAGCAGATCGGGATCGGACCGGTGCGCGGCCGCCGCGGCGTGGGTCTCGGGCCGTCCCGTTCTCCCGGTCTCCATCCGCCAGAGGTCACCGGCGACCTGATCGGGGGCGTGGCAGGTGCGCGGCGGACCCGCGGCCCCGCGAACGTCGGCACCCGGTTTCCCGGCCAAGGGTGCCCAGGGTCATCGGGTCCGGATCCATCGCCAGGACCGATCGTGATCCCCGTGGCGGCCGCCAATCGCCCGCAGCCGCGACAGCCGCAGTCGCGGCGGGCCGGTCCGGGTCAGCGGCGCAGCAACGGCCCGGCGGGAAGGCCGGGGCGGATCGGTGTCCGCCCCGGCCAGTTGCACGCGGTGCCGGTCAGTTGCCCGACAGCTTGATGCGCCCGTCGGTGTAGGGCTGGTAGGGGCCCTGCGCCGCCAGATACTCGGACACCACGTCGGCGAGGTCGGGGCCGAAGTCGTAGGCGTTCATCGCGTCGGTGAACATCGAGAAGCCGTCGCCGCCGTTGCGCACGAAGTTGTTCGACACCACGCCGTAGGTCTTGGCCGGGTCGAGCGGTTCGCCGCCGACCATGACCTCGGTGATCCGGCTGCCCGGTTCCTTGGACAGGTCGGCGGCGTAGGTCATGCCCGCCACCTGCAGGAACCGGCCGGCGCCGTCGGCGTGCTGGCTGACCGAGTTCTCGAGCGCGGCGAGAAGGGTCTCGCCGGTGACCTGGAAGGTCGACAGGGTGTTCTGGAACGGCAGCACCGTCAGCACCTCGCCCTTGGTGATCTCGCCGGCGTCGATGTCGGCGCGGATGCCGCCCGAGTTCTGCAGCGCGATGTCGATGCCCTGGTCCTTCACCCGGGCCAGCATGGCGTCGGCGATCAGGTTGCCCATGTCGCATTCCATCGCCCGGCAGACCGACCGGTCGCCGGTCAGCTTGTCGGCGGCTTCGGCCACCACCTGGTTGCGGATCTCGTCCAGCGGCTGGGCGAGTTCGGCGACGCGCGCCACCGTGGCCTCGTCCTCGGTCACCGCCGCGTCCATGATGAGCGGCTGGCCGACGGCCTCGGTGATCACCCCGGCGTCGTCGAAGGTCACGTTCAGTTCGCCGAGGAACTTGCCGTAGGCATAGGCCTGCACGATGGCGGTATCGCCGACCATCGTCGGGTAGGCCCCGGCGGCGCCTTCCATGTCGCCCAGCAGGGTGTTGGAATGGCCGCCGACGATCACGTCGACGCCAGTGGTGTTCTCGGCGATCCGCAGGTCGGTGTTGTAGCCCGAGTGGCTCAGCACGATGATCTTGTTGACGCCCTCGGCGGTCAGCCGGTCGACCTCGGCCTGCACCGCCGCCGCGGGGTCGGAGAAGGTCACGTTCGGGCCGGGCGAGGCGAGCTCGTCGGTGTCCTGCGGGGTCAGGCCGATCAGGCCGATCCGGTCGCCGCCCTGTTCGAGCACGACGGATTTCTGGATCGCGTCCGCCAGCAGCGGCTCGGCGCTCACGTCGGCGTTCGACATCAGGACCGGGAACTCGACGGTGTCGATGAAGCCGCGCAGCACCTCGGGGCCGTCGTCGAATTCGTGGTTGCCCACGGTCATCGCGTCGTAGCCCAGCTTGTTCATGAACTCGGCCGCCGCGGCGCCCTTGTAGTAGGTGTAGAACAGCGTGCCCTGGAACTGGTCGCCGCCGTCCACGAGGATCGAGTTGTTGGACCGCGCCCGCGCCTCGGCCATCGCGGTGACAAGCCGGGCGGTGCCGCCGAAGCACTCGCCGGCGGTGTTGTCCTCGGCCGAGCAGGTCGAATCGAACCGGCTGATCGGCTCGAACCGGGCGTGGAAGTCGTTGGTGTGCAGGATGGTCAGCGTGTAGTCGGCCGACGCGACGCTGGCCGTCATGGCAAGCGCACAGGTGGTGGTCAGGAGTCGAAACATGGCAGGGTCCCCGTCGGTTTGGATGCGGCGAGTGTGACGGCCCGTCCGCGCGGTGGCAAGCGCCGTTGCGGCCGACCGACGCAGCGGCAACCGGCGCGGCCCCGCCCGTCTATTGACGCCCCGGCGGGGCCGGGTCAGGAGGGGCCATGCTGATCTACAAGATCCTGCGCGCCGAGGAATGGCGCGCCTTCCGCGCCGCGGGGCGCACCGCCGGCGCGCCGGTGGACCTCGCCGACGGCTACATCCATTTCTCCACCGCCGAGCAGGTGGTCGAGACCGCCGCGAAGCACTTCGCCGGCGCGGCCGACCTCTGGCTGCTGGCGGTCGACACCGGCGCGCTGGCCGAGCCGTTGCGCTGGGAGCCGTCGCGCGGCGGGGCGCTGTTCCCGCATCTCTACGGCGTGCTCGACCTCGCTGCGGTGGCCTGGGCCCGGCCGCTGCCGCTGCATGACGGCGCGCATCTCTTTCCCGAGGCGGTGGCCGGCCATGTCGACCCGACCCGGCCCCGCTTCGACGCCTTCAAGGCGCTGGACCGGGACGCCCCCGTCGAGATGCTGAACCTGCTGCGGTTCCGCGCCCGCGCCGCCTACCCGGCGGACCACGCCGACGCCGGCGGCGCGCTGAGCGGCGCCGAGGCCTATGCCCGCTACGGCCGCGACAGCGCCCCGGTCCTGTCGCGGGTCGGCGGCGCGGTGATCTGGCGGGGCCGGCCCGAGGCGCTGCTCGTCGGGCCCGAGGGCGAGGCCTGGGACGCGGCCTTCGTCGCCCGTTACCCTTCGGCCCATGCCTTTCTCGACATGGTGACCGACCCGGCCTACCGCGCCGCGGTGATCCACCGGCAGGCGGCGGTGCGCACCGCCCGGCTGATCCGCTGCGCGCCGGAACCGGCGGGCGGGGGGTTCGCATGAGGGCGGCCGAACGGATCGGCCTTGCCGCGCTGCGCCGGTTCGACCCCGAGACCGCGCACGGCCTGGCGCTGCGCGCGCTGCGGGCCGGGCTGGCGCCGCTGCCCGGCCCGGTGACGACGCCGCGGCTGGCGACCACGCTGGCCGGACTGGAGCTGCCCAACCCGGTCGGCCTTGCCGCCGGGTTCGACAAGAACGCCGAGGCCGCCGCGCCGCTGCAGCGCGCCGGGTTCGGTTTCGTCGAGGTCGGCGCGGCGACCCCGCGGCCGCAGCCCGGCAACCCGAAACCGCGGCTGTTCCGTCTGACCGAGGACGCCGCCGTCATCAACCGCTTCGGCTTCAACAACGACGGCGCCGAGGCGATCGCCGCCCGGCTCGCGGCGCGGCCCCGGCTCGTGCCGGTGGGGCTGAACCTCGGGGCCAACAAGGACAGCGCAGACCGCGCCGAGGACTACTGCACCGTGCTGCGGATCGCAGGGCCGGCCGCCGATTTCGCCACCGTCAACGTCTCGTCCCCCAACACCGAGCGGCTGCGCGAGTTGCAGGGCAAGGCGGCGCTGGCCGACCTGCTGACCCGGGTGCTGGCGGCGCGGGACGCGGCCGGGCTGACCCTGCCGGTCTTCGTCAAGATCGCCCCCGACCTCGACGCCGCCGGGATCGAGGACATGGCCGCGGTGGTGAACGGCCTGCCCGACCTCGCCGGGATCATCGCCACCAACACGACGCTGGCCCGCGACGGCCTGACCAGCCGGCACCGGGGCGAGGCGGGGGGCCTGTCCGGCCAGCCGCTGTTCGACCGCTCGACCCGGGTGCTCGCCCGGATCTCGGCGCTGACCGGCAAGCCGGTGATCGGCGTCGGCGGCATAGGCTCGGCCGAGCAGGCCTACCAGAAGATCCGCGCCGGGGCGTCGGCGGTGCAGCTCTACTCGGCGCTGGTCTATTCCGGGCTCGGGCTGGTGGCGGACATCGCCCGCGGGCTCGACCGGCTGCTGGCGCGGGACGGCTTCGCCAGCGTGGCCGAGGCGGTGGGCAGCGGCCGCGGCGACTGGCTCTGACGGCTCAGCCCGCCGCCCGCTCCAGCGCCGGGTAGCGCAGGCCGAGGGTGACGCCGCGGGCGACGAAGCTGACCAGGAAGGCGATCCACAGGCCGTGGTTGCCGAAGGCCGGCATCAGCGCCAGCGCGCAGGCCAGGTAGACCGCCGCCGACACCGCCATCATGTTGCGCATGTCGGCGGTGCGGGTGGCGCCGATGAACACCCCGTCCAGCATCCAGGCCGCCGCGCCGAGCACCGGCGCCAGCACCATCCACGGCAGGTAGTCCCGCGCCGTCTCGCGCACGCCGGGGGCGGTGGTCATCAGGTCGATGATCGGCCCGCCGGCGACGAGGAAGGCGAGGCTCAGCGCCGCCCCGATCCCCAGCCCCCACAGCCCGGTGAGCACCGCCGCCCGGCGCAGCCGCGCCCGGTTCCGCGCCCCCACCGCCTGCCCGACCAGCGCCTCGGCGGCGAAGGCGAAGCCGTCCATCGCGTAGGCGGTGACCTCGAGGAACAGCAGCAGGATGTGGTTCGCCGCCAGCCGCACGTCGCCGAACCGCGCGCCGAAGAACAGGAACGACACGAAGATCGCCTGCAACAGAAGCGACCGGATCAGGATGTCGGAGTTGACCCGCGCGAAGCGCAGCAGACGGGCCCGGTCCGACAGCCGCCGCAGGTCCCGCCAGGCCGGCGAGAGGAAGGCGTCCCGGCACAGCCAGAGGCCCAGCGCCGCGCCCGACCACTCGGCGGCGAAGGTGGCGACGGCCACCCCCTCGACCCCCCAGCCGAGGCCCAGCACGAACCACAGGTCGAGCCCGACATTGATCCCGTTCATCCAGAGCTGGACGGCGAGCACCGCGCGGGTCCGTTCGGCGGCGATCAGCCAGCCGGTCAGCGCGTAGATCGCGATCAGGGCGGGGGCCGACCAGACCCGGATCGCCATGTAGTCGCGGGCCAGCGCCTCGACCTCGGCGCTGGCGGGCGACAGCCGGAAGGACAGCGCGAAAAGCGGCCCCTGCAACGCGACGATCGTCAGGCCCGCCGCCGCGGCGATGGCGAGCCCGCGCGACAGGATCGCCGCCGCCTCGTCGCGGTCGCCCTGCCCCAGCGCCTGCGCCGCGAAGCCGGTGGTGCCCATCCGCAGGAAGCCGAAGATCCAGTAGAGCGCCGACAGGATCAGCGCCCCGATCCCCACCGCGCCGATCGGCACCGGGCTGCCCATCTGGCCGACCACCGCGGTGTCGACCAGCCCGAGGATCGGCACCGTGGCGTTCGACACCACGATCGGCACCGCGATGTGCAGGACCCGGCGATGGGTGAGCGGCCCCGCCGCCGCGTCCGGCCCGGTCATCGGCCGGTCAGCCTGCGGCGGGGGCGTCGCCGTCGGCGCCGGTGGGCGGCATCAGGAAATGCCCGGTGGCCTGCGCGAACAGCCGGCTGCGGTTGTCCTGCCAGGCCTCGACGAAGACGCTGGCGTAGCGCCGCCCGGAGCGGTTGACCCGCGCCCGGGCGTAGGCGTCGCGCGGCAGGCCGGGGCGCAGGTAGTCGACGGTGAAGTCGATGGTCTTGGGCCAGCGCGGCGTCGGGGTCTCGACCCCGCCGCCTTCCATCTCGGCCCAGACCATGCCCCAGGCCAGTTCGGTCTGCGCCGCGGTTTCGAGAAAGGCCGCGGTGACCCCGCCATGCAGCGCCGGCAGCGCCGGGTTGCCGATCAGGATGTCGGCGTAGGGCAACACCGCGGTCAGTTCGTCGCCGCGCCGGTCGAAGCGGATGCCGAGGAACCGGATGTAGGGCACCCCGTCCACCAGCGCCTGCAGCGCGGCGTCGCGGCGCTGCTTGATGACCTGTACCGGTTCGGGGCGCTTCATGACCGGCCCCGCTCGACGGTGAAGGCGCCGGTCGCGGTGGCCACCGGGCGGTCGGGATCGGCGTCGAAGGCGCGGGCCCGGACGAAGGCCACGGTGCGGGTGATGTGGTAGCACTCGGCCTCGGCGGTGATCGGCTGTCCCGGCGTCGCCGGGCGCATGTAGTCGATGCGCAGGTCGAGCGTCGCGGTGCCCATCGCCGAAGAGTGGGCCATCACCGCCGCGCCGCCGCAGGTGTCCATCAGGGTCGACACCGCGCCGCCGTGGATCACCCCGGTCACGGGGTCGCCGACCAGCCGGTCGTCCCACGGCATCCGGATCGTCGCCCGGCCCTCGCCGATGGCGGTGATCTCCATGCCCAGCGCCCGGGCATGGGGAATCGCCTCGATGAAGCGGCGGGCGATCAGTTCGTGTCGGGTCTCGGTCATCGGTCCTTCCTTCCGGGCGAGGTTTGGCCCGGCAGCGGCGGCGGCGCAAGTCCCCGTCCCCGCCCGCCCGGTCGCCGCAGCGGTCCCGACCCGTCCCCGCCCCGAGGGGACCCGTCCGCACCCGTCCGCGGCGGGCAAGCCGCGTTGCGTGCCCCGCCCGCCGCCGCTAATGTCCGCGCCGAGGGAGGCCGGACGATGTCGGAAACCAAGCTGTCGTTCAAGGAGATGTGCGCGAAGTTCGACGTGACGCCGCGCACCCTGCGCTATTACGAATACATCGAGCTTCTGGCCCCCGAGCGGGACGGCCGCGCCCGCTACTACGGCCCGAGCGAGATCGCCCGGATGACCCTGATCCTGCGCGGAAGGCGCTGGGGCTTCAGCCTCGAGGAAGTCCGCCAGTGGCTGCTGATCTACGAGCACGAGGGCTCGAAGGCGCAGATGCGCGCCTTCGTCGAACTGGCCGACCGGCAGATGGTCGAACTCGAGAAGCAGAAGGCCCACCTCGAGGAAACCATGGGCGAACTCAAGGCCCTGCGGGACCAGACCGCGGCCTCCCTGGGCTGATCCGGCGCGCCTGCGGAGCGCGAAAACCGGACAGAAAATTGCCGCCGCCCCGGCTTCCGCTTTCCTGACCTTTCGTCATCGGATTTGTGACGCCGCGTTACGTTTACGTGCGCGTCAACTTTTCTTGTAAGACTGTCGAAGGTCGCTCACATCGACACCGAGACGATCACCGAGAGAAGTGGAATGACCGAAACCACGATGACCATCCGCCAGATGTGCGACAGCTTCGGCGTGACGCCGCGGACGCTGCGGTTCTACGAGGCCAAGGAGCTCCTGTCGCCGATCCGCGAGGGGCAGAAGCGCCTCTTCACCCGGCGCGACCGGGCGCGGCTGAAGCTGATCCTGCGGGGCAAGAAGTTCGGCTTCTCGCTCGAGGAGATCCGGCAGCTGCTGGACCTCTACGAGATGGAAGGCGGCGAGGACACCCAGCTCGCCCGGACCTACAAGATCGCCCTCGCCCACCTGGCCGAGATGGAAGCCCAGCGCGCCGCCCTCGACGAGGCGATCGCGGAACTCAAGGAACAGATCGACTGGGGCGCGCGGGAACTCGCCGCCCGCGGGATCGCCAGCAACACGTCGGCCGCCTGACCGAGCGCGCGCCGCAAACCGATACGGGAGAGATAGGACCATGCCGAGCTACACCGTTCCGCTGAAGGACATGCAATTCGTCCTGCACGACCTGCTGAAGATCAGCGAGCAGGACATCCCCGGCTTCGAGGACCTCGACCGCGACTTCACCGGCGCGGTGCTGGAAGAGGCCGGCAAGGTGGCCTCCGAGGTGCTGGCGCCGCTGAACGCGGTGGGCGACACCGAGGGCTGCACCTTCGAGAACGGCGTGGTGCGCACGCCGAAGGGCTTCGACGGGGCCTTCAAGGTGATGCGCGAAGGCGGCTGGACCGCGATGGACTGCGATCCCGAGTTCGGCGGCCAGGGCCTGCCCTACGTGATGCACACCGCCGCGCAGGAAGCGCTGGTCTCGGCCAACATGGCCTTCCAGATGTACCAGGGCCTGACCCACGGCGCCTATTCGGCGATCTACTTCCACGGCTCGGACGAGCAGAAGCAGACCTACCTGCCGAAGCTGACCACCTGCGAGTGGACCGGCACGATGAACCTGACCGAGCCCCATTGCGGCACCGACCTCGGCCTGATGCGGACCAAGGCCGAGCCGCAGGAGGACGGCACCTACAAGGTGACCGGGCAGAAGATCTTCATCTCCGCCGGCGACCATGACCTTGCCGAGAACATCATCCACCTCGTGCTGGCCAAGATCCCCGGCGGCCCCGAGGGGATCAAGGGCGTCAGCCTGTTCATCGTGCCGAAGTTCCTCGTCAACGAGGACGGCAGCCTCGGCGCCCGCAACGGCGTCTCGGTCGGCAAGATCGAGGAGAAGATGGGCATCCACGGCAACGCCACCTGCGTGATGAACTACGACGGGGCGACCGGCTATCTCGTGGGCGAGGCCCACAAGGGGATGCGGGCGATGTTCACGATGATGAACGAGGCCCGGCTGGGCGTCGGCCTGCAGGGCTATGCCCAGGCCGAAGCGGCCTACCAGAACGCGCTGGCCTACGCCAAGGACCGGCTGCAGGGCCGCGACGTGACCGGGGCCAAGAACCCGGACGGCCCGGCCGACCCGCTGATCGTGCACCCCGACATCCGCCGCAACCTGATGGAGCAGAAGAGCTTCGTCGAGGGCGCGCGGGCCTTCACCTACTGGGGCGCCTCGCTGATCGACCGGGCGCACAAGAACGGCGACGACGCCGCCGACGGGCTGATCTCGCTGATGACCCCGGTGATCAAGGGCTTCCTCACCGACAAGGGCTTCGAGATGGCGGTGCAGGCGCAGCAGGTCTACGGCGGCCACGGCTACATCGAGGAATGGGGCATGTCGCAATTCGCCCGCGACGCCCGGATCGCGATGATCTACGAGGGCGCCAACGGCATCCAGGCGCTGGACCTCGTGGGCCGCAAGCTGGCGCAGGACGGCGGCAAGCACGTGATGGCCTTCTTCGACATGCTGAAGACCTTCGTGAAGGACACCGACCTCGGGCCGGAGTTCAACGCCGCCTATCTCGAACCGCTCAAGGTGGCCTCCAAGCAGCTGCAGCAGGCGGGGATGTACTTCATGCAGAACGGCATGAAGAACCCCAACAACGCGCTCGCCGGGTCCTACGACTTCATGCACATGATGGGGCATGTCTGCCTCGGCTACATGTGGGCGAAGATGGCGGTCGCGGCGCAGGCGGCGCTGGACGGCGGGGCGGCGGACACCGAGTTCTACCGCACCAAGCTGGCCACCGCGCGGTTCTACATGGCGCGCCAGCTTCCCGCCTGCGCGATGCACCTGAGCCGGATCGAAAGCGGGGCCGAGCCGGTCATGGCGCTGGAAGCGGCGAACTTCTGACGGCAGGGTGGGTCCCAGGACCCACCCACCCGAAAGGCCGCAGCCATGCCGAAACGCTTTCGCCTCACCCGCCGGTTCCCCGTCGCGATGACCGAGGACGGCTATCGCCGGTTCCGGAAACTCGCGGCGGAGGCGGGGCTCGACGAGGGCGAGTTCCTGTCGTTCCTGTTCGAACACTGGGGCTCGGTCGTCAACGAGGAGAATTTCACGGTGCGGCTGCGCCTGTTCAACTCGGAACTGGAGGCACGCAAGCGATGAGACCGGGGATCGGCCTTGCGCTGATGCTGCTGGCACCGCTTCCGGCGGGTGCTGAGGGCGTGCGCGACACCCCCCGCGCCGTGGACGTGTTTGCCGGGCTGTCGGGCTACGCCGACCTGCCGCCCGATCGCTACGGAACGCCGGCCGATCCCGCGCCGGGCGAACTGGGCCTGCTGCTGGTGTCGCGCATCCTGCGCAACGTCTGCCTGGGAATCGAGGCGGGCCAGGGCATCGCCGCCGTCACCCCGGAGGGCTTCGCGCCCCATAGCGCGGCCTTCTGGCTGATGGGCGACGCCACCCCGAAGCAGGGCGGGCCGGTCGTGCTGTCGAGCACCGGCGACATCGCGCTCGACGAGGATGACGGCCACCCGGCGATCGAACTGCGCCCCGCCCCGTCGGGCATGACCTGCCGTGTCAACTGGCGCATCCCGGGCGAACTCGACGACGCGACGAAGCTGCGCCTCGGCGAAATCGTCACCGACTGGCTGCCCTGGGAATACGCCCTGGTCGCCGCCGGCCGGCCCGAGCGGATGCGCGACCCGGCGATCCCGATCCTGGTCGAATGGGACCGACCCTGCGGCGACCGGTGGTGCGCGATGACCGCGCTCTACCACCCCCGCACCGGCGACGTGACGCTGACCACGACGCTCGACATCACCGACGTCGAAGGGAACCGGCCATGACCATGAAACTCCACTGCTTCGGCGAAAGCGGCAACGCCTACAAGGCCGCCCTCACGCTGGAACTGGCCGGGCTCGACTGGGAGCCGGTCTTCGTCGACTTCTTCAACGGCGAGACCCGGACCCCCGAATTCCGCAGGCTCAACGTCATGGGCGAGGTGCCCGTCCTCGTGGACGGCGAGACCGTGCTGACCCAATCCGGCGTGATCCAGGACTACATCAGCAGCAAGACCGGCCAGCTTGGCGGGCAGTCCGCCGACGAGCGGCGCGAGGTGCTGCGCTGGATGTTCTTCGACAATCACAAGGTCAGCGGCATCGCCGGCACGCTGCGGTTCAACGAGAATTTCCTGCCCGAGGCGAAGCGCAACGCCGACGTCAACGGCTTCCTGCGGATGCGGCTGACCTCGGCGCTGAAGGTGCTCGACGCCCACCTCGCGGACCGCGACTGGGTGGCGACCGACCGGCTGACGATCGCCGACATCGCGCTCTGCGGATACCTCTACTACCCGGAACCCTTCGGCTTCGACCGGGCGGCCCATCCCGCCGTCGACGCCTGGCTGACCCGGTTGAGCGACACCCCGGGCTGGAAGGCCCCCTATGACTTGATGCCCGGCCGACCGTCGGACCGGGCCTGAGGAGGACATGATGACCGACGCATTCATCTACGACGCGATCCGCACCCCCCGCGGCAAGGGCCGCCCCGACGGCGCGCTGCACGAGGTTACCAGCGCCCGGCTCTCCGCGCACGTGCTGAACGCCCTCAAGGACCGCAACAACCTCGAGGGCCACGCCGTCGAGGACGTGATCTGGGGCAACGCCACCCAGGTCGGCGAGCAGGGCGGCTGTCTGGCCCGGACCGCGGTGCTGGCCTCGGACCTCGACGAACGGATCCCCGGCCTGTCGATCAACCGGTTCTGCGCCTCGGGCATGGAGGCGGTGAACCTCGCCGCCAACCAGGTCAGGGGCGGCGCCGGCGACGGCTACATCGCCGGCGGGGTCGAGATGATGGGCCGGGTCGCGATGGGCTCGGACGGCGCCGCCATCGCGGTGGACCCGTCGATCGCGATGAAGACCTATTTCGTGCCGCAGGGCATCTCGGCCGACATCATCGCCACCGAATACGGATTCTCGCGCGATGACGCCGACGCGCTCGCGGTGGAAAGCCAGCGCCGGGCCAAGGCGGCCTGGGACGACAACCGCTTCGCCCGGTCGGTGGTCCCGGTGCGCGACCAGAACGGGATCGAGATCCTCGCCCACGACGAATACATGCGCCCCGGCACCGACATGCAGTCGCTCGGCGCGCTGAAGCCCAGCTTCCGGGAGATGGGCGAGATGATGCCAGGCTTCGACAAGCTGGCGCTGATGAAATACCCGCATCTCGAGCGGATCGAGCACATCCACCACGCCGGCAATTCCTCGGGGATCGTCGACGGGTCGGCCGCGGTGCTGATCGGCAACGCCGAGTTCGGCGCCCGCCACGGGCTCAAGCCGCGGGCCCGGATCCGCGCCACCGCCAAGATCGGCACCGACCCGACGATCATGCTCACCGGCCCGGTCCCGGTGACCGAGAAGATCCTCGCCGACCACGGCATGACCATCGGCGACATCGACCTGTTCGAGGTCAACGAGGCCTTCGCCTCGGTGGTGCTGCGCTTCATGCAGGCCTTCGACGTGGACCCGGCGAAGGTGAACCCGAACGGCGGCTCGATCGCCATGGGCCACCCGCTCGGCGCGACCGGCGCAATCATCGTCGGCACCCTGCTCGACGAACTGGAGCGGGCCGACAAGGAGGTGGGTCTCGCCACGCTCTGCGTCGCCTCGGGAATGGGGGCCGCCACCATCATCGAACGCGT
>JBFKOW010000089.1:0-13652 GCA_041628615.1 Paracoccaceae bacterium | reverse complement strand
CGGCGGGTCATCTCGTCCAGCATGTCGCAGAACCGGCCCACGTTGGCGTCGTCGAGCGGCGCGTCGACCTCGTCCAGCACGCAGATCGGCGCCGGGTTGGCGAGGAACACCGCGAAGATCAGCGCCAGCGCGGTCAGCGTCTGCTCGCCCCCGGACAGCAGCGACAGGGTCGACAGCTTCTTGCCCGGCGGCTGGCACATGATCTCGAGTCCCGCCTCCAGCGGATCGTCGCTCTCGACCAGCATCAGCCGCGCCTCGCCGCCGCCGAACAGGTGGGTGAACAGCATCCCGAAATTGGTGTTGACCTGCTCGAAGGCGGTCAGCAGCCGCTCCCGCCCCTCGCGGTTCAGGCTGGCGATGCCGCTGCGCAGGGTGCGGATCGCCGCCTCCAGGTCGGCCTTCTCGGTCACCAGCGTGTCGTGCTCGGCCTGCACCTCGCGGGCATCCTCCTCGGCGCGCAGGTTCACCGCGCCCAGCGCGTCGCGCTGCCGCTTGAGCCGGTTCACCTCGGCCTCGACCTGCTCGGCCCCGGCCATCGCGTCGGGATCGGCGTCGAGACTGTCGAGAAGCGCGGCGGGCGTCATCTCCATCGTCTCGGCGATGCGCCCGGCGGCGGCGGCGACGGCGGCGCGGGCGGCCTCGGCGCGGGCCTCGGCGGCGGCACGGGCCTCGCGGGCCTCGGAGGCGGCGCGCTCGGCCTCGCGCTCGGACCCGGCGGCCTCGCGCAGCCTGCCCTCGCCGGACGCCAGCGCGTCGGCGGCGGCCTTGCGGCGGGTCTCGGCGGCGTCGATCGCGTCGGCGAGGTCGTCGCGGCGGCGGGCCAGCCCGGCGGGCACCGCGCGGGCCTCGTCCAGTTCGGCCTCGGCGGCGGCGCGGCGCTGGGCCAGTTCCGCCGACCGGGCGGCGGCGTTGTCGAGCCGGGTCCGCCAGGTGCCGAGATCGCGGGTCACCGCCTCGGCGCGGCGGGACCGGGCCTCGCCCTCGCGGCGCAGCTCGTCATGGGCCGAGCGGCGCGACATCATCGCGATCCGGGCCGCCTCGACCGCCTGCTTGATCGCCTCGGCGCCCTGCCGGGCGGCGTCGAGGTCGGGCAGGTCGGCCACCGCCGCCTCGGCCTCGCGCAGCCGCAGCCGGGCCTCGCCGGCCTCGTCCTGGTGCCGCTTGAGGGCCAGCGCCAGGGTCTCGACCTTGCCCTCGGCGAGATTGCGGTCGGCCTCGGCCCGGCTCAGCGCCCGCGATGCCTCGGCCTGCCGCGCATCGGCGGCGCGGCGCGCCTCGCGGGCGGCCTTCTCGGCGGCGGTCACGTCGGCGAGCCGGGCGGTCAGCGCCCCGTGCGCCTGCCGCATTCCCGTCGCCGTCGCCGCGAGGTCCTCCAGGTCGTGCTTCAGCGCCACCAGCCGGTTGAGCTGTTCGAGCCGCAGCGCGGCGGCCGAGGGGGCATCTTCGGCGGCGGTGCGGAAGCCGTCCCAGCGCCACAGATCGCCTTCCACGCTGACCAGCCGCTGGCCCGGCCGCAGCGCCGGCTGCAGCCGTGGCCCGTCGGCCCGGTCCACCAGCCCGACCTGCCCGATCCGGCGCGCCAGGACCCCCGGCACGGTGACGTGGTTGGCCAGCGACGCCACCCCCTCGGGCAGGGTCTGGGCCTGCGGGTAGGCGGGCAGCTCGACCCAGCCGGACCCGGCCTCCGCCCCCACCGCCGGGGCGCGCAGGTCGTCGGCCAGCGCCGCGCCGAGCGCCTTCTCGTAGCCCGGCTCGACCCGCAGCCGGTCCATCACCTGGCTGCCCTCGGCGGCGTCGCGGTCGACCAGCCGGGCCAGCGCCGCCACCTCGGCGCGGATCGCCTTCTCCTCGCCCTCGGCGGCCGACAGCCGGGCCCGGGCCTCGGCCTCGCGGGTCTGCGCCTCGGCGCGCTCCGCCTCGGTGCGGGCCAGCGCCGCCTCGGCCTCGACCGCGGCCTGCTGCGCCGCGGTCAGCCCGGCCCCGGCGGTCTCCACCGCGCGGCCGGTCTCGGCCAGCGCCGCCTTGGCGCCCTGCATCTCGGTTCCGGCCGCCTGGGCCGCCGCCTCGGCCCGTTCCAGCGTCGTCCGGCTGTCGCCCAGCAGGCGGTGCGCCGAACCGTGCCGGGCCGAGAGCCGGGCGACATCCTCGGTCAGCCGGGACAGGTCGCCCTCGCGGGCCGAGAGCACCTCGGCGGCTTCCTTCGCGGCGGCGGCGGCTTCGGCCAGCGCGGCGTCGTGGCCCTCGCCCTGCCGGGCAAGCTCGGCCTGCTCGGCCTCCAGCCGGGCGATGGTCTCGCCGGCGTCGTGGTTCAGGGCCGACTCGCGCTCGGCGTCCTTGTCGAGCTGGGCGATCCGCGCGGTCAGCGCCGCGATGGCCTCCTCGGCGCGGGCGGCCTCGGCGGCCAGCGTGTCGCGCTCGACGATCAGCCGCTGCAGCACCGCGGCGGCGATCGCCTCTTCCTCGCGCAGCGGCGGCAGCGCGGTCTCGGCGGCCTCGCGGGCGGCGGCGGCGGCGCGGGCGGCGGCCTCGGCGGCCCCGGCGGCACGGGTCCGCTCGGTCAGCTGTCCCTCGGCGGCGGCGCGCCCGGCATCGGCTTCCTGCCAGCGCCGCCACAGCAAAACGCCCTCGGCCTGCCGCAGCGCGGCGCCGATCTCGCGGTAGCGGGCGGCCTGCCGGGCCTGCCGGGCGAGCTCCGAGAGCTGCTTGGCCAGCTGCTCGATCACGTCGTCGACCCGGGCGAGGTTCTGCTCGGCCCCGTTCAGCTTCAGTTCGGCCTCGTGCCGGCGCTGGTAGAGCCCGCCGATCCCGGCGGCGTCCTCCAGCACCTTGCGCCGGTTCCGCGGCTTGGCGTTGATCAGTTCCGAGATCTGCCCCTGCCGGACCAGCGCCGGGGAATGCGCCCCGGTCGAGGCGTCGGCGAACAGCATCTGCACGTCGCGGGCGCGCACGTCCTTCGCTCCCACCCGGTAGGCCGAGCCGATGTCGCGGGTGATCCGGCGGGTGATTTCCAGCAGGTCGCTGTCGTTGAACCCGGCGGGCGCAAGGCGCTCGGAGTTGTCGATGTGCAGCGACACCTCGGCATGGCTGCGGGCGGGCCGCGACGAGGTGCCGGCGAAGATCACGTCCTCCATGCCGCCGCCGCGCATCGCGGTGGGCCGGTTCTCGCCCATCACCCAGCGCAGCGCCTCGAGCAGGTTGGACTTGCCGCAGCCGTTCGGGCCGACGACGCCGGTGAGCCCGTCCGAGATCACCAGGTCGGTCGGGTCGACGAAGCTCTTGAAGCCGTTGAGGCGAAGTCGGGTAAAACGCACGGGGCCGGTCTGCCTGATCGATTCTGCTGGGTCGCAGTTTCCGGACCGCTCCGCCGCGAGTCAACGGCCGATCCCGTATCTGGGGGTCGGAGCCCCAGTTATCCACAAGATCGTGGGAAGCAGCCGGCGGCCCCCAGCCGGAGCGGGCCGCATTCGGCGGCGCCTGCGTCGGTTTCGACCTTGACCCGGCAGGGCCGCGCGGCGCATCAATTCCGGCATGGTTCCCCGACCGGGTGCAAAGCGCCCCGGGGATGAAAAGGGAATGCGGTGCCGGCGGATCCACCCAGGACGCCGAACTCCGCAGCCGCCCCCGCGACTGTAAGCGGTGAGCGCCCGTCCGACACGCCACTGGGTCCGGCCCCGCCGGGACGGTCCGGGAAGGTGGACGACGCGCGAGGACCCGCGAGCCAGGAGACCTGCCATGCGAAGAACCCAAATCCCCGTCGGGTGTGACGGGAAGGAGCGCTGACATGACGACCCAAACCCTTTCGACCGCGCGGTCCGGCTCGGACCTGCTCGCCCTCGTTTTCGCCGCCGCCGTTGGCCTCGGCCTGCTGTTCGTGGCCGGCTTCGGGCACGCCTCGGCGCTGCACGACGTGGCCCACGACCAGCGCCACGCCATCGCCTTTCCCTGCCACTGATCCGGCGCACCCGACAGCCCGATGATCAGAAAGCTGTTTGCCAGCGCGTTGTTCGCTGGACTGGCCGCAGGGGTCCTCGCGGCCCTGCTCCAGTTCCAGTTCGTCGTGCCCCTGCTCTTCGAGGGGGAACTCTACGAGACCGGGGAGGTCCGGCACTTCGTCGCCGACGACATCCTGGACGTGCAGAGCCCGGCCGGCCCGCCGCCGATCGGGGGTGACCTGCAGCGCCATGTCGGCACGCTCGCGATGACGCTGGTCACCTATACCGGCTTCGCGCTGCTGATGGTCGTCGGCTTCGCGGTCGCCGAGACCCGGGGCCACCGCCTGACAGTGCGCACCGGGGCGCTGTGGGGCCTGTGCGGCTTTGTCGCCGTGCAGCTTGCCCCGGCGGCGGGACTGCCCCCCGAACTTCCCGGCACGATCGGCGCGGACCTCGCGGCGCGCCAGCTCTGGTGGGTCGCCACCGTGGCGGCGTCAGTCGCGGCGCTGGCGCTGATCGCCTTCGGCGGGGCCTGGCTGGCGCTGGCCGGGGCGGCGCTGCTGCTGGCGCCGCACCTCGTCGGGGCGCCGCATCTCGACACCTACTACGGCGTCGCGCCGCCGGAACTGGCCGCCCATTTCGCCACCAGCAGCCTCGCGGTGGCGGCGGCGAGCTGGGTCGCGCTCGGCGCCGCGGCGGGGTATTTCTGGACCCGGGAGGCCTAGGCCGGGATGCGTCCGATCAGACAGTGCCGCAACGCGCCGCAGGGCCGCGCGTCCTCGATCAGGCCGTCCTCCGCGGCCGCGTACAGCGCGAGGAAGGCGCGGATCTCGGCGGTCCAGGCCGGGTCGACGCCGGCGAACAGGTACGCCGCCTTGCCTTCGGCGCGGACCGACAGGCTGACCGGCGCCTTGCAGACGTTGAGGCAATCGGCCCGCTGCACCGCCACGCCCTCCGCCTCGAGCCGCCGGGCGAGGTCCGCGCCGCCGGCACAGCCTTCGCAGATGGTGATCCCGTCCGCCATCGTCCCTCCCTTGCAGCCCGCCAGTTAACGGAGCCGCCCATGCCTGCCAAGATCCCCGCCACCATCGTCACCGGCTTTCTCGGCGCCGGAAAGACGACGCTGATCCGCCACATGCTCGAAAACGCGGACGGCCGCCGCATCGCGCTCATCATCAACGAGTTCGGCGATCTGGGCGTCGACGGCGAGATCCTCAAGGGCTGCGGCATCGAGAATTGCCGCGACGAGGACGTGATGGAGCTGTCGAACGGCTGCATCTGCTGCACCGTGGCCGAGGATTTCGTGCCGACCCTCGAAAAGCTGCTGGGCCGGGCCGACCCGCCCGACCACATCGTGATCGAGACCTCGGGTCTCGCGCTGCCGCAGCCGCTGGTCCGGGCGTTCAACTGGCCCGAGATCTCGACCCGGGTGACCGTGGACGGGGTGGTCACGGTCGTCGATGGCAAGGCGGTGGACGAGGGCCGCTTCGCCCATGACGTGGCCGCGGTGGACGCCCAGCGCGCCGCCGACGCCAACCTCGACCACGAGACCCCGCTCAGCGAACTGTTCGACGACCAGATCGCCTGCGCCGACATGATCGTGGTCAACAAGTCCGACCTGCTGGGCGAGGCCGGCGCCGCCGCGCTGGCCGCCCGGCTCAAGGCCGAGGCCCGCGACGGGGTGCAGGTGGTCCGGGCGACGATGGGCGCGCTGCCGCTCGACGTGCTGCTGGGCCGGGGCATGGCCGCCGAGACCGACATCGCCGCCCGCCACGAGGTCCATCACCATCATCATCACGACGACGGGCTGGACGACGGTGACCACGACAGCGACCACCACCACGACCATCACGACCACGACGACTTCGACAGTTTCGTGGTCAGCTTCGGCGAGGTGGCCGACCCGGCGGCCTATGCCGGCCGGCTGGCCGAGGTGATCCGCGCCCACGACATCCTGCGCCTGAAAGGCTTCGCCGCCGTCGCGGGCAAGCCGCTGCGGCTGTCGGTGCAGGCCGTGGGCCCGCGGGTCGACACCTATTTCGACCGGCCGGCGGAGCGCCGGGAAACCCGGCTCGTGGTCATCGGTCAGGCCGGCATGGACCGGCAGGCGATCGAGACCGCGCTGGCGCCGTGATCACTGTCGAGCCCGGCAACCCGCAGGACCCGCAGCCCCGCGCCCTGCTGGAGCAGAGCCACGCCCTGATGCGCAGCCTGTTCCCCGCCGAGGCCTGCCATTTCCTCGACATCGATGCGCTCTGCGCCCCGCATGTCCTGTTCTTCAACGCCCGGCGGCGGGACTGGATCCTCGGCACCGGGGCGCTGGCGCTGCAGGACGGCTACGGCGAGGTGAAGTCGATGTTCACCGCCCCCGAGGCCCGCGGCCAGGGCATCGGCGCGGCGGTGCTCCGGATCATCGAGGACACCGCCCGCGAGGCCGCCCTGCCGGCGCTGATGCTCGAGACCGGGGCCGGGCTCGACGCCGCGCACCGGCTCTACGAGCGGCATGGATTCACGCCCTGCGGGCCCTTCGGCGGCTACACCGAGAGCGTCCACAGCCTGTTCTACCAGAAGGCGCTGGCATGACCCGGACGCGGCCGAACCTCTGATGCACCTGCTCGCCGCCACCCCCGGCGCCATCGAGGACGGCACCGACCCGGTCGACCCCGGCCAGACCCCGGCCGAGGTGGTGGTGATCTCGGCCGCCGATACCGAGCTGGCGGCGCTGTCCGAGGCGCGGGGCGCGATGGCGGATCCGCCGGGCCTGCGGCTGATGAACCTGATGCACCTGCGCCACCCGATGTCGGTGGACCTGCATCTCGACACCTGCGCCGAAGGCGCGGGGCTCGTGGTGATCCGCATCCTTGGGGGCCTCGGCTACTGGCGCTACGGGGCCGAGCAATACGCCGCCCGGCTGGCCGCAAAGGGGGTGCCGCTGGCACTGCTGCCCGGCGACGACAAGCCCGACGCCGACCTGCGGGCGCTGTCCACGGTGCCGGACGCCGACTACGACGCGCTCTGGGGCTACCTCGTCGAGGGCGGCCCCGAGAACGCGACGGCGTTCCTGACCCTCGCCCGAGCGCTGGCGCGGGACGTCCCCGACCGGCCCGAAGCACCGCGCCCGCTGCTGCGGGCCGGGGTCTACTGGCCCGGCGCCGGGGTGGCCGACCTCGCCGCCGCCCGCGCCGCCTGGACCGCGGGCGCGCCGGTGGTGCCGGTGGTGTTCTACCGGGCGCTGGTGCAGGGGGCCGGGCTGCACCCGGTCAACCGGCTGGTGAAGGCGCTGCTGGCCGAGGGGCTGAACCCGCTGCCGGTCTTCGTCGCCTCGCTGAAGGACCCGCTGTCGGCGGCGACGCTGGCGGGCCTGTTCGAGGCCGCCGCGCCGGCGGTGATCCTCAACGCCACCGCCTTCGCCACCGGCACGCCCGAGGGCGGCGGCGACGGCAACCCGCTGCTGGCCAACGACGCGCCGGTGCTGCAGGTGGTGCTCTCGGGCCTGTCCGAAGAGGCCTGGGCCGCGGGCACCGCCGGCCTGCCGCCGCGCGACATCGCGATGAACGTGGCGCTGCCCGAGGTCGACGGCCGGATCCTGTCCCGCGCGATCAGCTTCAAGGACACCGCCTTCTTCGACGAGGCGACGCAATGCGCCATCGCCACCTACCGGGCGGTCGGCGACCGGGTCGGCTTCGTCGCCGCGCTCGCCGCCCGCTGGGCCCGGCTGCGGCGGACCCCGGCGCCGGAGCGCAAGGTGGCGCTGGTGCTGGCGAACTACCCCAACAAGGACGGGCGGCTGGCCAACGGCGTCGGGCTCGATACCCCCGCCGGCACGGTCGGGGTGCTGCGGGCGATGGCGGCGGCGGGCTACGCCGTCGACCCGCCCGGCGATTCCGCCGCGCTGATGGACCGGCTAATGGCCGGGCCGACGAACTGGCTGACCGACCGGGCGGGGCGGGAGGGCGGCGAACGGCTGCCGCTCGCCGCCTACCGCGCGTGGTTCGACGGCCTGCCCTGGGAGGTCCGCCAGCAGGTGACCGACCGCTGGGGCGCTCCCGAGGCCGACCCTTTCGTGACCGAGGATGCCTTCGCGCTGTCGGTCCACCGCTTCGGCAAGGTGGTGGTCGGGCTGCAGCCCGCCCGCGGCTACAACATCGACCCGGTGGACACCTACCACGCCCCAGACCTCGTGCCGCCGCACAACTACCTCGCCTTCTACCTCTGGCTGCGCCACAGCTTCGGCGCCGACGCCATCGTCCACATGGGCAAGCACGGCAACCTCGAATGGCTGCCCGGCAAGGCGGTGGCGCTGTCCGCCGGCTGCTGGCCCGAGATCGCGCTGGGGCCGATGCCGCATGTCTACCCGTTCATCGTCAACGACCCGGGCGAAGGCACGCAGGCCAAGCGCCGGGCGCAGGCGGTGATCGTCGATCACCTGACCCCGCCGCTGACCCGGGCCGAGAGCTACGGCCCACTGCGCGACCTCGAGGCGCTGGTGGACGAGTACTACGAGGCGGCCGGGGTGGACCCGCGGCGGGTGGCGACCCTCCGGCGGGAGATCCTGAGCCTGACCGCCGCCACCGGGATCGACCGGGACGTGGGCTTTTCCGGCGACGCCGACGGCGACCTCGGCAAGCTCGACGCCTGGCTCTGCGAGCTGAAGGAGGCGCAGATCCGGGACGGGCTGCACGTCTTCGGGGCCTCGCCCGAAGGGGTGCAGGCGCGCGACCTAGCGATCGCGCTGGCGCGGGTGCCGCGCGGCGGCGGGACGGAGGGCGACGCCTCGCTGCTGCGGGCGATGGCCGGCGACCTCGGGCTCGGGATCGACCCGCTTGACTGCGACCTCGCGGCCCCCGCGGCGCAGCGGCCGGCGGCGTTGGCCGATCTCTCGGCCGATCCCTGGCGGACCAACGGCGACAGCGTCGAACGGCTGGAACTCCTGGCGCAGCGGCTGGGGGACGGCGGGTGGGGCGTCGGCGACAGCCGCGCGTCACCCCCCGGCCCCCGCACCGCCGCCGTGCTCGACGACCTGCGGACACGGATCGTGCCCGCCGTCGCCGCCTGCGGGCCGGCGGAAATGGCCGCCCTGCTCACCGCGCTCGACGGGCGCGCGATCGCGCCGGGCCCCTCGGGCGCGCCGACGCGGGGGCGGCTCGACGTGCTGCCCACCGGGCGGAACTTCTACTCGGTGGACACCCGCGCCGTCCCCACGCCGACCGCCTGGGCGCTGGGCTGGAAATCCGCCAACCTGCTGATCGAAACCCACCTGCAGAAGCACGGCGACTGGCCGCGGGCGCTGCTGGTCACCGCCTGGGGCACCGCCAACATGCGGACCGGCGGCGACGACATCGCCCAGGCGCTCGCCCTGATGGGGGTGAAACCGACCTGGGACGCCGCCAACCGCCGGGTCACCGGCTTCGAGATCCTGCCCGCCGGGGTTCTGGGCCGGCCCCGGGTCGACGTGACGCTCAGGGTCTCGGGGTTCTTCCGGGACGCCTTTCCCGGCCTCATCGACCTCTTCGACAGCGCCGCGCGGGCGGTCCAGCACCTCGACGAGCCCGGCAACCCCGCCGCCGCCAGTCCCGGGCCGCGGGTCTACGGGTCCAAGCCCGGGGCCTACGGCGCCGGGCTGCAGGCGCTGATCGACGAACGGCTCTGGACCGACCGCGCCGACCTCGGCGCCGCCTATCTCGACTGGGGCGGCTATGCCTACACCGCCGGGCAGGAAGGGCGGCGCGACCGCGACGGCTTCGCCGCCCGGCTGTCGGAGGTCGAGGGCATCGTCCAGAACCAGGACAACCGCGAACACGACCTGCTCGACAGCGACGACTACTACCAGTTCGAGGGCGGTGCCGCGGCGGCGGTGGCGGCGCTGCAGGGCCGCGACCGGCCGGTCTACCACAACGACCACTCGCGGCCCGAACGGCCGGTCATCCGCACGCTGGAGGACGAGATCGCCCGCGTCGTCCGGTCCCGCGTCGTCAACCCCAAGTGGATCGCGGGCGTGAAGCGGCACGGCTACAAGGGCGCCTTCGAGATCGCCGCGACGGTGGATTACCTCTTCGCCTTCGCCGCCACCACCGGCGCGGTCCGGAACCACCATTTCGACCTTGTCGAGGAGGCCGTCCTGGCCGACCCTGACACCCGCGGCTTCATCGCCGCGCACAACCCGCCGGCGCTGCGCGAGATCGCCGAAAGGCTGTCCGAGGCGATCGAGCGCGGGCTCTGGCAGCCGCGGTCGAACTCCGCCCGCGCCCGCATCGAGGAGCACCGCCGATGAAGACCGGCCATTGCCTGTGCGGATCGGTCACCTTCGCCTACGAGGGCCCGGAGAACTGGCGCGGCCATTGCCATTGCGACAGCTGCCGAAGGCAGACGGCGAGCCCCTTCACCACCTTCATGGGGGTCGGCCACGGACAGTGGCGCTGGACCGGCGCCACCCCGGCGACCTACCACAGCTCGCCCGGCGTCACCCGGCATTTCTGCGCCACCTGCGGCGCGCCCGTCGCCTACGAGACCCGGCAACTGCCGCACGAGATCCATTTCTACGCCGCGCTGCTGGACGATCCGGCGGATTTCGAACCGGGCGTCAACTTTCACTGGGACGAGCACCTGCCCTGGGCGCTGACGGCGGCCCACCTGCCCAAGCGCACCGGCGCCGGCGAGCGGTTTGGCGAGGAGGGCGCGCCGTGACCGCCGCCGACGGATCAGAACCCGCTCGCCGCCGCCGCCACCCCGACATAGGCGAGAAGAAGAAACACCGAGAAGATGCGCATGGCTGCCCCCTGACCGACCCGACCCGCCGGATGCCCGATCCGCGCCGCCGGGTCACGGGGAAAGATGCGCCGACAACAGCACGGAGCCCGCGATGACCGACCAGACCGACGACGCCCGCCACGCCCAGAAGATGGCCAAGAAGAAGGCCGCGCGGGACAAGATCATGGCCACCAAGACCGCCGAGAAAGGGCTGATCATCGTCCACACCGGCAAGGGCAAGGGCAAGTCCACCGCCGCCTTCGGGATGATCTTCCGCCACATCGCCCACGGGATGCCCTGCGCCGTGGTGCAGTTCATCAAGGGCGGCATGTCGACGGGGGAACGCGACCTGATCCTGGCGCGGTTCTCCGACCTCTGCCAGTTCCACACGATGGGCGAGGGCTTCACCTGGGAGACCCAGGATAAGGCCCGCGACACCGAGATGGCGCAGGCCGCCTGGGCCACCGCGAAGGACCTGATCCGCGACCCGGCCAACCGCATGGTCCTGCTCGACGAGATCAATATCGCGATCCGCTACGGCTATGTCGACGTCGCCGAGGTCGTGGCCTTCCTGACCGCCGAGAAGCCGCCGATGACCCACGTGGTCGTGACCGGCCGGAACGCCCACGAGGACCTGATCGAGGCCGCCGACCTCGTCACCGAGATGGAACTGGTCAAGCATCCGTTCCGGTCCGGGGTGAAGGCGCAGCAGGGGGTCGAATACTGACCCGGCCCGCGGCTGTCGGCGCGTGATAACGGTTTGTTAGGCATTCGGGCGCACTGTCCGGGCAACCCAAGGCCCACACCGAAGTGAACGAACCGATGCCCCTCGAATGCCTGCTCTACCACTCCCGCGCGCTTGTCCCCGACACGCCGGAGAACAACAACGCCATCCTCGCGTCCTGTTCGAGGAACAATCTCATGGTCGGGGTCACCGGGTTCCTGCACCGCGAACAGGGGCACTTTCTCCAGTATCTGGAGGGCAGCGCCGATGCGCTTGACGAGGTCATCGGCCGGATCCGGCGCGATACCCGCCACACCGACGTGACGGTGATGATACGCGGGCCGATCGCGACGCGGCAGCTGCCGGACTGGCAGATGGGCTTCGTCGACGGGTCGGTGCTGTCGCTGGTCGACGTCGCCGGCAACGCGGCGGGCGAGATCGACTTCTCCACCGCCGATCCCGCGGACCTGATGCATTTCGTGTTCGAGAATGCCGACAACCTGAGCGCCGAGGCCGCCTGAGCCCGCGCCGCCCGCGCCCCGCCCCGGAGCCGGGGGCGGCGCGCCACACTCGCGCCGATCCGCGTCGGAACGTGCATCGGGGTGCCGTCCGGCACCGCGCGGCATCAGGCCGCCGCGTCCGGTCCACGCGACCCGTGCCGGACCGGCGCGCCGGGCTCCGGTGCGCGCCCGGGGTCTAGCGCCCGTCCGCCGCCGGCCCGTCCGGCCCGTCCGGCAGGCCCAGCCCGTCCAGTCCACTCAGTTCGCTCAGTCCAGTCGGCCCGTCCAGCCCGGCCTGTCCAGCCCAGTCAGCCCTACCGGGCCAGCCCGGCTGCGCGGGTCTCGCCGAGGCTGGCGCCGGTCGACAGCGCCTCGGGGTCCAGCCGCAGCTCGATCACCGCCGGGACGCCACTGTCGGCGGCGCGGCGGAACGCGGCGGGGAAATCGGCGCCGTCCGCCACCACCTCGCCGTGGCCGCCATAGGCCCGCGCCAGCGCGGCGAAGTCCGGGTTGACGAGGTCGGTGCCCGAGACCCGGCCCGGATAGGTCCTTTCCTGGTGCATCCGGATGGTGCCGTAGCGGCCGTTGTTGGCCACCACCACGATCGGCCGGGCGCCATGCTGCACCGCCGTCGACATCTCGTTCAGGGTCATCTGGAAACAGCCGTCCCCGGCGAGGCTGACGACGGTCCGGTCCGGGTGCTCGATGGCGGCGGCGATGGCGGCGGGGAAGCCGTAGCCCATCGACCCGGAGGTCGGCGCGATCAGCGTGCCGTGCCGCTTGTAGACAAAGTAGCGGTGCAGCCAGCCGGCGTAGTTGCCCGCGCCGTTGGTGATGATGGCGTCCTCGGGCAGATGCTTTGAGAGCCAGCCGACGACCTCCTCGAGCCGCACCGCGCCCGGGCTGGGCTGCGGCACGCGCCATGCGAGGCAGTCGGCCCGCGCCGCCGCGGTCCAGTCCGGCCATCCCGGCCCCGCCGCCGGCACCTGCGCCAGCGCCCGGACGAAGCTCACCGCGTCGGCTGTCACCGCCAGTTCGGGCCGGTAGACCCGGCCCGGTTCGTCGGGATCGGCATGGACGTGCAGGATCCGGCAATGCGGCGCGGCCGGGTCGATCAGGGTGTAGCCGCGGGTCTCGATGTCGCCGAGCCGCGAGCCGATGACCATCAGCCGGTCGACCTGCCCGAGCCGGGCGGCCAGCGCCGGGCTCATCCCGACGTTGAGGTCGCCGGCGTAGTTCGGGTGCCGGTTGTCGAGGTAGTCCTGCCGCCGGAACCCCACCGTCACCGGCAGCCGCTGGGTCTCGGCGAAGCGGGCGAGGTCGGCGGCGGCTTCGGGCGACCAGTGCGGCCCGCCGACCAGCACCAGCGGCCGCTCCGCCGCCGCAAGCCACTGCACCGCGTCGGCGGCGACCCCGGCCAGGGTCGGCGCGAGTTCGATCAGGGGCGGCGCGATGTCGGGCACCTCGGCCCGGGCCGACAGCACGTCCTCGGGCAGCGCCAGCACCACCGGCCCCGGCCGCCCGGCAGTCGCGACCGAGAACGCCCGGCCGACGTATTCCGGCAGCCGCTCGGTGCTATCGACCTCGGCCACCCACTTGGCCAGCCCGCCGAACATCGCCCGGTAGTCGATCTCCTGGAACGCCTCGCGGTCCCGGTCCGACCGGGCGATCTGGCCGACGAACAGCACCATCGGCGTCGAATCCTGCCGCGCGACGTGGATCCCGGAACTGGCGTTGGTGGCGCCGGGG
>JBFKOW010000088.1:0-13765 GCA_041628615.1 Paracoccaceae bacterium | reverse complement strand
GCGACGGCCGGGTAGGAGCCCATCGCGCGGGCGGTCGCGCCAAGCCACTGGTTCGTGGTCCTGACGGTCTCCATCATGTCATAGGCTATCATGTACTTCATCGCCGGGTCCCTAGCGTGTTAGTCTCGTCGAACATGGCGTCGCAAATCGTCGCATTGACGATCTGTCTCCCCGGCGGCACATGCTGCACTGCAAAATAAGGGCCGACTTTCGACATGACAACACAAGATTCTGTCCAAACCGAGACTGAAGCCCGTAATCTTGAGGTGTTCGAGGCCAATCTGGCCCGGATCGAGGAACTGACCCAAAGGTTCCTCCAGGCGATCTCCAAGCGGCGCAACGTGCCGCCCGCGCTGCAGGGACCGAGCCAGGCGCTCTACATGAAGGCGGCGGCGCAGTACTGGGCCGACATGATGAACAACCCGGGCAAGCTGATCGAGCAGCAGGTCAGTTACTGGGGCACGACGCTCAAGCATTTCGCGGACGCCCAGGCCGCCCTCGCGGCGGGAACCCTGACCGCCCCCGAGGACGAGACCCCGGCCGACCGGCGGTTCTCCAACCCGCTTTGGACCACGCATCCGTATTTCAACTACATCAAGCAGCAATACATGCTGAACGCCGAGGCGGTGCAGAAGGCGGTGGGCGAGGTCGAGGGACTCGACGACAAGGAAAAGCGCCGGCTGGCCTATTTCAGCCAGCAGATCGTCGACATGATGAGCCCGACGAACTTTCTCGGCACCAACCCCGACGCGCTCGAAAAGGCGCTCGAGACCGAGGGCGAAAGCCTCGTGCAGGGGCTCGAGAACCTCGTCCGCGATCTGGAGGCGAACGACGGCAACCTCGTGGTCACGCTGGCCGACAAGGACGCCTTCAAGGTGGGCGAGAACCTCGCGACGACGCCGGGCGAGGTGGTCTACCGCAACCACCTGTTCGAACTGATCCAGTACGCGCCGACGACCGAGACGGTGCACGAGACGCCGCTGCTGATCTTCCCGCCGTGGATCAACAAGTTCTACATCATGGACCTGAAGCCCCAGAACAGCCTGATCCGCTGGATCGTGGACCAGGGCTTTACCGTCTTCGTGGTGTCCTGGGTGAACCCCGATCCCGGCTACCGGGACACCGGGATGGGCGACTACATCGAGGACGGCTACCTCGCCGCGATGCGCGAGGTGAAGGCGATCTGCGGCACCGAGAAGATCAACGCCGTGGGCTACTGCATCGCCGGGACCACCCTGTCGCTGACCCTGTCGCTGATGAAGCAACGCAAGGACACCTCGGTGAACAGCGCCACCTTCTTCACCACCCTCACCGACTTCTCGGACCAGGGCGAGGTGGGCGTGTTCCTCGACGACGATTTCGTCGACGGGATCGAGTCCGAGGTGGCCGACGCGGGCATCCTCGACAAGTTCTACATGAGCCGGACCTTCAGCTTCCTGCGCTCCAACGACCTGATCTACCAGCCGGCGATCCGCAGCTACATGATGGGCGAGGCGCCGCCGGCCTTCGACCTGCTCTACTGGAACGGCGACGGCACCAACCTGCCCGGCAAGATGGCGGTGGAATACCTGCGCGGCCTGTGCCAGGCCGACCAGTTCGCGACCTGTGGTTTCGAGGTTGCCGGCGGCACCGCCCGGCTGGAGGAGGTGACCGTGCCGGTCTGCGCGATCGCCTGCGAGACCGACCACATCGCCGCCTGGCGCTCGTCCTACCGCGGCATCCAGAAGATGGGGTCGAAGGACAAGACCTTCATTCTCGCGGAATCCGGCCACATCGCCGGCATCATCAATCCGCCCTCGAAGAAGAAATACGGCCACTACACCAATCCCGAACTCGGGCTCACCCCCGAGGACTGGCATGCCGCCGCCGAGAAGCACGAGGGGTCGTGGTGGCCGCGCTGGGGCGCGTGGCTGGCCGCCAGATCCGGCGATCAGGTGCCCGCCCGGACCCCGGGAGATTCGGAGCATCCGCCGCTTTGCCCGGCCCCCGGAACCTATGTCGTGGCGGGCAAGACCGGCTGACGTGCTGCAACGCGGCGACTAAGCCATTGTTCTTGCTGCATTGAGGAATCCGCGCCGGATTTCTTATGCTGCACCGCAGAAAATCCTTGCAATGCTGCGGTGCAGCATCTATCTATGTGTCAGCCGCAGATGGCGGGGCGAGCCCGTCAGGAACGACTGAACCGAACAGACTCTCAAGCCACACCTACCCAGAGGATCACTGAAATGGCCGCGACGAAAACCCAAGACTTCACCGCCATCATGAAAGACATGATGGGCGCGTTCCCCGTCGACACCAAAGCGATGGAAGACGCCTACAAGACCCAGGCGACCCTCGCCGAGAAGCTGTCGGGCGTGTCGATCTCGGCTGCCAAGGAAAGCGCCGACCTGAGCGCCAAGTGGACCCAGGACACCCTGGCGAAGCTGACCGAGATGACCAAAGCCAAGTCGGAGCCGGCCGACTACGCCAAGGCGATGACCGACTTCGCCTCCGCGTCGGCCGAGTCCGCCGCCGAGCACATGGCCGCCTTCGCCGAGATCGCGAAGAAGGTCCAGACCGAGACCCTCGAGCTGCTGATGGCCGCCGGCAAGGACATCTCGGAAGACATGGCGAAGGCTGCCAAGAAAGCCACCGACGAGATGACCTCGGCCGCCAAGAAGGCCGCCGCGAAGTAATCTCCGGACACAAAGGATCGGCCGGTCATCCTCCCTTTCCGGTCACCCTTGTGGGAACGGGTCCGCTCAGCCGGGCCCGTTCTTATTTTGTGGGGAGGCCCCGACGTTCCGGGCCGCGGGCCGCGCGCTACTCGGCCGCGGTCCCGTAGTTCCGCGCCTTCGACATCTTGCCGATGCCCGGGTTGAACGAGTTGGTGGGATCGAGGCTGCGGTAGTGTTCGGCCAGAGCCGGCTTGGCGGCGTAGAGGTGGCCGACATTGTGTTCGGCGGGGTATTCCGCCCCCCGCGCGTCGAGCAGCGCCAGCATCTTCTTCTTGATCGCCTCCGGGTCCGCGCCCTTCTTCACGATGTAGTCCTGGTGGAACACGTGGCACAGGAAGTGGCCGTAGCAGAGGCTGACCACGAGATCCTTGCGGATCTCCTCGGGCAGATCCTCCACCCAGTCCGGATCGTTGCGGCGCAGCGCGATGTCGAGGGCGAGCACGTCCTCGGTGCTGCCGGGATTGACCGCGTGCATCCGCACCGCGGCGCCCGCGGCTGCAAAGCGGTGCAGCATCGCCTTGCCGGTCTCCGCCGCGTCGCAGAGGAACCAGCCCCCGGCACCCACGGTTTCGGTCAGGATCGTCTCGGTCGCCGCGGCCGTCTCGCCCGAGACCTTGAGGATCAGGTGGTGTTCGAACCGCTTGCGGAATTCCAGCATCCGCGGCGGCAGCGCCTCGGGCAGGATCGCCGACAGGCCCTGCATCACCCGGTCGACGAGGTTCTTCGGCAGGAACGGGAGCTTGTTCAGCCGGGCGTCCAGCGCGCCCTTGATCGCGAAGAACAGCGGCAGCCGGTCGGTGCCGAACCAGTGGATCATCAGCAGCGTGTCCTTGCCGTAGCGGCGGGCCACGTCGAAGCAGTCGCGGTGCAGGTATTCGCCGCTGATCGGCAGTTCCGGCAGGTCGGTCAGCAACCGCCGCCGCAGCGCGGTCAGGGCGGCGGGATCGTCGGTGCCGACGTAGTAGACCCGCGCCCCGGTCTCCTCGGGGTAGGTGTCGAGCCGCACCGCGAAGACCGCGACCTTGCCGGCCGAGCCGCTCGCCTCGTGCAGTCCGCGGGGATCGGCGTTGAACCGCGCCGGGCTCGGTTCGTCCACCGCGCGGACCTTCTCGGGATAGGTGTCGTCCGAGGCCCGGCCGGCGTCGCGGTGGATCGCATCGGCGGGAATGTCGCCCCGGTCGAGCCGCGCCAGCATCTCCTCGGGGTCGTTGCCGAGATCGATGCCGAGGTGGTTGACCAGTTCCAGTTCGCCCGCCGCGTTGATCCGGGCATAGAGCGACAGTTCGGTAAAGGCCGGCCCGCGCCGGACCAGCGCGCCGCCGGAATTGTTGCAGACGCCGCCGACGACGGACGCGCCGATGCAGGAGGACCCGATCACCGAATGGGGCTGCCGGCCCAGCGGCTTGAGCAGCTTCTCCAGCGTGTAGAGCGTGCCGCCGGGCAGGCTCAGGACCTGCCTTCCGTCGTCCAGAAGCTCGATCCGGTCCATCCGCAGTGTCGACAGGATCACCACCTCACGGTCGTAGCGGCCCTTCGGCGTCGACCCCTCGGTCAGCCCGGTGTTGGCCGCCTGCATGATGACGATGGTGTCGGCCTCGACGCAGGCCTGCAGGACCCGCCACATCTCGACCAGCGTGCCGGGGATCACCACCGCCAGCGCCTCGCCCTCGCCCGAGCGGAAGCCCTTGCGGAACCGTTCGGTGGCGCGGGCGCCGGTCTTGACGTGGCGCGGGCCGACGATCTTCTGCAGGCGGGCGACGAGTGCGGTATTGGACATGGGCAGGGTCCGGGTCGGTCAAGTCGAGATTGGGCTTTGGTTAGCGGGTCGGGCGGTCGCGGGGTATGTGACGCAGCCGCACATGGCCGCAGATCGGGCCGCAGATCGGGCGGCGGTTCGGGCGGCGTTTCGGGCGGCGTTTCGGGCGGCGTTTCGGGCAGGACCTTGAGGCGGAACGCTGCGGCGCCGCGGGGGCTTCCTTTTCTCGCAACTGCGGCGTAGGCTTTTCCGCACCGCGACAGACGCCCGCGCGGAGGGCCCAGCCGAAGGGAGAGACGGCCGATGGCTGACGAGAAAAAGCCGCTTCTGATCAAGCGTTACGCGAGCCGCCGTCTCTACAACACGGAAACCTCGGATTACGTCACGCTGGAGGATATCGCGGCCTTCATCCGCGACGGCCGCGAGGTCCAGATCGTCGACCTGAAGTCCGGCGACGACCTGACCCGGCAATACCTGCTGCAGATCATCGCCGAGCATGAAAGCCGCGGCGAGAGCGTGCTGCCGGTGGATGTGCTGACCGATCTTGTCCGCTCCTACACCACCCAGTCGATGTCGGTGGTGCCGCAGTTCCTCGCCATGTCCTTCGACATGCTGCGCGACGGCCAGACCCGGATGATGGAGAACATGACCCGGGCCAACCCGCTGGCGGGAATGCCGGGGTTCGACGCGATGCGCGCACAGCAGGAAGCCTTCATGAAGGCGATGACCGGCGGCATGATAGGCGGGGGCGGGGGAAAAGCTGCCGCGAGTGGCGAGGGGTCGGGCAGCGAGGACCTTGACGAGATCAAGGCCGAACTCGCCGCCCTGCAGGCCAAGCTGGCCCGGATGGGCAAACCCGGGAAGTAACCGAGGCGGCCCGCGACCCGTGCCCCCCGCGCCGTCCGCGGCGCGCGGGCCGCAAGCGCCGGGGCGGCCGGTCTAGATGCCCAGCCGGTCGCGCAGCGAATACCACGTCATCGCGAGGGTCAGAAGCGGCGCCCGGGCCAGCGCGCCGCCGGGGAACTGCGGCACCGGCAGCTTGCCCATCAGGTCGAAGCGTTCCGCCTGTCCGGCCACCGCCTCGCCGAGGATCTGTCCCGCAAGGGTCGAGATCGCCACCCCGTGCCCCGAGAACCCGCCCGCCGCCAGCACTCCCGGCCGCACCTCGGCGAGGTAGGGCAGGCGGGTCATGGTGATCCCCAGCGTGCCGCCCCAGTGATGGTCGATCGCCACCCCGACCAGTTGCGGAAACAGCCGCTCCATCCGCGCCCGCAGGGCGGTCACGATGTCGCGCGGGAAGCCGATGGTGTAGCTCTCCCGCCCGCCGAACAGCAGCCGCCGGTCCTCGGATAGCCGGAAATAGTTGACCACGAACTTGTCGTCGGCGACCGCCACGTCGCGGGCCAGAACCGCCGCGGCCCGGTCGCCCAGCGGCGCGGTGGCGGCGATGAAGGAATTGATCGGCATCACCCGCGCCGCATAGCGCCGGTCGATGTCGGGCAGGTAGCCGTTGCCGCAGAGCAGGATGTGCTGCGCCCGCAGCCGTCCCTGCCCGGTGAGGACGAGGTTCGGCGCCAGTTCGCGCGCCTCGGTGCGTTCGTGGATCACCGCCCCGGCGGCCTCGGCGGCGCGGGCGAGGCCGAGAACGTAGCGCAGCGGGTGCAGGTGCCCGGCGCCCATGTCCAGCACCCCGCCCTGGTAGATCGGCGAATTGCAGATCTCGCGGAACGGCGCGGCGGTCAGCGGCTCGGTCTCGTAGCCGTATTCGCGGGCCAGGAAATCGGCGTAGCGGTGGTCCTCGTCGACGCCGGCGCTTGTCCACTGGCCATGCAACACGCCGGGGGTGTAGCGGGCGTCCGGGGCGTGCTCGGCCACCTGCGCGCGGACCAGGGCCTTGGCCTCCTCGGCGAGGAACCAGAGCTTGCGGGCGGTGTCGGCGCCGAGGGTGTGGGCCAGCCAGCGCTGGTCCCGGTTGAACCCCGATCCGACCTGCCCGCCGTTGCGCCCCGAGGCGCCGAAGCCGACCCGGTGCGCTTCGACCACGGCCACGGAATAGCCCTTGCGGGCAAGGGTCAGGGCCGCGGTCAGGCCGCAGTAGCCGGCCCCGACGATGGCCACGTCCACCGTCTTCTCGCCCAGCAGGGCGGGACGCTCGGCCGGCAGGTCGGTGCTGGCCGTGTACCAGCTGTCCGGATAGGTCGCCGGCCGGTCGTTGCGGTAAAGCGCCGAGGTCACAGGCCGCCTCCGCCCATTGCCTCCCGCGTCGGGACGCGCCGGATCATACGTTCAGCAGGAGGTGTTCCCGCTCCCAGGGGCTGATGACCTGCAGGAACTCGTCGTACTCGGCCCGCTTCACGGCGCTGTAGACGCGGCAGAACTCGGGGCCCAGCACCTCCTGCAGGGCGGTGGAGGCATCGAACAGGTCGAGCGCGGCGTAGACCCCGCGCGGGATCTCGTCCTCGGCCTCGTAGGCGTCGCCGTGATAGCGCTTGTCCGGGCGGATCTCGTCGCGCAGCCCGAGGTAGCCGCAGGCCAGCGAGGCGGCGATCCCGATGTAGGGGTTGCAGTCCATCCCCGCGAGTCGGTTCTCGATCCGGCGGCTGTCGGCGTCCGAGACCGGCACCCGGATGCCGGTGGTCCGGTTGTCCCGGCCCCATTCGAGGTTGATCGGCGCCGAGTGGTCCTTCACGTAGCGCCGGAACGAGTTGACGTAGGGCGCCAGCAGGGCGATCGCCGCCGGCAGGTGTTCCTGCAGGCCGCCAATGAACTGGAAGAAGGCGTCCGTCTCGCCGCGGTGGGGCCCGGCGAAGATGTTGCGCCCCTTGGCGTCCATCACCGAGTGGTGGATGTGCATCGCGCTGCCCGGCTCGCCCTCGATCGGCTTGGCCATGAAGGTGGCGAAGCAGTCGTGCTTCAGCGCCGCCTCGCGGATCAGCCGCTTGAAGTAGAAGATCTCGTCGGCGAGCTTCACCGGGTCGCCGTGGCGCAGGTTGATCTCGACCTGCCCGGCGCCGCCTTCCTGGGTGATGCCGTCGATCTCGAAGCCCTGGATCTCGGCGAAGTGGTAGATGTCGTCGATCACCGGGCCGTATTCGTCCACCGCGGCCATCGAGTAGGCCTGCCGGGCGGCGGCCGGGCGGCCGGTGCGACCGGTCATCGGCAGGATCGCCTTCGACGGGTCGATGTTGCGGCCGATCAGGTAGAACTCCATCTCCGGCGCGACCACCGGGGTCCAGCCCTTCTCGCGGTAGAGATTGCAGACCCGCTTGAGCACGTTGCGCGGCGCGATCGGCACCGGGCGGCCCTTCTGGTCGAAGGCGTCGTGGATCACCTGCAGCGTCCCGTCATCGGCCCAGGGGGCCGCGGTCGCCGTCTCCATGTCCGGTTTCAGGATCATGTCCGGCTCGGTCCAGTCGTCGCCCGCCGCCTCGTCGCCCCAGTCGCCGGTGATGGTCTGGAAGAAGATCGAGTTGGGCAGGTGGAAATGGGCCATGCGGTCGAATTTCGCCGCCGGAACCGCCTTGCCGCGGGCGATGCCCGGCAGGTCGGCGATCACGCACTCCACCTCGTCGAGCGGGTGGTTGTCGACGTAGAGCTGTGCCGCGGCGGGCAGGCGCTGAAGGTTGTTCATGCGATCCGCCTTTCACGGAAGAACCGGCCCATCATCCGGCCGACTTCGGCGCTGTCGAGGGGGTCGGCGAGGGTTTCGCGCGCCGCGGCGACGCGGTCGGGCTCCACCGCGGCGGAGCGGTGCGTGATCAGCCCGCCCAGTTCCGCCGGGCCGTATTCCGGGTGGGCCTGGACGGTGAAGATCCGGTCGCCGTAGAGCAGCGCCGCATTGGCGCAGAAATCGCTGGAGGCGACCACGGTCGCGCCCTCGGGCCGCTCGACGACCTGGTCCTGGTGCCAGGCGTTGAGGTGGACGGTGCTGCCCTGCCAGTTGTAGCCCTGCCGTCCCACCGACCAGCCGCCGGGGAACTTCTCGACCTTGCCGCCGAGCGCCTGGGCGACGATCTGATGGCCGAAGCAGACGCCGACAAGAGGCCGGTCCGCGGCGTGGGCGGCGCGGATGAAGTCCTCGAGCGGCGGGATGAAGGGCAGGTCCTCGTAGGCGCCGTGCCGCGATCCGGTGATCAGCCAGCCGTCCGCCGCCTCGGGGCCCGGCGGAAACACCATGTCGACCACGTTCCAGGTTTCGAAGGAGAAGTCCTCGCCGCGCAGCAGCGACATGAACATCCCGTCATAGTCGCCCAGTTCCGGGGCCAGCGCCTCCGGGACATGGCCGGTCAGAAGGATACCGATCTTCATGGATCACCAGTCAATTGGACGATCCCATGTAGGCCGGGCGCAGGACCGGCGCAAGCGGGGCCGAGAGGCCTGCGCGGGGCCGCCGGTCAGGCGGTCAGACGGTGTCGAGGTAGAGGTCGACCCTTTCGCCGGTGCTGAGCTCGCTGAAGTAGTGCAGTTCCTGCCGCTTGGTCGCGACCAGGTTGCGGATCAGTTCGGCGGGGAAGATCCGTTCGATCAGCGGGTCGGCCTCGAAGGCGTCGATCGCCGCGCCCCAGGTGCCGGGGATCTGCGGCAGCTTGAGGTCGTAGGCGTTGCCGGTGATCGGGTCGGGCGGGGCCATGCCGTCCTCGATCCCGATCAGCGCCGCCCCCAGCACCGCGGCCAGCATCAGGTAGGGGTTCACGTCGCCGCCCGCCACCCGGTGCTCCAGCCGCCGCGCCCGCGGCGAGCCGCCCGGCACCCGGATCGCCGTGGTCCGGTTCTCGTAGGCCCAGGACACCCCCGTCGGGGCATGGGACCCGGGCACCAGCCGGTCGTAGGAATTGCCGTGCGGCGCGAAGATCAGCCCGGAGCCCGGCATCGCCGCGAGGCAGCCCGCGATGGCCTGCCGCAGCGCCGGGCTGCCGGCGTCCGACCCGTCGGCGAAGATGTTGCCGCCGGCATTGTCGAGCACCGAGACATGGACATGCATCCCGCTGCCGGAATAGGCCGGGTAGGGCTTGGCCATGAACGACGCGGCGAAGCCGTGCTTGCGGGCCAGCCCGCGCACCAGCATCTTGAACAGCCAGGCGTCGTCGGCGGCGCGCAGCGCGTCGGGCACGTGCATCAGGTTGATCTCGAACTGGCCGAGGCCGGCCTCGGAGATCGCGGTGTCGGCGGGGATGCCCATCGCAGAGCAGCCGTCGTAGAGATCGCTGAAGAACGTGTCGAAGGCGTCGAGCGCCCGCAGCGACAGGATCTCGGCCCCCGGCCGCCGCTTGCCCGACCGGGGCGAGGGCGGGACCTTGAGGTCGGTGCCGCTGTCGTCGACGAGGTAGAATTCCAGCTCCGTGCCGACCACCGGGATCAGCCCCTTCGCCGCGTAGCGCTCCAGCACCCGCGCCAGCGCCTGCCGCGGGTCGCCGTCGAATGCCCGGCCATCCTCGCGGAACATCCAGATCGGCAGCAGCGCCGAGGGCGTGTCGAGCCACGGGATCGGCAGGAAGCCCCGTTCGGTCGGCATCAGCACCCCGTCCGGGTCGCCGGCCTCGAAGACCAGCGGGCTGTCGTCGATGTCCTCGCCCCAGATGTCGAGGTTCATCACCGAGAACGGGAACCGGGTGCCCTTCGCGAACACCTCGTCGGCCGAGGACGCGGGCATCCGCTTGCCGCGGGCGATGCCGTTCAGGTCTGCGGCGGCAACCCGGAGGCTGCGGATTTCGGGGTGCTCGTGGAGCCAGGACATGGGGTGGGTCTCTTACCGGAGAAGAACGGGCCGCACGCGCATCCTTGCCCGGCGGTCCTGTGGCAGGTGCCGGTTCAGCCGACGGTTCATCAGCCCGAACAGGCCGATCAGCGTCAGCGTGAGGAGGATGAAATAGAAGGCCAGGATCGGGTAGGGCACGAAGGGGTTGAAGGTCTTGTCGGCGAAGAAGTTGGCGTAATACAGCGCATCGCCGCGTTGCTGCCACGCCGGGAAGCCGGAGAAATACACCAGCGTCGTGGCGTGGAAAAGGAAGATCGCCTCGTTGGTGTAGGCCGGCCAGGCCAGCCGCAGCATCGTCGGCCAGGTGATCTTGCGGAACTTGGACCAGCCCGAGAAGCCGTAGGCGTCCGCCGCCTCGAGATCGCCCCTCGGGATCGACAGGTAGGCGCCGTAGAAGATCTCGCCGGAATAGGCCGCGGTGTTCAGGAACAGCACGATCAGCGCCCCGAGCCAGGCCGAGGTGAAGGCGTCGAAGAAGGCGAATTGCGACTTCAGCGACAGGAACAGGAAGTAGGCGAAGAAGAACTGGATGAACAGCGGCGAGCCCCGGAACACGAAGATGAACCATTCGGAGGGCTTGCGCAGCCACGGGTTCGAGGCGGCCTTGCCCATCGCCAAGGCGGTGGCGAGGAAGAAGCCGAAGGCAAGCGCCAGCAGGCCGAAATAGACGTTCCAGATCATCCCCGACCCGATCAGGGTGAAATGCTCGCAGAGCGTGTAGCCCTCTCGCGGGAGCAGCCGTTCGCCGATCCCGATGGAGCGCAGGCCATAGGCCTGGATGGTCTCGATGCAGCTCATGCCGCCACCTTGCGCTGGGCCTCGCCGCCGGCGGTGGCCTGTCCGCGCGTCAGGCGCGCCATGATCCGGCCCAGCGCGATCTCGGAAACCCGCGTGAAGGCCAGGTAGAAGACCAGCAGGAACAGGAAATACCACGCCCGCCAGTCGCCATGCGGGTAGTCGGTGAACTGCGGCGTCTTGGTCCCGCCCAGTTCACGCGCCCAGTAGACGATGTCCTCGACGCCCAGCAGGAACAGCAGCGGGGTGGCCTTGATCAGCACCATCCAGAGGTTCGACAGGCCGGGCAGGGCATAGACCCACATCTGCGGCACGAGGATCCGCCAGAACGCCTGCCGGTGCGACATGCCGTAGGCTTCGGCGGTCTCGATCTGCGCCCGCGGCACCGCCCGCATCGCGCCGTAGAGGACGTTCGCGGCGAAGGCGCCGAAGACGATGGCGAAGGTCAGCGCGGCCAGCATGAAGCCGTAGGTCTCGTGCATCCACTGCGGCGCGTTGCCCAGCGGCAGCTTGGCCTCGGTGCAGACGATGAAATCGTTGCCCTGCCGGATCGGCTGATCCCAGTCGGGGCATTTCCATTCGTGCCGGATCCATTCGAAGAACTGGTCCAGCGCGATCACGAAGAACAGGAAGAAGGCGATGTCGGGCACGCCCCGGACGATGGCGATGTAGCCCCGTCCCAGCCACGACACCGGCGCCGGTCCGCGCGCCGCCATCGCGCCGACGAAGCCGAAGGCGAGCGCCAGCGGCGCGGTGATCGCCAGCAGCGTCAGGACCGTCACGAAGGCCCAGTAGAGCGCCATGTGCTTGCCCGTGGTCAGGTAGCACAGCATCCACTGCAGGTCGCCCAGCGCGGCGGGGTCGGTGCAGAATCCAAAGATGACGCGTCCCCCTCGTTGGTCGGGGCGGTGCGTGCCGACCCCGTATCCGGTGGCGCCGGCCCGGCCCTGCCGGCCCGGCGCCCGTTTCGTTCGCCTCGGCGCGGATCAGAACAGCGAGGCCACTTCCCACTTCTCGATCAGCGCGTTCAGCGTGCCGTCGGCCTTCATCGAGTCGATGGCCGCGTCGAACTTGGCCCGCAGCTCGGCGTCGCTTTCGCGGAAGCCCATGCCGACGCCGCCGCCGATCATCTCCTCGCGCTCGAGCATCACCAGCTCGGGCCGGCCTTCCATCGCGCCCGAGAGGTAGGACTTGTCCGCCAGCACCGCGTCGGCCTCGCCGTTGATGACGGCGGCGATGGTTTCCTCGGGGGTGGCGAATTCCACCAGCGTCCAGCCTTGTTCGGCCACGAACGCGGCCTGGATGGTGCCGGTCTGCGCCGTCACGACGCCGCCTTCGAGGTCAACGTCCGCCGACAGCGCGAGGTAGGCCGAGGGATCGGGCGGCGTGTAGGCCTGGGTGAAGTCGATCACCGCGTCCCGCTCGTCGGTGATCGACATGCCGGCGATGATCGTGTCGTAGTTGCCGCTGACGAGGTTCGGGATGATCGAGTCCCACTCGTTCGTCACCCATTCGCAGGTCAGCCCGGCGCGGGCGCAAAGCTCGTCGCCCAGTTCGCGCTCGAACCCGTCCACCTCGCCGGCATCGTTGATGTAGTTCCACGGAGGATAGGCGCCCTCGGTGCCCATCCGCACCACGGAGTGGCCGTCGGCCAGGGCCATCCCGGCGACAAGCGCCAGGGCGGCGGTGGTCAAAGTCAGTTTCATGTCGGTCTCCCTGTGTTGATCCCGGTCGCGCTTGTGGTTCGGACCGGTTCCGGGGAGCGACGATAATGCCCTGCCCGTGATCCTGCCAGTCCCAAAGCGTTTTCTCCGTCCGGCCTCAGAAGGTTGCCGCGCCGGGCAGCCAGGTCTCGATCAGCCGGTTCAGCGTTCCGTCCTCCTTCATCGACCGGATCGCGGCGCTCAGGGTCTCGCGCAGCGCCGCGTCGCTCTCCCGGACGCCCATCGCGGTGCCGTCGCCGATGAAGACGTCGCCGCCGAGGAACACGAGGCCGGGCGTCTGGTCGACGAAGGGTTGCAGGTATTCCCGGTCGGCGAAGACCGCGTCGGCCTCGCCGCCCAGCACCGCCGCGACGGTGTCGTCCGGGTCGGGATACTCCACCATGACCGCGCCGGTCCCGGCGATGTAGGCCGACGACACGGTGTTCACCTGCACCGCGACCCGGGCCGTGGCGAGGTCGAGATCGGCCGACAGCGCGGCGTAGGTCGAGGCGTCGGGCAGCCCGTAGGTCTCGGTGAAGTCGATCACCGCGTCCCGGCTCTCGGTGATCGACATGCCCGCGATGATCACATCGTAATTGCCCGCCACGAGGTTCGGGATGATCGAGTCCCAGTCGTTGACCACCCATTCGCAGGTCAGCCCGGCGCGGGCGCAGACCTCGGTGCCGACATCGATGTCGAAGCCCGCGAGCTTGCCGTCGTCACCGACGAAGTTGTAGGGCGGATAGACCCCCTCGGTGCCGACCCGGATCACCGCGTGGCTATCCGCCTGACCGGGGGCCGGGGACAGTCCGGCGGCGGCAAGGAGGCCGGCAAGGATCGCGGCGAGCGTCGCGACGGGGCGGGATCGGCGGGTCATGAGGGCGGTCCTTCCTGGGTCATGGGGTCACGACAGGGGCAGGGGCTTCACGCAATCGGCCACGACATCGCCCTGGTCGATCTGCAACCAGTCGGCCTGCAGCCGGCCCAGCGTCCCGTCCGCCGAGATCGCGGCGAGCAGGTCGTCCAGCCTGCCGAGCAG
>JBFKOW010000087.1:0-13949 GCA_041628615.1 Paracoccaceae bacterium | reverse complement strand
GGCGAGGGGGCGTGGCGGATGCCGATGGGCGCGGCCTACGACGAGATGCTCAAGAGCCGGATCGCCGACATGAAGAACGTGGGCGGCCGGCCCGCCGGGTCGATCACCGCGGCGCAGTTCCTCGCCCGGTTCGTGAAGGAGGGCCTGCCCTGGGCCCATATCGACATCGCCGGCGTGGCCTCGACCCCCGCCGACACCGACCTTGCGCCGAAGGGCGCGACGGGCTGGGGGGTGATGACGCTCGACCGGCTGATCGCCGACCGGTTCGAATCCGGCCCGGCGTGATAGAATCGGGGTCGAAAGGGGGGCCGCGATGCTGATTCCCGCCACCCGCTACCGCGACTGCGAGGCGGCGCTGAGCTTCATGACCGGCGTTCTGGGGCTGGCCGAGCATGCGGTGTTCCGCGATCCGGAGGGCCGCATCGCCCATGCCCAGGTCCGGCTGGGCGACGGGATGATGATCTTCGGACCCGGCAGCACCGACAACGCCTTCGACGCCTTCATGGCCGACCCGCAGGAGATCGGCGGGCGCGAGACGACCACGGTCTACGCCGTTCTCGACAGCCTGGCGGAGCTCGAGACGTGCTGGGCGCGGGTCCGGGACGCCGAGGGGGTCCGGGTGCTGATGCCGCTGGCCGAACAGGACTACGGCGGCTCGAATTTCTCGATCGCGGATCCGGAAGGCCATATCTGGTCGGTCGGCACCTACGATCCGCGTGCCGCGCCGGAGGGCTGATGGGCAGCGTCTACTTCTACCACCTGACGCGGAGCGGGCTGGAGGACACCGTCCGGGTCCTGCTCGGCAAGTCGCTGGCGGCGGGATGGCGGGTTGAACTGCGCTGTCCCGACGCGGATACCGCCGACAGGCTGGACGCGCAGCTCTGGCTCGGACCCGAGGACGGGTTCCTGCCCCACGGCCGCGCCGGCGGCGATCACGATGCCCGCCAGCCAGTGCTGCTCACCGTCGCCGGAGATCCGCCGGGCAACGCGCCGACGGCGCTGATGGCGGTGGCGGGTGCGCCGGTGCGCGCCGACGAGGTGACGACGCTGGAGCGGGCCTCGATCCTGTTCGACGGCCATGACCCGGCCGCGGTGCAGTTCGCCCGGGACCAGTGGCGCGGCCTCACCCAGGCCGGGCTGTCGGCGCAGTACTGGTCGCAGGAAGCCGGGCGCTGGGAAAAGAAGAGCGAGACCTGAAACCGCGCCCGCCGGTCAGCGGGTCAGGATCAGTTCGTTGCCCGAGATCTCGATCCGGTCGAAGCGGCCGAGATAGCCCATCCCCAGCAGCGACCCGAACAGGTCGCCGTCATTGACCACCGCCCGGACCCCGGTATCGACCAGCGGGCCGAGACGCACCTCGTCGAGCCAGACCGCGGCGGTGCGCACCTCGCCGTTGGCGGTGCGGGCGGAGCCGATGAAGGACAGGTCGTCGACCGCGATGCCGATCCGCTCGGCGTCCTCGCGGGTCAGCACCATCTCGGTGGCGCCGGTATCGACGACGAACTCGACCGGCACGCCGTTGACCGCGAGGGTCAGGTAGTAGTGGCCGTCGAAGCTGCGCGGCACCGCGATCCGGTTCTCCGACAGCACCGATTGCTGCGGGCTGACGGTGCCGCGGACGTCCTGCCACAGCCCCACCGCGGCAATGGCCCCGACGAAGATCAGCACCCAGGCAAGGGCCTGCTGCAGGGTCTTGCCGATGTTCTGCGCCGTCTGCGCGAAGTAGAAACCGGCGATGGCGGCGCCGAGAAGGCCGAGATAGGCGAGTTGGGCGATCTGATCTCCGGTCATGGCCCTAATGTAGGCTCAGCCGGCGAATCCGAAAGACTTCAATCCGTCGAGGATGAACTGTACCGCCAGCGCGGCGAGCAGCATCCCGAGCAGCCGGGTCACGACGACGATCCCGGTGCGGCCCAGCGCCCGCTCGATCGGCGGCGCGGCGAGGAAGAACAGGAAGGTGACGCCGATCACCGCCGCCATCACCGCCAGCACGGCGGAAAAGCCCGCGGCGTCGCCGGTCTGGCCGGTCAGCAGGATCATCGTGGCGATGGCCCCGGGCCCGGCCAGGAGCGGAATCGCCAGCGGGAACACCGAGGGATCGTGGGCCGGGTCGTCGTCGTGGGCCTTGCCCTCGCGCCGCGCGGTGCGCCGCTCGAACAGCATGTCGAGCGCGGTCAGGAACAGCAGCACGCCCCCGGCGATCCGGAACGCGGGCATCGAGATGCCGATGCCGCCCAGCAGCGCCTCCCCGAAGACCGAGAAGGCGGTCAGGATCGCGGCGGCGATCAGGCAGGCCCGGATCGCGATGCGGCGGCGGGCCGCCGGGGTCATCCCCTGCGTCATCGCGACGAAGATCGGCGTCAGGCCGATCGGGTCGACGATGACGAACAGGGTCGTGAAGGCGGTGATGAGGAACGCCGTGTCCATCCCGCCTCAGAACCACGGCTTCGGCGCAAGAGCAACGGCCTTCTGCCGCCCGCGCCCTCCCGCCGCCACCCTGTGTGCCGTCAGGCCGGGTCCCGGCGCCGCCGCAGTGCCGCCAGACCGGCGAGCCCGGTGGCGAACAGCCACAGCGCCGCCGGCGCCGGCACCGCCGGGGTGTCGCCGATCCTGAGTTCGATGCTGTTGCCGAGGAAGCTGTAGGTGTAGGTGCCGGCGGTCAGTCCGAGGCTGGCGAAGCTCTGGCCGGTGTAGGTCGATGACCCGTTGATCCCGGCAAGCGACGTGTATCCTGCCGGGACATAGAACAGGTCCGCAAGCGCGAAGAAACCCACCGGCCCGCCCGACCCATTGCCCCCGTCGCTGGCGAATCCGCCGGTTCCGAAGGCAAGATCGTTGATCGCGGCCCCGTAGTAGTCGTAGCTTCCCTGTCCAAGCGCGAGGAAACCGCCAGCGGGGCTCATGCTCCCGATGGGTGCGGTATCGGTTCCCTAGAATATCGCCCCGGTCAGGTCGAGACTACCCGTTCCGTTGATGACCACGTTGCCGCCGGTTTCGGTGGCCGTGATTTCGAAGGTCGCGGCATCGATCGCGGACGCGACGGCCGTCGTCAGCGCGAAAGCGCAAAGCAGGCTTGTCTTCATGGTTTACCCCCTAAACTGCCTCGCCCGCCGGCATGACGGGCGAGGCTGTCCAAGATTATGTGAGCCCGGGTTTTTCTCAAAGCGGTCATTGCGGGACAGTAGGGGCAGCGAACTCGCCCTGTCGGCCCATCGTCAACAATCGCCGCCCGGCATCGCGCCCGATCCGGTTTCGTCCGCTGTCGGGGTCCGGCTGCGGCCGCTGGTGGCGGCCCGTTGCGGCCGGGTCGGGCCGCCGGTCAACGCCGACCACGGCCTGTCCATCGACCCGGCGCGGAGCACCGACGACATCATCGCGACCTTCGACCGGGACCTGCCGCCCGAGGGTTGCATCGTCGCGGCGCGCGACGCGGCGATGGGACTCGTCGGGATCCACCTCGACTCCACCCTCAACCGGGCAGGACCCACGCGCCCCGCCGCTTGGCCGGGGTCTTGGAGACCGCGCATCACCCGGCGTCGGAGCGCAGCCCGGACCGCAAGGTGATCGTCATGAAGCGCCGGCCGGACTAGGACCGGTCCGCCGCCTCCAGCCGTTCCTGCGCCGCCAGCCACAGGCCCTCGGCCCGCTCCAGTCCCTCCATCACCTCGGCGTACTTGCGGTTCCAGGTGGCGAGTTCGCCGGCCTTGCCGTCCTCGTAGAGCGCGGGGTCGGCGAGCTTTGCGGCCAGTTTCGCGCGCATCTCCTCGATCTTCTCCACCCGGGCCTCGCACCTGCGGACCTCCGAGCGCAGGGCGGACAGCTCGTTGCGCCGGGCCGGTTCCGGTTTTTCGATTTGTTTCTGTGGCTTTGCGGGCTGATCCTGACCCAGGAGCATGCGCCGGTAGGCGTCGAGGTCGCCGTCGTAGGGCGCCACCCGCCCGTCCTTCACCAGCCAGAGCCGGTCGGCCACCAGCCCGAGCAGGTGCATGTCGTGGCTGACCAGGATCACCGCCCCGGTATAGGCGGTCAGCGCCTCCACCAGCGCCTCGCGGCTCTCGATGTCGAGGTGGTTGGTCGGCTCGTCGAGGATCAGCAGGTGCGGCGCGTCGAGGGTGGCCAGCAGCAGCGACAGTCGGGCCTTCTGGCCGCCCGACAGCCGGGCCGCCGGCAGGTCGGCCTGGTCGGCGGTCAGCCCGAAGCCCGCCAGCCGCGACCGCAACTGTCCGGGGGCCTCGTCGGGCCGCGCCCGGCGCAGGTGGTCGAGCGGGCTGTCCTCGGGGCGCAGTTCGTCGAGCTGGTGCTGTGCGAAGTAGCCGACCCGCAGCTTGCGCGACCGGGCCACGCGCCCCTTCGACGCCTCCAGCTTGCCGGCGAGAAGCTTCGAGAGGGTCGATTTCCCCTCGCCGTTGCGGCCGAGCAGCGCGATCCGGTCGTCCTGGTCGATCCGCAGCGACAGCCGGTCGAGCACCGGCGGCCCGCCATAGCCCACCGCCGCACCCTCCATCTCGACGATCGGCGGGGCGAGGTCCTCGGGCTCGGGGAAGCTGAAGCGGCGCAGCGCCGCCTCCTGCGGCGTCGAGATCAGCTTGATCCGGTCGATCATCTTCAGCCGCGACTGGGCCTGCACCGCCTTCGATGCCTTGGCCCGGAAGCGGTCGACGAAGCTTTGCAGGTGGGCGATCCGGGCCTTCGCCTTGGCGTTTTCGGCCTCGGTCACCGCCAGCCGGGCGGCGCGGACCTCGGCGAACCTGTCGTAAGGGGTCCCGTAGTAGGTCAGCTTGCGGTCCTCGAGATGCAGGATCCCGCCGACCGCGCGGTTGAGAAGGCCGCGGTCGTGGCTGACCACCAGCACCGTGTGCGGATAGCGGGCGAGGTAGCTTTCCAGCCACAGCGCCCCTTCGAGGTCGAGGTAGTTGGTCGGTTCGTCGAGCAGTAGCAGGTCCGGCGCCGAGAACAGCACCGCGGCCAGGGCCACCCGCATCCGCCAGCCGCCGGAGAAGGCCGAACAGGGCATTTGCTGCTCGGCCTCGGTGAAGCCGAGACCCCGCAGGATCGTCGCCGCCCGCGCTTCGGCCGACCAGGCGTCGATGTCGGCCAGCCGGGTCTGGATCTCGGCGATCCGGGCCGGGTCGTCGGTGGTCTCAGACAGCAGCGCCGCCCGCTCGGTGTCCGCCTCCAGCACCGTTTGGATCAGCGACACTTCCGATCCCGGCACCTCCTGGCTGACGCCGCCGATCCGCGCCCCGCGGGGCATCTCGATGCTGCCGGTCTCGAGCGCCAGTTCGCCGCGGATCAGCCGGAACAGGGTGGTCTTGCCGGTGCCGTTGCGGCCCACCACGCCGACCTTGTGGCCGGAGGGGATCACCGCCGAGGCGTGCTCGATCAGGGGCCGGCCCTCGACCGAGTAGGAGATGTCGTCGATCCGCAGCATGGCTGCGCCCTAGCAGAGCGGCGACGGGCGGAAAAGACCGGCCGGAAAAGACCGCACCGGCCCGGCTTTTCATCGCGGCCGCCCCGTGCTACCCGCGACGCCAATCCGCACACCGCCACAAGGAGCAGTCCCATGGCCACCGAACGCACCCTGTCGATCATCAAGCCCGACGCCACCGCCCGCAACCTCACCGGCAAGATCAACGCCAAGTTCGAGGATGCCGGCCTCCGGATCGTCGCCCAGAAGCGGATCCAGCTCACCAAGGCGCAGGCCGGCGAGTTCTACGCCGTGCACAAGGCGCGCCCGTTCTACGACGAACTGTGCGAGTTCATGGCCTCCGGCCCGGTCGTCGTGCAGGTTCTCGAGGGTGAAGCTGCGATCTCGAAGAACCGCGAAGTGATGGGCGCGACCAACCCGGCCGACGCCGCGCCGGGCACCATCCGCGCCGAGTTCGCCAACTCGGTGGGCGAGAACTCGGTCCACGGCTCGGACGCCCCCGAGACCGCGGCGCAGGAGATCGCCTTCTTCTTCTCCGGTCTCGAACTGGTCGGCTGACCAACGGTCAAGACCGATCGCAGCGGGGCCGGTCCGGCGGGACCGGCCCCGTTTCGTTGCGGCAGGCGGTGTTTATCCGAACAGCGCCAGCCGCTGCGCCGCGACGGCGAGCCCCGGCACCGGCTGCCCGAACTCGGTGCGCAGGGTCGCCCTGTGGCTGTGCCGCGGCGCGGTGAGCCCCGCTGCCGCCAGCATCGCCCCGAGCCCGTCGGCCCGGTGCCGGTAGCGCCCCGAGGCCGCCAGGCCGAAGACCGGGGCGCCCTCCGGCGCCTCCTCGACGGTGAACGCGACCCATCCGCCCGGCGCCAGCACCCCGGCCAGCCCGCGCAGCACCGGGGCGAGGTCGCCGAAATAGGTCATCACGTCTGCCGCCACGATCAGGTCGAAGGGCCCCGCGGGCAGGGTCGCCGGCTCGGACAGGTCGGACCGCGCCAGCGCGTCGTAGGCCCTCTTCGCGCGGGCCTTCTCCAGCATCGGCACCGAGATGTCGCAGCCGGTCAGCCGGGTCGCGTGGGGCCGCAACAGGCGGGCGCAGAGCCCGGTGCCGCAGCCGGCGTCGAGAACCCGGCCCCTCGGCGGGGAAACCGCCGCCAGAAGCGCCGCGATCATCGCCGGTCCGTTGTTCTCGATCCGCGCGAGGTTCGCGTCGTAATCCTCTGCGAAGGCGTCGAAAATCTCGGTCGCCATGCGGCCCTGGCCGGACGGCGCGCGACCCTCGATCCCGGCCCGGACATGGGCCAGTTCGGCGGATCCCCCCGCCGCGCCTTTTGCCGCCCGGTCGAGCAGCGACAACGCCTCGGCCCGGTGGCCGGCCTGGCCCAGCACCTTGGCCACGGTCAGCATGGGACGGGTCGGATCGGGGAGCGCGTCGAAGACCGGGGCCAGGGCATCGAGCGCGGCGCCGGCGTCCCCGGCATCGAGGTGGAGCCGCAGCGCCAGCATCGCCGAGTCGCGGTCCGCGGGAGCCTCCCGAAGCTGCGCGGCCAGGACCGGCAGCGCCTCGTCCGCGCGGTCCAGCAGGACCAGCGCCCGGGCAAGCTCGCCGCGGGTGCCCGGATCGGTGCTGGCGCGGGCGGCCGCGATCGCGGCCTCGGCCGCCGCCAGTTCGGCCCGGGCGGCCGGATCGCCCAGAAGCGACAGCAGCCGCGCCAGCGCGGCCCGGTCCTGAAGGCCGAGCCTGCGTCCGATCAGCGGACGGCAGAGGCGCGCGGCGGTCTCCGGGTCCTCGGCGGCATAGGCGCGCGAGGCGGCCCGCAGGCGGTCCTCGGGGCTCTTGCCGGGTCTGGCCTGGTTGCGTCGCGGCATGTCCTTCACCCCCGGGACGATCAAACACCATCGTTCCGTGGCGGGGAAGGCGTCAGGCGGCGCGCGGGTCCACGGACACGTCCCGCGCCTGTGCGGCGACCCGGGCGAGGTTGCGTTCGAGCAGACGGTAATTGCGGATGTTGGCGTTGTAGATGACGTCGAAGATGTCGCCGACGATCGGGATCGACCCGATCAGGAAGTCGAGCGCGAGGTTTCCGGCCATGTAGGCGATGGCCCCCGGCGTCGCCCCCAGCCGCCGCGCCTTCCAGACGATCCAGACCGACGGTCCCAGTGCCGCGGCGTCGCCGATCACCGGGATCAGTCCGAGCAGGTTGTCGAGACCGAGGGTGAAGTTGGTGCCCGGCACGAAGAACAGCGCATCCATCCGCCACGCCACGCGCCGGATCCGCGCCAGTTCGGTGTCGATGTCCTGCTGCATGTTCATCCGATTCACATATGCGCGGGCGGCGCCGGATCAAGCGCGGTCTGGTCGCTTCCGTCGCCGGGCCGGGTCACCGACCCCGAACCGCTCCAGTTCGGCCTCGATTCCGGTCGGCACCGTCGCCCCCGCCGCCGCCTTGAGGGCGTCGAAGCTCCTGCGCAGCGCCGCCTTCTCGGCGCCCCGGCAATCGTTCCAGGGCCGTCCCTGCAGCGCCATGTGCAGCACGTAGTAGCCGATGAAATGGGGCCGGTGGCCGGCCTCCAGCAAGCGGCGATAGGCGGCATCGGCGCCCAGTTCGCGCAGCGCCTCGGCCGACCCGATGCCGACCGCGCCAAGCGCCGCCTCCGTCGCCGGGCCGAGATTGGGAAGGGTCGACACTGCCGCCATGCCGGCAGGATAGGCCGCGGCCCCGGAAACGCCAGAGCCCGCATCGGGGCGGGCTCAGATACTGGCGAAATCCTTGAACACGACCGGCTTGTCCGGTTCCGGCCCGGGCTTCCGGCCCGACCCGCTCGCGGCGCGCGTCTTGGCGGCGGTGCCGGGCGGGGTCTTCGGGCCGTCCTTGTCGGGCCGGCGGGGCGGGGGATCGTCGGGAGGAGAACGCTTGGCCATGGGAAGCCTGCCTTTCGGACCGGCCCGGAGGATGGGTCTCCGGGCGAACGTGCCCCCAAGCAGGAAAAGTGTCCCGCGCGATGGCGGCGGAACCGCGGCGGAATTGCGGCATTTCCAAGGCGGATCGGAAGAATCGGAAACGATATCCGGGGTTTGGCCCCAAAGGCCGCGATCCGTCACAGGGCGGCCGCGGCGCAGCCGGGTGCCCGGAGCGGGCCCGGTCCCGCCTGTCTTGACCCGCCGGCGGCACGTCAGTGCGTGAACAGCCGTCCGGGCATGCCGGGCGCCGTCCGGCCCCCCGACAGCCGGGTCATGTCCCACGCCAGAACCGTGTTGGAGCTGAGCACCGGCAGCCCCAGGTCGGCCTCCAGCGGGCCGATGATGTCGAGGGTCCGCAGGTTGGTGCAGGACAGGAACACGCCGTCGAGCCCGCCCCGCGCCGCCAGCGCGCGCGCGGCCGCGGCGATCGAGGCCGGATCGATGCGCGCCACCCGCGCCTCCACCTCCTCGCCGAAGGTCAGGGTCCCGGGCACCTCCAGCCCGCCGGCCTCCAGCGCCCGGCGCAGGCCCTCGGCCACCGGGACGATGTAGGGCGACACCACCCCGACCCGGCGCAGGCCCAGCGCCGCGGCGGCCCGCAGTGTCGCGCTCAGCGGGTCGGTCACCGCTGCCGTGGCCGCCCCCTGCCGCACCAGCGCGGCGACCCGGTCCGCGCCGATCTGCATCGTTCCCGAGGTGCAGGCGTAGCCGATCGCCGCGAATTCCGTTCCGGCCGGAAGCAGGCCCGCGGCCTCGGGCAGGCGGGCCTCCATCGCGGCGATGCTGTCCGGGGTCAGGCTGTCGCCGGACGGGATCCGGGTGACGTGCAGCCGCACGGCGGCCGGATCGAACAGGCGGTGGAAGTCGTGCTCGATGGTCTCGTCGGCCCGCAGCACGATCAGCCCCAGCCGCGTCTCCGGCGGCGGCGCGAGGTCGTACGGAAACCCGGTCATCGTCCGATCTCGGGCAATTCGGCCGGGGCGCGGGGGGACAGCAGTTCCGGCCCGGTCTCGCGCAGCACGATGTTTTCCTCGTGCACCATGATCCGCCCCGGCGCGACCACGGCGCCCGGCTCCAGGGTCAGCACCATCCCGGCGCGCAGTTCGGTCTCGTCGCGGGGCGTCACCGAAGGCCACTCGGTCAGGGTGAGACCGAGCCCGTGGCCGAGTCTGCCGCCGCCCGGCGCGGCCCCGGCGCGGTCGAGCGCAGTCACCAGCAGGCGGTGCAGGTCGCAGGCCCGCATCCCCGGCCGCAGTTCGGCCAGAGCCGTCTCGGTCGCCTGCCAGAGCGCGGCATGGCACCGCCGCGCGGCGTCCGAGGCGGGGCCGATGGCGAAATTGCGGTCGAAGTCGCAGAAATAGCCGTCCTTCACCGCCCCGGTATCGAGCATCAGCACGTCGCCCCGGGCCAGCGGCACGGGCCCGGCGGGCGAAATCACGTCGCCATAGCCGTCCGGCCCGGCACCGCCGGCGACATAGCTCACCCAGTCCGCCCCGGCCCGCAGCAGCGCCTGCTGGAAGTCGCGGAACACGGCGTCGAGCGGCCGGCCCGCCGCGGCGAAGCCGGGCACCGCGTCGAACGCCCGCCCGGCGATGGCGCAGGCGGCACGGATGCGGCCGATCTCGGCCTCCGACTTGATCTCGCGCACCCGCTGGACCGGACCCGTGGCATCGACGAAGCGGCGCGGCGCGACGGCCCGGGTCAGCCGGTCGTAATCCGCCAGCGGCATCCTGAGATGGGTTTCGGGCCCCATCGGCACGCCGATCCGCGCCGCGTCGCCGGTCAGGTCGCACAGCGTTCCGGCCAGCAGGCTCACCCCGTCGTCCGAAGGGTTCGGCGCGTCCCAGGTGCGGATGTCGCCGATCCAGGTGCGGCCCATCAGGTCCGCGCCGATCGCCGGGATGACCGCCACCGGTGCGCCGCCGGCGGGGACGACGACGAACCAGGGCCGCGCCGGGCTTTCCCAGAACCGGGTCAGGAAGCCGGTGACGTAGAACACGTCCGCCGGGGCGGTCAGCAGGAGCGCGGCCAGACCGGCGCGGTCCATCGCCCGTTGCAGCCTCCCGGTGCGATCGCGGTATTCGGCGGCGGGGAACACCAGCGTCCGGTCAGCCATCGGCGGGCCCCTCGCTCAGGATCGCCAGCACCCGCGCGTCGGAGCCGAGGTCGAGCCCGGCGAGCAGAGCGGCAATCCCGGCCGCGCCGGACGGGGTGGAGGCCAGCCCCGCCTCGGCCAGCCGCGCGGCGCCGCGTTCGCCTTCCGCCTCGGTGATGGTGACGAACAGGTCGGCGTCCCGCGACAGGCCGCGCAGCGCGATCAGCGATGCGGTCTTGCAATCGAGCCGGCCCATGGCCGAGGCCGGGCCTGCGGTGTCGACGATGCGGCCCGCCCGGATCGCCTCGAACAGCGCCGGCGCGGCCTCCGGCTCGACCACGATGATCGTCGGCGCGTCGCCCCAGGTGGCGCGGGCATGGGCGGCGACCGCCGCCGCCAGGCCGCCGACCCCGGCCTGCAGGAGGATGTGGGTGGGGGCGGCGCCGGCCTGGGCCGCGGCCTCGGCGGCCAGTTGCAGGTAGCCCTCCATCACCCGCAGCGGCAGCTCGGCGTAGCCGGGCCAGGAACTGTCCGACAAGAGCGTCCAGCCGTTCGCCGCCGCGGCCGAAGCGGCGGCCGCCATGCTGGCCTCGTAGGTCGCCCCGGCGCGGACCGCGGTGCCGCCGAGGGATTTGAGCCTCGCGACGAAACCCTCCGGAACGGCCTCGGCAAGGTAGATGACCGCCGCCGCGCCGAAGACTCGCGCGCCGGCGGCGACCGACAGGCCGTGGTTGCCGGCGCTCGCGGTGACGAAGGTGCGGCCGGCCAGCGCCGTGGCCCAGTCGCCGCCGCCCGCCGCCGCCCGCGCCGCCGCGGCCTCGCGGGCGATGGCATGGGCGGCGCCGAGGGCCTTGAAGCTGCCAAGCCCCATCCGGCCGCGTTCGTCCTTCAGCATGACCTCGGCGACCCCGGCCTCGCGGGCGAGGTCGGGCAGGTGATGCAGCGGCGTCGGGCCGTGCGCCGGGCACCGGGCCAGAAGCCCGGCCACCGCGGCGGCATCGGCCACGGGGTCCGGGCCGTCGAGGTCCAGCCCGCGACCGCGCCACCGATTCCTGAGTATTTCCGACATCGCCCCTCGTCCCCACAGTCTGTCCGGCGTGATCCCAGCCGACCACGCAGGGGCGTCCGGGCGCAAGCGCTTCCTGACGGCGATCCCGCCGTGGCTCGGATCGCGCGCGGAACGGGGGTGGGGCGGGCCGGCCTGCCCCCGCCGATGACCGGGATGGCGAAGATTGGCCGGCGGGTCCGGGGCGGCGTGAAACCGCTTGACCTTCCCCGAACCCTCACCGCATTAACGCCTGTCATACCGCTGTGGTTGTGGCGCAGGCTCGGGTCGGGGGGCAGGAAACTGCTGGGGCGCACGGAATTTTCGTCCGGGTTTGAAGGCGTCGGGGGCTTCGACCCCCAGTTCTACCGGTTCATGCACCCCGCGCTGGCTGAACGGACTGACGACGAACTCTGGAACCACTACCGCGAGCAAGGCTGGCGGAACTCGTGGGATCCGGCGCCGGACTTCTCGGTCGATGCCTACTTCGAAGTCAACCGGGACGTGGCCGAGCAGGGCATCGATCCGTTCCAGCACTTTCTGCGCCACGGCAGGTCCGAGAACCGGACCGTCCACCTGAGCCGCTGGGGCCGGACCGGCACGGTCGATTGCCGGGCGGAGTTCCTCGATCTCGCGGCGCCGTTCGTCTCGCGGGAGCATGTCGTCGCCCTGCGGCCGGAGCTCGGCGCGCTGTCGGCGCGGGCGGTCGTGTCGTGGTGGCTTGTCGCGGGATGGGCGGAGGGGATCGATCCCTCGCCCGACCTCTCGCTCGCCGACCTTGCGGCGGTCAACGCCGCGGCGGCCGCGTCCGGGCGCAACCCGCTCGTGGCGCGGATCGAGAGCGGCGGCACGGAGCGGCTGGCGGAGCGGGTGCGGAGCCGCGCCGCGACCTATCGCCTTGTCGCGCCGGATTTCGATGCCGGCTTCTACCGGGCATGCAATCCCGACCTCAGCGACATGAACGACGCGGCGGCGCTCGACCACTTCATGCGGGTGGGATGGACCGAGGGCCGCGATCCGTCGGCGGCGTTTTCGACCGAGGCGGCGCTTTCCGCCCGGCCGCACCTCCGCGCCGCCGGGATCAACCCGCTGGTGCACGAGGTCCTCGGTCGGCGCCCTGCGCCCGCCGCAAGGGCCGCCACCCTCGAAGAAGAGACCAGGGCGGTCCGGGCGGACTTCGACGCCGCCTGGTACCGCGCCACCTACGGCGACGTCGAGGGCGACGACGAGGCGCAGCTGGCCCATTTCATGACCGTCGGCTGGCGCGAGCGACGGGACCCGAACGCCGAGTTCTCCACGTCGTTCTACCTCGACAGCTACGCCGACATCGCCGAGGCCGGGATCAACCCCTTCGTCCACTACGTCGTCTTCGGCCGCAAGGAGCGGCGGCGCGCTCATCCCAGCCGCGCGATGAGGCTGGTCCATGACCCGGCGGCCTCGAGCGCGTCGGGACTGCCGCGATGGGTCGTCGAGGGCGCGTCCGACGGCGATCGGCTTCCCGCCGACCCGCCGCAGGCCGAGCCGTCTGCGGACACTCTGTCGCTGCACTGGGTCATCCCGGACTTCACCATCGGCGGCGGCGGCCACGCGACGATCTTCCGGATGATCCGGGCGATGGAGACCGCCGGACACCGATGCACCATCTGGATCGAGGAGGCGCATCACCACCGGGACGCCGAAGCCGCTTGGCAGGACATCGTCAAGAATTTCAACTGCGTCTCGGCGCGGGTCGCTTTCGTCGAGGACGGCTTCTTCCGCGCGACGGGGGACATCGCCGTCGCGACCTCCTGGACCACGGCCTATGCCGTCGAACGCGCGCGCGGCTTCGCGGCGAAATGCTACTTCGTCCAGGATCACGAATCCGAATTCCACGCCACCGGCGCGTCCTCGCTGCTGGCGGAACGGACCTATGGTTTCGATTTCGGCTGCATCTGCGCCGGCCCATGGCTCGAAACGCTGATGCGCGAACGGTACGGACGCTGGGCGCGATCGTTCCACCTTGCCTTCGATCCCGAGATCTACCGGATCGCGGATCCCGACGCCCAGGAGGCCCGCTTCGCCGTCGGGCGGCCTGGTCCGGTCCGCATCGCCGTCTACGCCCGCACCCATACCGAACGGCGTTGCGTCGGCCTCGTTCTCGCCGCGCTGGAACTACTCGGCCGCCAGGGGGCGCCGATAGAGGTTCACTTCTTCGGACAGTCCGCCCCTCCGGTCGCGGCCTTCCCGCTGCCGGCATTCCATCACGGTGTGCTGGCGCCCGAGGAGCTCGCCGCCCTCTACAACCGCTGCGATATCGGGATCTGCCTCTCGGCGACGAACTATTCGCTTGTCCCGAAGGAAATGATGGCCTGCGGGCTGGCCCTCGTCGAACTCGATACCGCCAGCACCCGCGCGGTCTTCGACCCGGACATCGTGACGCTCGCGG
>JBFKOW010000086.1:0-14076 GCA_041628615.1 Paracoccaceae bacterium | reverse complement strand
CTCCTCGGCGTCCTCGACCCGCTGCGACGGCACCCGGTAGGCGCCGCCGAGCCATTTCCCGAGGTCGACATCGGCGCAGCGGCGCGAGCAGAACGGGCGGTAGCGATCCGTCGCGGGCCTGGCGCAGATTGGGCAGGCCATCAGAGGTCCTCCGGCAGCCGGGGCACCACCGGGAGCCGCTCGCGCTTGCGCCGCAGTTCGAGGTGGCCGAGCGGGGTCCAGCCGGCCAGCGCGGTCTCGATCGGGTCGGACCGCAGCGCCGCCTTCAGCGCTCCCTCGACCTGCCGGCGCTGGCCCTTGGGCATCGGCGCCGCGTCCACCACGATCTGCCCGCCCAGCCCGCGCAGCCGCAGCGCCCGGGGCAGGGCCTTCATCGCGGCGAGGTTGGCCTTCAGCGCGGCGGCGGGCGAGGTGTCGCCGCCGGTGTCGATATCGACCGCGACCAGCGCCCGGGTCGGCTCCACGCTCATCCGGCCGGGGCCGAGGTCGATCACCGGGTCGCGCAGGGCGGCGAGCGCGTCCTGCACGCCGGCGGCGGCGAAACCGCCCTCGCGCACGGGGCCGTCCCAGTCCCGCCAGGCGATCTCGCGCGGGGTGTCGCCTTCGGTGAGCAGTTCCGGCACCTCCCCGGCGGCGTCGCCGAGGACGGCACCGGCAAGGTCCACCATGCCGGCGATGTCGGCGGCCACCGCGTCCGGGTCGGCCCCGGCGGCGGCGGAGCGCAGGATCAGCCCCCACTCGGCGGGCAGCAGCGGCGCGGCGAGATCGTGCAGGCGGACGCGCTCGTCCTCGTCCCAAACCTGGCGCGAGATGTTCAGCCCCGGCGCCTCGGGGGTGACGATGACGTAGCGCGACTTGAACAGCACCTTGGCGGTGACCGGCACCGCCTTGCCCTCGGCGGCGAAGCCGGTGACCTGCACCAGCAGCGGCTGGCCGGGCGACAGGCCCCTGCCCTGCCGCAGGAAACCGCTCGCCCCGTCCGGCAGCCGGACGGTCATCCCGCCCTGGCCCTTCATCGGCCGGTCGCAGATCGCCCGCAGGATCGCGCCGGGGCGCAGGCGGTCGGGGGCATCGATCAGCACGTCCTCCAGCCGACCGTCGACGATCAGCGCCGCCGCCTCGACCCCGCCGAGGGTGTCGAGCAGGATCTCGCGACCCTTCACGGCCGCCCCCAGACCGGGTAGCCGGCGGCCGCCAACAGGGCAGCGGTTTCGGCCAGCGGCAGGCCGACGACGGCGGTGAACGACCCCGAGATCCACGGGATCAGCGCCCCGGCCGGCCCCTGGATGCCGTAGCCACCGGCCTTGCCGCGCCAGTCGCCGGTGGCGAGGTAGCCGGCGATCTCGGCCTCCGACAGCCGTTTCATCCGGCAGGTCGAGACCACGTCGCGCAGCCGGATGGTGCCGCCCCGGCGCACCGCAATCGCGGTGATGACCTTGTGCCGCCGGCCCGACAGGGCAGCGAGAAAGGCGCGGGCCTCGGTCTCGGTTTCGGGCTTGCCGAGGATCCGGCGGCCGAGGGCCACGGTGGTGTCGGCGCACAGCACCACGTCATCGCCCTCCGCCTCGGTCGCGGCGGCCTTGGCGGCCGCGATGCGGCGGACATAGGGACGGGGCAGTTCGCCGCGCGCCGGGGTCTCGTCGATCTCGGGCGGGCGGACGGCATCGGGGGTCACGCCGATCTGGGCGAGCAGGTCCAGCCTCCGGGGCGACCCGGAGCCAAGGATCAGCCGCGGCGGCGTCACCTTACTTGAAGCGGTAGTTGATCCGACCCTTGGTCAGATCGTAGGGGGTCATCTCGACCTGCACCTTGTCGCCGGCAAGAACCCGGATCCGGTTCTTGCGCATCTTGCCTGCCGTGTGCGCGATGATCTCATGGCCGTTCTCCAGCTCGACCCTGAATGTCGCGTTCGGCAGGAGTTCCTTCACGACACCGGGGAATTCGAGCAGTTCTTCCTTGGCCATGGGGTCTCCAGCACGGGATTGCCGGGTCAGCGCCCGGATGTCGCGCTAAATGCGCCGCAATCCGCATTTTTTCAAGGGGGAATCGAGTCAGAGCGCCAGCACCCGGACCGAGGCGGCGGCGCCCTCCTGTTCCGGCCAGTGCCCGAAGTTGCCGACCTGCCCGTCGCGCCGGGCGGCGAGGACGGCGCCGAGGTCCACCGTCGCGGTGACCGCGCCGGGCATGTCGGTCGCGCCCTGCGCGAGGATGCCGTCGGCCGGAAGCCCGTGGTCAGGGGGCACGAACAGCGCCGCCCGGCCGGTGCCGGCGTCGATGATCTCGCAGGCCGGCACCGCCCCCACCAGGGGCGCCTGCGCCACCTGGCACTGCGATTCGATCGCCCGCGCCCGGCAGGACTGCCGCACCCGGGTCTGCCCCGCCGGCAGGTCGGTGCAGGACGGCACCAGCAGGATCTCGACCCCCGCCTCGGCCAGCGCCCGGGCCAGCAGCGGGAACTCGCTGTCGTAGCAGATCAGCATTCCGAACCGGCCCGGCACGGTGTCGATCACCGTCAGGCCCTCGCCCGCGACCATCCCGAGCACCTCTCGCTCGTAGGGGGTGAGGATGAGCTTGTCCTGATGGTGGACCTCGCCCCAGGGCGCGACCAGAAAGCCCCGGTTCACCACCCCGCGCTCCGTCCGCGCGGGGATCGTCGCCCCGGCGATCCAGCAGCCGCGGGTCCGCGCGAGGTGGACGAGCTGAGCCTCCCAGTCCGCCGCCCGGTCGGCGGCGAGGTCGCGCCAGCCAACCGCCGACGCGGGCCGCTCCCCGCCCAGCAGCGCCGCCTCCAGCCCGGCATACTCCGGCAGCAGCGCGATGTCCGCGCCGTCGAGCAGGGGCGCCATCTTGGCCTCCTGCGCCGCCCAGCCGGGAAGCGCGGTGACATGGTAGGCGATCGCGGAGAGGCGCAGGGTCAAAGCGTTTTCATCCAGAACTGCAATGGCTTGGGGGTTTCGGCGGGCTGGTCGATGTCCTTCCAGCGGAACGCGGCCACGACCCCGGGCAGCGGCGCATAGCCCCGGCCCCGCCAGAACCCGTCGAGCGGGCGGTAGCCTTCGGGCCGCAGCGGGTGGCCGTCGGGCCGGACCACGCCGCAGAACGCCACGTGGCGGCGGCCGAGCGCCCGGGCATGGGCCTCGCGCAGGTCGAAGAACCGCCGCCCGATCCCGGTCCCGCGCCAGTCGGGCAGGAGCACGCTTTCGGCGCAGTAGAAGATGTCGGTCAGCGCCTCGGGCCGGCCGGCGAAGGCGGCGGCGAAGTCCTCGGCATGATCCTCCATCGGGGTCCCGGTGGCGGCGCCCACCATCCGGTCGCCGTCGAAGGCGCCGACGAGGATCGCGCCCCGGCTGTCGCGGTAGGACTGGAGGTAGCGGTGCTCGTAGTCGAAATCGCCGTCGTAGAGGTAGGGCCAGTCGCGGAACACCGCGATCCGCAGCCGGGCCACGTCCGGCAGCCGGCGGGCCAGGTCCGCGCCGGTCAGGGGCCGCACATCGACCGTCACGACACCTGCCGCAGCCAGTCGGCGAGGTTGTAGTAGGTGGTCACCCGGCTGATCCGCCCGTCGCGCAGGGTCATGAACGACCCGCCGGGCAGGCGGTAGGTCTGGCCCTTTGCCTCCGGCAGCCCCGGATCGGTGGCGAGGTAGGTGCCGTTCACGGTGAATTCCGCGGCGGCGCGGGTGCCGTCGCCGTTCTCGAAGATCACGAGGTCGGTCAGGGTCTCGGCGTAGCAGCCCGCCATGTGGGTGCAGAAGGCGCGGAACGCCGCGGCGCCCTCGCGGATCTGGCCCTCGTTGACGTGGTGGGCCACGTCGTCGGTGACGCAGGCCACCATGCCGTCGATATCGCCGGCGTTGAACGCCGCGAAGTAGCGCGCCACCACGTCCGATGCGGTCATCGGTGTCCCTTTCCCTGCGGTTACTCGGTCGGCGGCCCGAACCGGCCGATCAGCCGGTCGCGGATCTGGTCGCGGGCCTGCCGGTAGAAGCCGAGCTTGTCCTCGCGGGTCTCGCCCATGCCGGTGGGATCGAGGATCGGCCAGTATTCCACCTGGAGGTGATACAGCCGGGTCAGGTCCAGCGCGTGGCGCTGCGAGGCCGGCGACAGCGCCAGCACGAGGTCGAACGAAGACAGGTCGTCGCCCCATTCCTGCATCTGGTCGAAACTGCGGGTCCGGTGGCGCGACAGTTCAACGCCGATCTCGGCGCAGACCGCGATGGCGAAGCCGTCGATCTCGAGGTCGCTCTTCACTCCGGCGGACTGGATGTAGCACTGCATGCCGTAGAGCTTCTTCATGATGCCCTCGGCCATCGGCGACCGGCAAGAATTGTGGTCGCAGCAAAACAGGACCGACCCGGGCAGGAGTCCGATCCCTGATCCTCCCTCGGCCATGTCAGCCCCCAAAGTGCAGCACGCAGATCAGGGTGAACAGGCGGCGGGCGGTGTCGGTGTCGACCTCGGCCTTGCCCTCGAGCCGCTCCTGCAGCACCCGGGCGCCCTCGTTGTGGATCCCGCGGCGGGCCATGTCGATGGTCTCGATCTGGGAGGGGGCGGCGGTCTTCACGGCGTCGAAATAGCTTTCACAGATCTGGAAGTAGTCTTTCACGACCTGCCGGAACGGGCCAAGGGACAAATGAAACTGCCCGGCGGGCTTGTTGTCCTCCGTCACGAGGTCGAAGACCAGCCGGCGGTCGCGGATCGCGAGGCCAAGCCGGTAGGGCCCCGGCGGCGTGTCCCGGTCCTCGCGCGCGGGCAGGGTGAAGGAATTCTCTTCCAGCAGGTCGAAGATCGCCACCCGCCGCTCCTGCTCGATCTCGGGGGTCGGCGGCGGCAGGTTGGCGTCGTCAAGCTCGATATGCACGATGCGCGGCATGGGCAGGCTCCAGGTGTCGGGCCTCCCTACCTTCCGGCGCGGCAGCAATCAATGCGGCGGACCGGCGCCGCCGGTCCGGCGGTGCGGTCGGGGCTCAGGTCCGGTTCAGCCGCTGCAGGCGGGCGGTCACCGACAGGCCGTGCGCCTGCAGGCTCTCGGAGGCGGCCAGCGTCTCGGCCGCCGGCCCGATCGCCCGCAGCGCTTCGGGACTCATCCGCGCCAGCGTCGTCCGCTTGAGGAAATCCATCACGCCGAGCCCGGAAGAGAACCGCGCCGACCGCGCCGTGGGCAGCACGTGGTTCGGCCCGCCGACGTAGTCGCCGATCGCCTCGGGGGTCCAGGGCCCGATGAAGATCGCCCCGGCATGGGTGATCCGGCCGGCCAGCGCGTCGGCCTCGGCGACGCAAAGCTCCAGGTGCTCGGGGGCGATCCGGTCCGACAGGGCCACCGCCTCGTCCAGGTCGCGGACGGTGACGATGGCGCCGAAGTCGCGCCAGCTTGCCCCGGCGATGGCGCGCCGCTCCAGCGACCCGAGATAGCGGTCCACCGCCGCCGCCACCGCCTCGGCCTCGGCCGGGTCGGTGGTGATCAGGATCGACTGGGCGCTTTCGTCGTGCTCGGCCTGGCTCAGCAGGTCGAGCGCGATCCAGTCCGGGTCGGCGCTGCCGTCGCCGATCACGAGGATCTCGGAGGGGCCGGCGATCATGTCGATGCCGACCTTGCCGAAGACCCGGCGCTTGGCCGCCGCGACATAGGCATTGCCGGGGCCGGTGATCTTGTCCACCGGGGCGATGGTTTCGGTGCCGTAGGCCAGCGCCGCCACCGCCTGCGCCCCGCCGATGCGGTAGATCTCGTCGACGCCGGCGGTCTCGCAGGCAAGGATCACCAGCGGGTTCAGCACCCCGTCCGGGGCCGGCACGGTCACCGCCAGACGGCCGACGCCCGCCACCTTGGCCGGGATCGCGTTCATCAGCACCGAGGACGGGTAGGACGCCAGCCCGCCGGGGACGTAGAGCCCCGCCGCCGCCACCGGGGTCCAGCGCCAGCCCAGCCCGGCGCCGTCCGGGTCGGTCCAGAATGCGTCGTCGGGCATCTGCCGGGCGTGGAACGCGCGGATCCGTTCCGCGGCGAGCGCCAGCGCCTCGGCCTCGGGGGCGGGAACGCGGGCGCATTCGGCTTCGATCTCGGCCCGAGACAGGCGCATCGTCGCCGGCGTCAGGTCCAGCCGGTCGAACCGGGCGGTCAGCTCGATCACCGCCGCGTCGCCGCGGGCGCGCACGTCGGCGATGATCGCGGCGACGGCGTCGTCCACGTCGGGGCTGTCCTCGCGCTTGGCCGCGAGAAGGGTGGCGAAACGATCCGCGAAATCGGGATCGGCGGTGTCGAGACGGACCGGCACGGGCTGTTTACTCCGGGTGCTTTGGCATCTTGCCCGAGGGGGCAACATAGGGCCGGGTGACATCGCGCAAGAGCACTTCGAGCGCCTCGACCTGCGCCGCGATGGCGCCGTCCCCGGCCAGCGTGAGCACGACCCGGCCCATGCCGTCGTCGCCCGGCTCGAAGGCGATCGACAGGATCGACAGGATCAGGTCGGGATCGCCCCGGGTCACGCCTTGCGCGCGGACGGCGAGCACGTCCTCGATGGACAGAACCGTCTGCACCCGTTCGACCGCGCGGCCGCGGGCCCTGGCGCGGTCGGCGTCCTCCCAGCGGAAGCGGTTGAGCAGCAGCGCCAGCCGGCGGCGGCGGCGGTCCCAGCGGATCTCGCGGACTGGCAGCACGGCGTCCTGGATCAGGCTCGAGATGACGTCGAGATCCTCGCTGTCCAGTGCGCGCAACCGGAGCGGGGCCTCGCCGCCCTCCTCGAATGTGGCGTCCGCGGCCATCTCAGTCGCCCTCGACCCGCTCGATCCGGGCGCCGGCGCCGCGCAGCTTCTCCTCCACGTGCTCGTAGCCGCGGTCGAGGTGGTAGACCCGGCTGACCCGGGTCTCGCCCTCCGCGGCGAGCCCGGCGAGGATCAGCGACACGCTGGCCCGCAGGTCGGTGGCCATCACCGGCGCGCCCCTGAGCCGCTCCACCCCGGTCACCGTCGCGGTGCCGCCGTGGACGTCGATCTCGGCGCCCATCCGCATCAGTTCGGGCGCGTGCATGAACCGGTTCTCGAAGATCCTCTCTTCCAGCACGCTGACCCCCTCGGCGGTGCAGAGCATCGCCATCATCTGCGCCTGCAGGTCGGTCGGGAAGCCGGGGAACGGTTCGGTCACCACGTTGACGGCGTTGTGCCGGCCGTTGCGGTTCTTCACCCTGAGCCCGTCCGGCGTCTCGGTCACGTCGACCCCGGCGGCGTCGAGCTTCTCGGCGAAGGCCGCCACGAGATCGAGCCGGCCGCCGAGGCATTCCACCTCGCCGCCGGCGATCACCGGGGCCAGCATGTAGGTGCCCAGCTCGATCCGGTCGGTGACCACCCGGTGGGTGGCGGCGTGCAGACGGTCTACCCCCTCCACGGTGATGGTCGGGGTGCCGTCGCCCTCGATCCGCGCGCCCATCGCCCTGAGGCAGGTGGCGAGGTCGACGATCTCGGGCTCGCGCGCGGCGTTCTCGATCACCGTGCTGCCCTTCGCCAGGGTCGCGGCCATGAGCACGTTCTCGGTCGCCCCGACAGAAGCGAAGCGCAACGGCACCCGCGCGCCCTTCAGCCCGCCGGGGGCCTTGGCGTGCAGGTAGCCGTCGCGCAGGTCGATCTCGGCGCCCAGCGCCTCGAGCGCGGTGATGTGGATGTCCATCGGCCGGGCGCCGATGGCGCAGCCGCCGGGCAGCGAAACCACCGCCTCGTGGCAGCGCGCCAGCAGCGGGCCGAGCACGAGGTTGGAGGCCCGCATCTTGCGCACGATGTCGTAGTCCGCCCGGGTCGAGGTCAGGTCATGGCAGGACAGGGCCAGCACCTTGCCGTCCTTCAGGCTGGTCACCTCGGCGCCGAGCGACTGCAGAAGCTGGGTCATCGTGCGGATGTCCGACAGCCGCGGCGCATTGGTCAGGGTCAGCGGCTCCTCGCTCAGCAGCGCGCAGGGCATCAGCGTCAGGGCGGCGTTCTTCGCCCCCGCGATGGCGATACGCCCGCTCAGCGGCCGGCCGCCGGTCACGATGATCGAATCCATGTCGGGTTACTCCTGCCCCTCGCCGGTCTCCGGGCCGGTTGCCGAATGCCGGGACGACGACGATTCCGCGCCGCCGGTTTCGGCCGCCGCCCCCCGGGCCCGGGCCTGCGCCTTGCGCCGCTGCAGGTTCGCCTTCAGCGCCTGCTTGAGCCGATCCTCGCGGCCCGCCGCGCCGGTTCTGTCTGCCTTGCCCTCTGCCATGGCAGCCCCATAACGCATGGGTCAAAAACCGTCCAGACGGGGCTTGCGCGGGGGGGCCATTGGGGCTAATCCCCCCGCCACGGCGCTGCTGTAGCTCAGAGGTAGAGCACTCCCTTGGTAAGGGAGAGGTCGAGAGTTCAATTCTCTCCAGCAGCACCATTCCACCGCCAGATCCCGGCCTGCCGCGTGCATCAGTCTCAGCCAGAGGCGAGCGCCGGGCTGCGCATCTCCTCGTAGTGGTCGAGACCGGCCACGAACCAGGCCGTGCCCCGCGTCGCGCTTCCCAGCGCCCGGCCAAGCTCGTCGAGCGCGCCCATCGGCATCAGCGCCTCGAACACGTCCCAGCCGGCGGCGGCCGGGTGGGAGTCGAAGCCCAGAACCTGTCCCTTCAGGCTGCTGACCAGTTGCACGAGGTTGCCGGCAAAGATCGACGGCACCTCGATGCCGACCCGCATGATCGGCTGCAGGACCCGTGTCCCGGCCTGCGCCAGCGCTTCGCGCATCGCGTTCGCGCCGGCGGTGCGGAAGGCGAAGTCGGAACTGTCCACCGAATGGGCCTTGCCGTCCTTCAGCACCACCGCGACGTCGACCACCGGATGGCCGGCAGGCCCCTCGGCACAGGCGTCGCGGGCCCCGGCCTCGACCGACGGGATGTAGTTGCGCGGCACCGCGCCCCCCTTCACCACGTCCGTGAACACGAAGCCGCTCTCGGCGGGGCCGGGCCCGACCTCGATCACCACGTCGGCGAACTGGCCCGCGCCGCCGGTCTGCTTGCGGTGCCGGTGGTGGATCTCGGCCTTGCCGCGGATCGTCTCGCGCAGGGCGGTGGGCACCTCGCCGAACTCGACCTCGATCCCGAAGGTATCGGCCAGCCGGTCGGCGACACGCTTGAGGTGCAGCGGGCCCTGGGCGGCGATTTCCAGCGCGCCGGTGCTTTCGTTGGTCGAGACCACGAGCCCCGCCTCGGTTTCGGCGACCCGGCCCAGCGCCGCCGAGAGCTTGTTCTCGTCCTTCTCGTGGCGGGCAAGGACAAGCCGGTGCAGGGTCGGGGTATGGGCGCTGGCCCATGCCGGCAGGGGCAGCGCCGCGTCGGCGGTGCAGAACCGGGCCGGAACGAGGTGGTCGCTCTTGACCGCGAGGGCGAAGGCGCCGGGATCGGCCGCGCCCTTCGCGCCCACCGGGTCGAGGCTGCCGATGCCGCCGCCCGCCGCCCGGTCCCCGGCCGAGACGCCCCCGGCCAGGGCGCGGATCAGCACCGTCTTGCCCACGTGCTTCTGGTGATCGGCGACGCAGGCGGCCAACCGTGCCTCGGCCGGCAGTTCCAGCCGCGCCGCCAGCGCCTCCACGCCGGGCACCTCGTGGCGCAGGGATTTCATCAGCCGCTGGATGCCGTTGCCGTGGACCGCCGACCCGAGCATCGCCGGCACCAGTTCGTGGTGCTGCAGCACCCGGGTCGCCACCTTGTAGACCTCGCCGGGGTCGGGGTTCTGGTCCTCGACGATCTGCTCCAGCAGCGCGTCGTCGAAGTCGGCCAGCGATTCGAGAAGGTGCGCGCGGGCTTCCTGCTCGCGGTCCACCATGTCGTCGGGCAGCGGCACGAGCGAGGACCGCTGCTTCTCGTTGAAATGCCAGGCCCGTTCCGAGATCAGGTCCACCGCGCCGACGATCTGGCCGTCCTCGCGCATCGGCACCTGCCGCAGCACGATGCCGTGCCGGCAATAGGTCTGCAGCGCCGCGACGATGTCCGAGATCCGGTCGGCGGCGGCGTCCACCTTGTTGACGAAGAGGAAGGTCGGCATCCCGGTCTCTTCGAGGATCCGCAGGTAGGGCGCGGCGAGCACGGCGGCGTCGGCCTCGGGCGGGACGCACAGCACCGCGGCGTCGGAACAGGCCAGCGCGGGGCCGGCCAACGCCAGCGAATCCTGTCCGCCGGGGATGTCGAGCGCGGCCCACTTGTCGCCAAGGTAGTCGAAGACGGTGACGGCGATGCCGCCGACGGCGACCTGGCCGTCGGGCCGCGGCGCCTCCAGCCGGGACAGGGTTTCGACGAGTGTGGATTTGCCCGATTGAGACGGACCGAGGACGGTGAACGCTCGCATGGCTGGTTCCTCCCTAAGGTTGCATCGCGCAAGGCTGCGCCGTCTGCACGACAGGGGAACGGGGCCTGTGACCGGCGGCGCTTGGGCGTGCCGCGCTCGTTGACCCCAGCTTCGGCCATCGATCGTCGAAGCGTCAAGGGTGCGCGCGGGTTCCACCGCCCTGCCCCGCGCCGCGCGTCCGGGTCAGCGCTGCCGGGTCTGCCAGTCCGGATTGATCCAGGGTTCGGCGTTCTCGGGCGGCAGCGGATCGCGTCCCAGGACATGGTCGGCGGCCTTCTCGCCCACGAGGATCGACGGCGCGTTGATGTTGCCGTTTGTCACCCGCGGAAATACCGAGGAATCGGCCACCCGCAGCGCCTCGACCCCGATCACCCGGCACTCCGGATCGACCACCGCCATCGGGTCGTCCCGGCGGCCCATCTTGGCGGTGCCGCAGGGGTGATAGGCGCTCTCGACATGCGCGCGGATCACGTCGTCCAGTTCGTCGTCGGTCTGCGCCCCGTCGCCGGGCAGGATCTCGTGCCGGTAGTAGGGCCTGAACGCCTCCTGGGCGAAGATCTCGCGAGTCAGCCGGATGCAACGGCGGAAATCGCGCCAGTCCTCCTCGTGGGACATGTAGTTGAACAGGATCCGCGGCGCCTCGGCCGGGTCCGCCGAGCGCAGGGTGACATGCCCCCGCGAGGGCGACCGCATCGGCCCGACATGGGCCTGGAAGCCATGCCCCTCGGCGGCCGCACGGCCGTCGTAGCGGACCGCCAGCGGCAGGAAATGGAACTGGATGTCGGGATAGTCGACCCCGGCGGCGGAGCGGATGAAGCCGGTGCTCTCGAACTGGTTCGACGCCCCCGGCCCGGTCCGGGTCAGCAGCCAGCGGGCGCCGACATAGGCCTTGCCCACAAGGCTCCAGTACTTGAACAGGCTGACCGGCTGGGCCGCCGCCGCCTGCACGTAGAGTTCGAGATGGTCCTGCAGGTTCTGCCCGACCCCGGCCCGGTCGGCGACCACGCCGATGCCATGCTCGGCAAGGTGGGCGGCGGGCCCGATCCCCGACAGCATCAGCAGCTTCGGCGTGTTGATCGCCGAGGCGCAGAGGATCACCTCGCCTTCGGCGCGGATCACCTGCACCCGGCCGCCACCGCGGTCGATCTCGACGCCGGTGGCACGGCCCTCCTCGATCACCACCCGGCGGGCGAGACCGCGGACGAGGGTGCAGTTCGGCCGTTTCAGCGCCGGTTTCAGGTAGGCATTGGCCGCCGACCAGCGCCGGCCGCGCCAGACCGTCATCTCGAACGGGCCGAAGCCCTCCTGCCGGTGGCCGTTGTAATCGTCGGTGACCGGGTAGCCGGCCTGCCGCCCGGCCTCGACGAAGGCGCGCACCAGCGGGTTGTCGCGAAGGCCCCGGGTGATGTGCAGCGGCCCGTCGGTGCCGCGCCAGGCCGGGTCCCCGCCGTGGCCGCCGTCGTGCCAGTTCTCCATCCGCCTGAAGTAGGGCAGCACGTCGGCATAGCCCCAGCCCGCCGCCCCCGCCTCGCGCCAGTGGTCGTAGTCGCGGGCATGGCCGCGGACATAGATCATGCCGTTGATCGAGGACGAGCCGCCGATCACCTTGCCCCGCGGCGTGGCGAGCCGGCGGCCGCCGAGATGCGGCTCGGGCTCGGTACTGAACCCCCAGTCGTAGCGCGACATGTTCATCGGGTAGGACAGCGCGCCGGGCATCTGGATGAACGGTCCCGCGTCGGTGCCGCCGTATTCCACCACGATCACCGATTTCCCGGCCTCGGACAGCAGGTAGGCCAGCGCGCAGCCGGCGCTTCCGGCGCCGACGATGACGTACTCCGCCTGCATCACGCGCCCTCCGCCCAGAGAGTGTCGAACGGCACCATGACGTGGGTCCGGTAGGCCGGACGCGCCTGCAGCCGGTCGTAGTAGGCGGCGATCGCCGGCCGGTCCGGGCGCGGCAGGTCGAGGCTGAACCAGCGGAACAGCAGGTGCCCCGTCACGATGTCGGCGAGGGTGAAGTCGCCGCCCGCCACGAAGGGGTGGCTTTCGAGCCGGTCGGCCACCGGGCCGAGAAGCGCGTCGAACCGGGTCACGGCGGCGGCCAGCGCCGGCTTGTCCCGGGCCGCCTCGGGGGTCCGCACCCGGGCCCAGAAGATCGGCATCGTGAAGGCCTGCGCCAGTTCGTTCTTGCCGTATTCGGCCCACATGTCGACCGCCGCCCGCGCCGCCGGGTCGGCGGGCCAGAACGCGCCGCCGTCGCCGTGACGGGCGGCGAGGTAGCGGGCGATCGCCATGCTTTCCCAAACCACCGTCGCCCCGTCGCGCAGCACCGGCACCTTGCCGTGCGGGTTCAGCGCCCGGAATTCGGGCGTGTCGAGCCCGCCATGGACATGGCCGTAGTCGAGCCGTTCATGGGCGAGGCCAAGCTCCGCGACCGTCCACATCACCAGTTGGACGTTGGACGATGTCGCCCGTCCGTAGATCGTCAGCATGTCAGTACGGGGCCTCCACCCGGCCCATCCGGACGTAGACCGATTTCAGTTCGCTGTAGTGCTCGATCGCGGCCTTCGAGTTCTCGCGGCCCACGCCGGACCCCTTCATGCCGCCGAACGGCGCCTCGACCGGGGCGTCGTTGTAGGAGTTGATGAAGCAGGACCCGGCCTTGATCCGGGCGATCACGCGGTGGGCGCGGGCGATGTCGCGGGTGAACACCCCGGCGGACAGGCCGAGGTCGGTGTCGTTGGCGCGGGCGATCACCTCGGCCTCGTCGTCGAAGTCGAGCACCGCCATCACCGGGCCGAAGATCTCCTCGCGGGCGATGACCATGCTGTCGGTGACGTCGGCAAAGACCGTGGGGGCGACGAAACAGCCGGGCCGGTCCAGACGGGTGCCGCCGCAGACGAGGCGCGCGCCTTCGGCCTTGCCCTTCTCGATGTAGCCCAGCACGATCTTCAGCTGATCCTCGCTCACCATCGGGCCAAAATTGGTCGCCTCGTCCCGCGGATCGCCGATCACCGCGTCGCCCAGCCGCTCGGCCAGCCGCGACAGGAACCGGCCCTTGATGCCGCGCTGCACGAAGACGCGGGTGCCGTTCGAGCAGACCTGCCCGGAGGAATAGAAGTTGCCGAGGATCGCGCCGCCGACCGCGTCCTCGATGTCGGCGTCGTCGAACACGATCAGCGGCGACTTGCCGCCCAGTTCCATCGTCACGTGCTTCATCCCGGCGGCGGCGGCGGCATAGACCTTCTTGCCGGTGGGGGCCGACCCGGTGAGCGACACCTTCGCCACCCGCGGATCGCCGACCAGCAGCGCGCCGGTCTCGCCCGCGCCCTGCACCACGTTGAACACGCCCGCGGGCAGGCCCGCCTCGGTCAGGATCTCGGCCACCTTCAGCGCCGACAGCGGCGTGGTCTCGGAGGGCTTGAAGACGAAGGCGTTGCCGCAGGCCAGCGCCGGGGCGCCCTTCCAGCAGGCGATCTGTGTCGGGTAGTTCCACGCGCCGATGCCGACGCAGACGCCAAGCGGCTCGCGCCGGGTATAGACCCAGTCCTCGCCCAGCTGGATGTGCTCGCCGGTCAGGCTGGCGGCCAGCCCGCCAAAGTATTCTAGCGCGTCGGCTGCCGAGCTGGCGTCGGCCACCAGCGTCTCCTGCAGCGGCTTGCCGGTGTCCATCGTCTCGAGCAGCGACAGGTCGCGGTTGCGCTCGCGCATGAGCGCGGCGGCGCGGGTCAGGATGCGACCCCGTTCG
>JBFKOW010000085.1:0-14312 GCA_041628615.1 Paracoccaceae bacterium | reverse complement strand
GGCGGGCTCGACCCGCTGGACTACACCGACGGGGCCGGGGCCTCGGTCAACTACCTCGCGCAGGCGGTGCGGTCGTTCTTCGAGGAGGGCGGCCGGCGGCTCTATGTCGCGCGCGCCTACAATGACGAGGTCCCCGCGGGCGTCACCCGCGACGCGCCCGACTTCACCGGCGGCGCCTGGACCGAGGCCGCCTTCGTCGGCACCGCCTGGGACGACGGGATCGCCCGCTGGCCCGAGGCCGACGAGACGCCGGGGCCGGACCTGGCCTTCCGCGCCCGCGACCCGGGCGCCGCGGCCAACGTGTCGGTCCGGGTCCGCGCGCGGGTCGGCGAAAACATCCTCGACACCAGCGGCGCGACCCCGGAGCTGCGCGGCGTGGCGCCCTTCGACACCCTGATCGCGCAGACCCGGGCCAGCCCGCCGGTCAACGGCGTGTTCTGGGCCGAGCGGGTGTTCGACCCCGTCCAGCAGAGCAACATCTTCCGGCTGCGCGACCGGACCGGAGCGATCACCGACCTGACCGCGATCACCGCCGCCCGGATCCTGACCTTCACCGTCGAGATGGACCCGATGGGCCGGTTCAACGACGAACTGGTCTGGGAAGGGTTGTCGCCCGACCCGCGGTCCCGCACCTCGATGGCGGCGCAGTTCGCCGCCGAGCCGACCCGCCGGTCGATCCTGCTGTTCACCCCGCTGGTGATGCACACCGAACTGACCGACGGGGCGGCCATCGCCGAGGCGATCCTGAACCAGCAGAACATGTCGCAGACCGGCACCCTGCTCGACGGCATCGAAGGCGCCGCCAACGACCGCAGCTGGCAGATCCGGCTGACCGGCGGCTCGGACGGCCAGCGGCCCACCGCCACCCACTACCAGGGCGACGAGGGCGACGACGCGGGCCGCAAGTCCGGACTGCGCGCCTTCGAGGACCTCGAGGACATCTCGATCGTCGCCGCGCCGGGATCGACCGCCGGCTACTACGAGGGGTTCCAGACCGACGCCGACGCGATCACCCGCTTCCTGATCGCCCATTGCGAGCGGATGCGCTACCGGGTGGCGGTGCTGGACGGACCCGAGGGCGCGACCCTCGGCGACATCCGGACCTACCGGGCCACGCTCGACAGCACCCGGGCGGCGCTCTACTACCCCTGGGTCCGGGCCTTCGACCTGATCACCGAGACCGAGGTCCTGCTGCCGCCCAGCGGGTCGGCCACCGGCGTCTTCGTCCGCACCGACGTCGAGCGCGGGGTCCACAAGGCCCCGGCCAACGAGGTGCTCCGCCTTGCCCTCGGGCTCGAGATCAACGTCAACACCGCGCAGCAGGAGGCGCTGAACCCGGAAGGCATCAACTGCCTGCGGTTCTTCGAGGGACGCGGCTTCCGGATCTGGGGCGCGCGCACCATCAGTTCCGACAGCGAGTGGAAATACCTCAACGTCCGCCGCTACTTCGCCTACGCCGAGCGGTCCATCGAGCAGGGCACCCAGTTCGCGGTGTTCGAGCCGAACGGGCCGCGGCTGTGGGCCAACGTGCAGCGGGCGGTGTCGGACTTCCTCTACAACGAGTGGACCGAGGGCCGGCTTTACGGCGCCACTCCGAAGGAGGCGTTCTTCGTGCGCTGCGACCGCACCACGATGACCCAGAACGACCTCGATAACGGGCGGATGATCTGCGTGATCGGCATCGCCCCGCTCTACCCCGCCGAATTCGTGATCTTCCGGGTCGGCCAGTGGACCGCCGAGAGCGGCCGCTGAGGTCCGGACATCGCAGGCATGACAAGGAGTTGAGACATGGCAACTGAACGCGCGAACCGCCCCTACGCGGGGATGAACTACCGGGTGAAGATCGGCGACAGCGACGAATCCTCCGCCGCCGCCGGCTTCAGCGAGGTGTCGGGCCTCGGGCTCGAGGTGTCGATCGCCGAGTACCGGGCCGGCAACGCCCCGACCAACGAGCCGGTGAAGGTGCCCTCCATCGTCAAGACCCCCGACGTGACCCTCAAGCGCGGCGTGATCGGCGAGCTGGAGCTGCTGCACAGCTGGGTCGACGCGCTGCGCAACGGCGACGAAAAGGCCCGGCGCAACGTCACCATCGAACTGATGTCCGAGGACCGCTCGACCGTCGGCCAGACCTGGCGGCTCTTCAACGCGATGATCATGAGCTACAAGGGCCCGTCGCTGACCGGCACCAGCGCCGACATCGCGGTCGAGGAAGTCGTCCTGTCCGCCGAGCGGATCGAGATGAGCTGAGGAGCGCCGCGCGCCGATGTTCCAGCCGCTCGAAACCGCCGGGATCCGGTTCCGCACCCTGTCCGAGCCGCAGGCCCCGTCCCTGCCCCGCATGGACATCGCGGGCTTCGTCGGCTTCGCCGCGATGGGGCCGCTGGACCTGCCGGTGGCGGTCGAGGACGCGCCGCGGTTCCGCGAGATCTTCGGTCCCGACCCGGATCTCGCCTGGGACGACACCGCGGGCCGGTTCGAACGCGGCCATCTCGGCCCGGCGGTGGAGGCGTTCTTCGCCAATGGCGGGCGGCGCGCCCATGTCGTCCGGGTCGCCGGGCCGGGCGCGGAGACCGCGACCTTCCGGCTGCCCGGCCTGACCGGCGCGGCGGACGGCCTGCCCGCGCCGCTGGCGGCCCGGTCGCCGGGCCGCTGGGCCGTGGCGCTGACCGGCGAGGCGGCGTTCGAGCGCCGCCGGCTGCGCCTGCGCCCCGGCGCCGGTTTCGCCCCCGGCGCGCCGGTCGGGGTGATCGCCCGGTCGGACGGGATCGCGGCGGGCGATCTGCTGGAATTGCGGCTGCCGGGCGAGACCCTGCGCGCCTACCTGACGGTCGCCGCCACCGACCCGGCCGGAACCCTCACCCTCGACACGCCGCACTGGTTCGAACCCGACCCCTATGGCGGCCCCGACCCCGTGCCGCTGGCCGAGGCGGCGGCGCTGGCCCGCTTCGCCGCGTGGCAGGCGGGAACCCCGGCGCTGCAACCGGCGCTCTACCTCGTGCGGATGATCCTGTCGGCCCGGCTGGGCGACGGCCCGGTGCTGCGGCTGCGCGACCTCGCGCTGGGCGCGGCGCATCCGCGCTGGTTCGGCCATCTGGACCCGGACGCCGCGGCCTTCGCCCCCGGCGACAGCCGCTTCGACGGACCGGACGACCCGGCACGGCAGGCGCTGCGCCGCGCCGCGCTGGCGCCGCGGTTCCCGCTGGCCGGAGTCGCTTCGGCCAACCCGGTCTGGTGGCCGCCGGCAGGCCCCGACCCGCTGCCGCTCGACCCGGTGTCGGACGGCGCCGACGGGCTCGACGGCTTCTCCGCCGCGCCGTTCCTCGACCCCGACCTGCGCAGCGCCGGACTCGGCGCGCTGAAGGGCGAGGCGGACGCCAAGATCCTCGTGCGCGGCACGCCCGCGACCGGGCTGCACGCGCTCTGGCCGGTGGAAGAGATCGCCCTTCTCGCCCTGCCCGACGCGGTGCACCGGCCCTGGCTGCGCGCCGCGCCGCCGCCGCAGGACCTGCCCGCGGGGCCGGACCTGTCGGCACCGGTCATGCTGCCGCCGCAGGCCGCGCGGCTGAGCTGGACCGCGGTGGCGGGGGCCGAGGGCTACCGGCTCGAGATGGCCGCGGAGCCGTCCTTCGCGACGCCGCTGCGGGTGATCGAGACCGCCGACACCAGCGCCCGGCTGGACCTGCCGACCGCCTGTCCGGCGCGGCTGTTCTTCCGGGTCCGGGGGCGGATCGGCGGCGGCATCGGCCCGTGGTCGAACACCCGCGGCGCGTGGCTGCCGCCCGAGACTGCATCCCCCTGCGGCCGCCCGCCGATCCGGCATCTCGACCTCGCCGCCGCGCCTGCGGGATCGCCGGACGGGCAAGTCCTGCTGACCTGGGGCGGCGCCGCCCCGGTCGAGATCGAGGCTGCCGACGATCCGGCCTTCGGCGCGCCGGCGCAGGTCTTCGCCGGGACCGCCGCCGAGTGGTTCATCGATCAGCCGTTCGGCACCGGCACCTACCTGCGCGCCCGGTTCACCGGCCCCGGCGCGCCGCACCCGTGGTCGAACACCGTCTTCGTGCCGCCGCTACCGCGGTCCGAATTCACGCTGGTGACCGAGCGCGAATACGACGGCGCGGATCTGCTGACCCTGCATACCGCCGCGCTGCGCTTCTGCGCCGCACGGGCGGACCTGACGGCGGCGCTGTCGGTGGCGTCCTTCGCCGATCCGCGCGAACACCTCGCGTCGCTGCGGCCGGTGGCGGGGGCCGGCGCGGCAACCACCGCGGGCGTGCCGCCGCTGACCACCGGCGAGTCGCCGGTGTTCGGCTACGGCGCGCTGTTCCACCCGTGGATCCTGCTGCCCGGACCGGACGGGCCGCGCGCCCAGCCGCCAGACGGCCCGGCGCTGGGCCTTGCCGCAGGGGTGGCGCGCGCGGACGGCGCGTGGATCGCCGCGGCGAACCGGCCCGTCGCCGGGGCGCTGGGCGTGCTGGACGCGCCCGACCAGCAGGACCGGCTCGACCTCGAAGGCGCCGGGATCAACCCGGTGCTGCGCGACGCCCGCGGCATCCTCACCCTCAGCGACTGGACCCTGAGCGACGACAGCGCGCTGCGCCACATGACGATCCGGCGGCTGCTGATCCTCGTCCGGCGGCTGGCGCTGCGCGAGGGCCAGGCGCTGGTGTTCGAGCCCAACGGCGACCCGCTGCGCCAACTGGTGCAGGCCCGGTTCGACCAGGTGATGGAGCGGCTCTACCTGCGCGGCGCGCTGCGCGGCCGCCGCCCGGACGACGCCTTCCGGGTGATCACCGACGCCTCCGTCAATCCGCCGCAATCGGTCGGCGCGGGCCGCTTCATCGTCGAGCTGCGCCTCGCCCCGGCCCGGCCGCTGGCCTTCCTGCGGGTGCAGCTCTTCCAGACCGGCAGCGCCGGCTACGACACCCGGGAACTGCCATGACCAGCCGGCCCTTCACCCAGTTCAACTTCGAGGTTCAGCTACGGCTGGAAGGCGACAGCGAGCCGATCTGCCAGGGCGCGTTTTCCGAGGTCGACGGGCTCGAGATCACGATGGAGCCGACGACGATCCGCGAGGGCGGCGGCAACGGCCGTCAGATCCACCTCGTCGGGCCGGTCAGCTACGGCCAGCTCTCGCTGAAGCGCGGGATGAGCGAGACGCTCGACCTCTGGGACTGGTTCGACCGGCTCCAGACCGAGCGCAACCTGCGCGCCGAGGGCGAGATCCACATGAAGTCCCCCGACCGCTCGAAAAGCACCGCGATCTACGTGCTGCGCGGCTGCCTGCCAGTGTCGCTCAAGGGCGCGGCGCTGAACGCCGCCGACGGGTCGGTCGCGATCGAGGAGATGCAGGTCGCCTTCGAAACCCTCCACCGCAAGAAGACCGGAGCCTGAGACATGCCGCAGCCCCAACAGCTCTTGCGCGCCGAGTTGCGGGAAATCACCTGGGACGACAACCAGGAGGCGCAGGAGACCGGGCGCAACGTACCGGTCCAGTTCAACCCCGAGACCCTGAGCGTCGCGTTCTCGAACAAGAGCGCCGGCGGCGACCAGCGCGGCGGCTCGGCGATCCAGTTCGTCGGCCAGGGCGAGACCAAGCTGACCTTCGACATCTACTTCGACACCACCGCGCCGGACCCGAACGCCTCGGAGGAAACCGACGTCCGCAAGATGACCGAGAAGGTCGTCAAGTTCATCATGCCCGAGCCGAGCGGCGAGGAGGACAAGTTCGTCCCGCCCGGCATCCGGTTCATCTGGGGCAGCTTCCTGTTCGACGGGATCGTCGATTCGATCGACGAGTCGCTGGAGTTCTTCTCGCCCGAGGGCAAGCCGCTCCGGGCCAAGATCGGGCTCAGCATCTCGAAGCAGGAAATCCAGTTCCAGTTCGGCCAGCAGGGATCGCCCGGTCTGGGCGGCGCGCCGTCGCCGGGGACCCAGCCGATGACCACCGCCGCCGACGGCGACAGCGTGCAGTCGGTGCTCGGCAAGTCCGGCAAGCAGGACCAGTGGCAGGCGGTGGCCAACGCCAACGGCATCGACAACCCGCGCAACCTTGCCGCCGGGACCACCTTCAACGCCCGCGCCGGGCTGGGCGCCGGCGTGTCCGGCGGGTTCGGCGTGTCGGCAGGCGCGTCTGCCGGGATCGGCGTCTCGGGCGGCGCTTCGGGCGGCGCTTCGGTCGGGCTGGGCCTGTCGGCCGGGGTCTCGGGCGGCGCGTCGGCGTCGGCCTCCGCCGGCGTTTCGGCGCGATCCTCGGCCGGGATTTCGGCCCGCAGCCCGTTCGAGAATTTCTGAGGAGGAGCCATGCCAGTCGTCATCGACCAGTTCGAAATCTTCCGGGACCAGCAGGCGGGCCCGGAACCGGCGGCCGCGTCGCGTGGCGGCGCGCCCGCCCCGGCTGCCGCCCCGACCCCGCCGCCGCTGGGGCCGCACGACATCGCCGACGTGCTGACCCATCTCGACCGCCGCGCCGCGCGGCTGCGCCCGACCTGAGGAGACCCGGATGCCCGATCTCGGCGCCACGACGTTGCTCTATTCGGCCCGGCCGACCTTCCGGATCGACGGCACCGAGCGGCCCGACCTGCGCGAGGCCCTGCTGGCCCTGACGGTGCGCGAGACCCGCGACGGGCTGGCCAGCGCCGAGGCGTCGTTCGGGGCCTGGGGCACCGCGCGCGGCGAACCCGACATCCTCTACATGGACCGCGAGATCCTCGACTTCGGCAAGGAGATCCGCATCGACATGGGCGAGGGCAGCCTGTCGGCGCAGGTCTTTTCGGGGCGGATCACCGGGATCGAGGGGCGCTACCCGGCGGCGCGGCCGCCACAGGTGTCGGTGCTGGCCGAGGACAAGCTGCAGGACATGCGGATGACCCGCCGCACCCGGGTCTTCGAGGATATCGACGACGCCGGCATCTTCACGCGGCTGGCGCAGGATCACGGACTGACCCCGGCAATCGACGTGGACGGCCCGCAGCACCGGGCCATCGCGCAGCTCAACCTGTCCGACCTCGCCTTCCTGCGCGAACGGGCAAGCGCGGTGGGTGCCGAGATCTGGGTCGCCGACGGCACCCTGCACGTGCAGGCCCGGTCGCGCCGCGAGGCCGGGCGGATCGACCTGACCTATGGCCGGGGCCTGCACGAATTCTCGGTGCTGGCCGATCTCGCGCACCAGCGCACCGCGTTGACCGTGGGCGGCTGGGACACCGCCAGCGCCGAGGCGATCGGGTCCACCGCCGGAGCCGAGACCGTCGCATCCGCTCCCGGATCGGGCCCGACCGGCCCCGAGCTGCTGGAGGAAGCCTTCGGCCCCCGCGAGGAACGCATCGTCCACCACGCGCTGGCCACCGCCGACGAGGCGCAGGCGCTGGCCGACGCCGCGATGGGCCGGATCGCCCGGGGCTTCCTTACCGGGCGCGGCGTGGCCGAGGGCGACGCCCGGCTGCGGGTCGGCACCGTGGTCACCCTGCGCGGCCTCGGGGCGCTGTTCGACGGCGAATACCAGGTCACCGAAACCCGGCACGAGATGGACGGGACCGCGGGCTTCCGCACCGTCTTCGAGGTCGAGAAAGCCAGGCTGGGAGTGTGACGATGGACCTGCGCGACCTGCTCGATCCGCGTCTGCCCCAGGGTCTCGGGGGTCGGTTCTACGGCGTCTACAGCGCCGTGGTGACCGACCTCGCCGATCCCGAGGGACAGGGCCGGGTCCGCATCCGCCTGCCCTGGGCGCCCGATGCCGGGGCCGAGGGGTTCGAGGCCTGGGCCCGAATGGCCGCCTTCATGGGCGGCGCCGACCGCGGCGCGTGGTTCCTGCCCGACGTGGACGACGAGGTGCTGATCGCCTTCGAGGCGGGCGACCCGCGCCGGCCCTATGTCCTTGGCGGGTTGTGGAACGGCCGCGACGCGCCGCCCGAGACGATGGACGGCAATTCCGACAACCACCTCAAGGTCCTGCGGTCCCGCAACGGCGTGACGGTGACGCTGGACGACACCGACGGGTCCGAGAGGTTCCGGGTCGAGACACCGGGCGGCCACAGCCTCGAGATGGCGGATTCCGGCAGCACCGTCACGGTCACCGATTCCACCGGCAACAGCGTCACCATGGCGCCGGACGGCATCTCGATCAGCGCCAGCGGCACGGTGTCGGTCGAGGCCGCGCAGGTCGAGGTTTCGGCCGGGTCGGTGACGGTGAATGCCGGGATCTCGCAATTCAATGGCGTGGTGCGCTGCGACACGATGATCGCGACCTCGGTGGTCGGCACCACCTACACGCCCGGCGCGGGCAACATCTGGTGAGGGAGGACGCGGCATGACCATATCCCTGCGCCACCGCGACCGGGTCACCTGGCTGACCGCCGCACCGCTCTGGCCGCTGGAAACCGCCGGGGCCGGGGTGTCGGCCCGGCTGTCGGAACCGGCGATCCTGCGTTTCGCGGGCGACGATTTCATGGCTCAGGCGACGGGGACGCTGGCCGAGCGGCCCGACGACCTGTCCCGCTTCGTCGCCCGGCAGGAGAGCTGGCAGGCCGAGGCGGCGGGCTGGCAGGCCGTGCCGGGCAGCGCGCCGCTCACCCTCTACCAGCCGATCCACAACCGCTTCTACCTCGCCGTCGCCACGCTGGTCTGCCAGCGGCCCGGCCTGCCCGACCGCGGCCTGAACCGGGTCTCGGGCGACCGGGTGGCGATGCTGCTGCGGCGGCTGGTGGCCCGGCCCGGCGTCGTTTTCGATCCGTCGAACCCCGCCGCCCGCGCCGAACAGGCCTGGGTCGGCGACGTGCAGTCCGGCCGCTGGGTGACGCTCGCCGATCCGGCCCTGCCCGGCGCGGGCGAGGAACGGCTGCCGATGTTCCCGCTGCCCTACCGCGACGGCGACCGGTCCCGTCGCCTGCACGCCGCGGTGATCCCGGTCGCCCGCGCCAACGGTTATGCCACCGCCCCGGGCGAGACCGCGGCCCGCGCCAGCGCCGCCGACAGCGTCGCCGACCCGCTGGGCGACCCGCGGGTGGCCGAACTGGGCGAGGGAGTGCTGGGCGGGCTGGCGATGCTGGCCGCGGTCACCACGCCGCCGGGCCTGTCCGGCGACGCCCTGTCCGCCCAGCGCCGCCAGACCCGCAGCGCGCTCGTCCTCGCCCTGCTCGACATCGGCGCCTTCCTGACCCGCGAGCGGCCCGACATCGCGGCGGTGCTGCGCGGCGGATCGTCCTCGGCGCTGAGCCTCGCGGATCTCGCGCTGGTGGGCCGGCTGACCGGCACCGCCCTCGCAGGCGGCTACACCGCGGCGCAGGCCATCGTCCGGGCGCTGGACCGCGAGGCGGCGCTGGCCGCCGGGGACCATGCCGACAGCCTCGTGCAGGCGGTGCTCGGCACCCTGCCGAACTTCGCCGCCATCGCCGCATTCGCGAACGGCCTGCGGAACGGACCTCCGGCGCTGATCGACCTGATCCGCCCGACCCTGACCGACCCCCGCGCCGCGCGGGTCCGGGACGCTGCGGCGCAGGCGGCGCAGGCGGTCGCGGCATCGGCGGCGTTCGGCGACGGCGAGGAGGCGGCGCTTGCCCTGCTGGCCGAACTGCTGATCCTCGACACGCTGCTGGCGGTGGAGGTGCCCGACCTCGCCGCGGCGCTGCCCGGCGGCCCGGCGCCGTCGGCGGCGGATGCCGACCTGTTCGCCGCCTTCGGCGCCAGCCTCGCCGCGCCGATGACCTGGGGCGACGCGCTGGCCGAGGCCCGCAGCCACGCACCCGAGATCCTCGCCGGGACCGCCGCCGCGACCGACCTCGTGCGGCTGGACCCGGATGCCGGGCAGATCGCCGCCGCCGCCGCGGCCTTCTTCGGCGGGCTGGAGGCGGCGCTGACCCCGTCGCTGGCGGCGCGGCCGTTGCCCGCCGCCCCGCCCGCCGCGGTCACCGCCGGGGACGACACCCCCGACCCGGTCTACGTCCTGCGGACGATCCACGAACGGGACGCCTGCAAGGGCATCCACCCGCCGACGCTCAGCGCGCCGTCGCGGCCGCTGCGGCTGGCCGGGTTCTTCGACGCCAACGCACCGGTCCGGCCGCTGTCGATCGAGATGCCGGCCCGCACCTCGATCGCCGATTTCCGCAAGGCGCCGCGCAACGTCACCATCCGGCTGTCGCGCGAATTGCGCAGCCAGATCTCGCGGGTGCGGAACGCGACGCTGGACGAGCCGCTCGAGGACCAGCTGGGCGGCGGGTCGTTCGACCTCGGGGTGATCTGTTCGCTGTCGATCCCGATCATCACGATCTGCGCGCTGATCCTGCTGATGATCATCGTGCAACTGCTGAACATCGTGTTCTGGTGGCTGCCCTACTTCATGTTCTGCTTCCCGGTGAGGCGCTCATGACCCGCGATCCCGCCTCCCTGTTCGGCCGCGGCATGGCGTTCCCGCCCGGGGTCGGGCCGGACGGCCGGATGGCCTATTCCGAGGGCCCCGAGAACGTCGCCCAGTCGATCCGGCTGATCCTGCTGACCGAGCAGGGCGAGCGGATCATGCGCCCGGATTTCGGCGCCGGGCTGGGCCGGTTCCTGTTCCAGCCCAACACCGCCGCGACCCACCGGCTGATCGAGGAGAAGATCCGCACCGCGCTCGGCCGGTGGGAGCCGCGGATCGCGCTGGAGAACGTCGAGGTCCTGCCCGACCCGTCCGAGCCGCGCCGCGCCATCGCCACGATCCGCTACCGGCTGGTGTCGACCGGCGCGGCGGACCGCCTTGAAATGACCGTCCCGGTCGCCGCAAGCGGGGTGCCCGCATGACCCTTCCCGACCCCAAGATCGACACCCTGACCTACCGCGACCTGCTGCGCGAGGCGAAGGCGCGGGTGCCCGTCCACACCCCGGAATGGACCAACCTCAACGACAGCGATCCGGGCGTCACCCTGATGCAGCTTTTCGCCTTCATGGGCGAAAGCATCATCTACCGCGCCAACCGGATCCCCGACCGCAACCGGCAGAAGTTCCTGCGCCTGCTCGGCCTGCCGCTGCGATCGGCCGAACCGTCGCGGGGGCTGGTCAGTTTCGCCAACCCGCGCGGCGCGCCGGTGCCGGTGACACTGTCCGCCGGGCAGGAACTGCGCGCCGGGCCGGTGCCCTTCACCACCGAGACCGGGCTCGACATCCTGCCGATCGAGTCGCGGCTCTACATCAAGCGGCCGCTGCCGCTCGAGGATCAGCCCGAGGTCGAGGCGCTCTACCGCCGGCTCTACGCCAGCTTCCAGCAGCCGCAGACCGAACTGGCGTTCTACGAGACCTCGGCCATCGACCCGCCGCAGCCGGGCCGCGCGGCGCCGGACATCAGCCTCGCCGACGACACCGTGGACGGGGTTGCCTGGCTGGCGCTGCTGGCCCGGCCGGGCGACGACCCGGCGGCGCTGCGGCCGCTTCTGGCGGGGCGCACCCTGACCCTCGGGATCGCCCCGGCCACCGACAGCGCGGGCCACGAACTGCCCCCCGGAAGCACCACGCTCGCGGGCGGCCAGCCGCTGGTCTTCGAGATGCCGCTGACCGACACCGCCGCGGCCCGCTACGCCCCGCTCGAGCCGCGCCAGTCCGACGACGTGATGGCCCGTCCCGGCATCGTCGAACTGCGGCTGCCCGGCGCCGACCGGCTGGCCTACCGCTGGGCCGACACGCTCGACCCTCTGGAGGCCGGGTCCGGGGCCTATCCGCCGTCGCTTGCCGATACCGACGACGACGGGCGGCTGGTCAACTGGATCCGCATCGGGATCGGCGCCACGGCGGGCGGCGGACGGCAGACGCCGGTGCGGCTGTCCTGGGCCGGGATCAACGCCGCCCGGGTGATCCAGCGCGCGACGGCGACGCCCGAGCGCCTGCCGCCCGGCACCGGCGCGCCGGACCAGACCGCGACGCTGGCGCAGACGCCGGTCCTGCTCGACACCCTGCGGATCACCGTGAACGGCCTCGAATGGCGCCGGATCGACGATCTCGCCGCCGCGCCCGGCGAAGGCTCGGACGATGCGGTGCCCGCCGAGGCGCAGGTCTACACCGCCGACCGCCAGACCGGGACGATCACCTTCGGCACCGGGATCAACGGCGCCCGGCCGCCCCGCGACGCGGCGATCCTCGCCGCCTACGCCCATGGCGGCGGGTTGCAGGGGCAGGTCGATGTCGGCGCGCTGAAGGCCGGGCCGCGGCTGCCCGCCGGGATCACCGCCACCAACCCGGTGCCGACCTATGGCGGCTCGCGGGCCGAGACGCTGGACGAGGCCGAGCGCCGGATCCCGGGCAGCTACCGCCGCCGCAACCGGCTCGTCACCCGCGACGATTTCGACGAGATCGCGCTGGCCACGCCGGGGGTCGATCTCGGCCGGGTCGAGACCGCGCCGCTGCTGCATCCCGACCTGCCCGACCAGCCCGCGCCCGGGGTGGTGACGGTGATGGCGATCCCGCGGCTCGACCCCGCCGGCGGCGACGCGCCGGTGCCGGACCGCTTCGTGCTGGACCAGATCTGCCGCCACCTCGCGCCGCGCCGGCTCATCACCACCGAACTGCACGTCCGCGGCCCGGATTACCGCGATATCAGCCTGTCGGTCGGGGTCGAGGTGATCGCCGGATTCGACCAGGCCCCGGTGCTCGAGGCGGTCCGCAGCGCGATCCGCGGCTTCCTGTCGCCGCTGACCGGGGGGTTCGCCGGCACCGGCTGGCCGCTCGCCGCGGCGGTCGACGCGGGCGAAGTGGCCGCCGAGGCGACCCGGGTCGATGGCGTGGCCAAGACCACCGGAGTGCTGATGGCCGGACCCGACGGCAGCGAAACGACCCTTGTCACCATGCAGGGCCTGCAACTGCCCCGGCTGGTGTCGCTGGCGGTGGCCGGCGGCCCGCCGGGCCCGCTGGCCCCGCCCGAGGAAACCGAAACCGGACCGGACCTGCTGCCCGTTCCCGTGATCCCGGAGCAGTGCTGAGACCTCGCCATGCCTGACGTGAACGGCTCCGAATTCCACCTCCTGACCGGCCCCCGCGACTGGGCCGGGCTGACCGCCGCCGGGGCGGGGGTGCATTTCGACCGGGACGCGGGCGGCGTGACGCTCGCCCCGCGGCTGTTCCGCTTCCCCGACCGGGCCGCCGCGGACGGCCCCGGCATCGCCGCCCGGCGGGGCGCGGCACCGGACGGCAACGGCAACCTCTTCGTCATCGGGCCGGACCGCCGGTCGATCCTGATCCATCCGGCGGGACTGACCGAGAGCGGGCGCTACTGGCCGCCCGCCGAGGACGGCTGCCCACCCGGCCCGGACGACCTGTTCCGGCCCGCGGACCCGGCGGACCCTGTGCCGGTCCCGGAGTTGCGCGGGCTGACCGTGACGACGCTCAACTTCCTCGTGGTCGGCACCCGCGATCCCGCCGGGCTGATCGTGATCGACCTGCATGGCGGCGGCCCGGCCGAGCGCGTCCTCTGGCCCGCCGACATCCCCTTCGCCCCGTTCGACATGTTCCCAGCCGCCGATGGCGGGCTCTGGGTGCTGGACCGCGACGCGGCGGACGGCGCGACCCGGTGGTGGCGGCTCGACCGCTGGTTCCGGCCCTGCGCCGGGCCGCTGTTGGAGATCGCGCCCGAGGAGGTCGACAGCTTCCACCCGGTCGGCGGCGCGCCGGCGGTGCGTCCGGCGGTGGACTTCCCGACCGGTTTCGAACTGGCCGGCCTGCCGGGCTTCGACGCCCGCGCCATCGCCGGGCTGGCGGACGAGACGGTGCTGATCCTCGGCACCCTCCCCGGCGACCCGGTCTCGACGGTGCTGCGGATGGAGGGCGGCGCGGTGCTGGAGGCGGTGGCGCTGGACGCGGCCGTGCTCGACGGGCTGCTGCCCGACCTGCCGGGGCTTGCCGCCATCGACATGGCGCTGCACGCCGCGCCGCCGATGCCCGAGGGCGGGCTGTCAGGCGTCCTGCGGCTGCTCGACGCCACCGGCAACCAGGCCTTCGACCTCGGCTTCCATGCCGATCCGGTGGACGCAGGCGGCGCGCTGCGGCTGCACCTGCAGCCGAAATACTACCCGGTGCGCGGCTTCACCGGCCGGGGCCTCGTGGAGCTGGGAACCGAGACGCTCTACGACCTCGGCGACCGCTACGTCCCGCTCACCGCGCAGCCGCGCAGGCGCTACCGCGAGGCGGGCGCGGTCGAGAGCATCCGGATCGACGGCGGCGCGCCCGACACCGTCTGGCACCGGGTGGTGCTCGACGCCTGCATCCCGGACGACACCGGCGTGCTGATCGAGGCCCGGACCGCCCCCGAGGAGGCCGACCTCGACCTGTCGGACTGGCAGCCGCAGCCCCGGCCGCACCTGCGC
>JBFKOW010000084.1:0-14866 GCA_041628615.1 Paracoccaceae bacterium | reverse complement strand
TCGATCAGCGACAGAAGCTTGTTCACGCTTTCCTTGGCGTCGCCAAAGAACATCCGTGTGTTGTCCTTGTAGAACAGTGGGTTCTCGATGCCGGAATAGCCGGTCCCCTGCCCGCGTTTCGAGACGAAGACATGCTTGGCCTTCCAAACCTCCAGCACCGGCATGCCGGCGATCGGGCTGTTGGGGTCTTCCTGCGCCGCCGGATTGACGATGTCGTTCGAGCCGATGACGATGGCGACGTCGGTTTTCGGGAAGTCGTCGTTGATCTCGTCCATCTCCAGCACGATGTCGTAAGGAACCTTCGCCTCGGCCAGCAGCACGTTCATATGCCCCGGAAGGCGGCCCGCCACCGGGTGGATGCCGAAGCGCACCTCCTTGCCCCTGGCGCGCAACTTGTTGGTCAGTTCGCTGACCGCCTGCTGGGCCTGCGCCACGGCCATACCATAGCCCGGCACGATGATGATGCTGTCGGCGTCATTGAGCACCGAGGCAACGCCGTCGGCGTCGATGGCGACCTGCTCGCCCTCGACGGCCATCTGTTCGCCCTTGGCGCCGCCAAAGCCGCCGAGGATGACCGACACGAAGGACCGGTTCATCGCCTTGCACATGATGTAGGACAGGATCGCACCCGACGAGCCCACCAGCGCCCCGACCACGATCAGCAGGTCGTTGCCGAGCGAGAAGCCGATCGCCGCCGCCGCCCAGCCCGAGTAGCTGTTCAGCATCGACACCACCACCGGCATGTCGGCGCCGCCGATGCCCATGATCAGGTGGTAGCCGATGAACAGCCCCGCGAGGGTCAGCAGGACGAGGGCCCAGGACCCGCCGCCGCCGAGGTAGACCACAAGCAGGAGGACCGACAACGCCGCCGCGGCGGCGTTCAGCAGATGCCCGCCCGGCAGTTTCTTCGCCGCGGTATCGATCTGGAACGGCAGTTTCGACGACGATCCGGCGAGCTTGGCATAGGCGACGACGGAGCCGGTGAAGGTCACCGCGCCGATCCAGATGCCGAGCACCAGTTCGACCCGCAGGATGCCGATCTCGACCGAGGATTTCTTGGCGATCAGCTGGCCGAATGCGGACAGGCCGTCATGGACCTCCTTCGGCAGGCCGATGGCGGTGATCCCGTTCTCGCCGACCGCGCCCATGACGAGGCCGTTCGCCTCGTAGACGCCGCCGACATAGTTGATCATCAGGTCGGCGTTGAAGCCCACGAACACCGCGGCAAGACCGACGAGCGAGTGCATGATGGCGACAAGCTCGGGCATCTGGGTCATCTCGACCCGCGTCGCGAGCTGGTAGCCCACCGCCGCGCCGCCGGCGATCAGCACCAGCGACACCAGCCAGAGGCCCGAGCCCGGGCCGAAGATCGTCGCGACGACCGCGATCGCCATGCCGACGATGCCGTACCACACCGCGCGCTTGGCGCTTTCCTGTCCCGACAGCCCGCCCAGCGACAGGATGAACAGGACGCCGGCCACGACATAGGCCGCAATCGTGAATGCGTTTTCCATTGCCGGGCTCCTTTAGGACTTCTGGAACATGGCGAGCATGCGCCGTGTCACGAGGAAGCCGCCGAAGATGTTGATCGCCGCCATGAAGATGCCGAGCGCGGCGAGGATCGTGATGAGCGCGCTGGTCGATCCGATCTGGATCAGCGCCCCGAGGATGATGATCGACGAGATCGCGTTGGTGACCGCCATCAGCGGCGTGTGCAGCGAATGGGCGACGTTCCAGATCACCTGGAAGCCGATGAACACCGACAGCACGAAGACGATGAAATGCTGCATGAAGCTGGCCGGCATCCCCGGGATCAGCCCCACGCCGAGCACCAGCGCACCGCCGGCGGCCAGCATCGTGACCTGGCTGCGGGTCTGGGCCTTGAAGGCGGCCACTTCCCTGGCGCGCTTCTCTTCCGGGGTCAGTTCCTTCGGTTTCTCCTGCGGCCGGGCGGCGATCGCCTGCACCTTCGGCGGCGGCGGCGGGAAGGTGATCTCGCCGGCATGGGCGGCGGTGGCGCCGCGGATCACGTCATCCTCCATGTCGTGCACGATGACCCCGTCCTTTTCCGGGGTCAGGTCGGTCAGCATGTGGCGGATGTTGGTGGCGTAGAGGGTCGAGGACTGCGCCGCCATCCGGCTGGGATAGTCGGTATAGCCGATGATGGTGACGCCGTTGTCGGTGACGACCTTCTCGTCCTTCACCGTGCCCTCGGCGTTGCCGCCCCGCTCGGCGGCAAGATCGACGATGACCGAGCCCGGCTTCATCGACGCGATCATGTCCTGAAGCCAGAGCTTGGGCGCGTCGCGGCCCGGGATCAGGGCGGTGGTGATGACGATGTCCATCTCGGGGGCCAGTTCGCGGAACTTGGCGAGCTGGGCCTCGCGGAACTCGGGCGAGGAGACCGCGGCGTAGCCGCCGGTGGCGGCGCCGTCCTGCTGCTGCTCCTCGAAGTCGAGGTAGACGAACTCGGCGCCCATCGATTCGACCTGCTCGGCCACCTCGGGGCGCACGTCGAAGGCGTAGGTGATCGCGCCCAGCGACGTGGAGGTGCCGATCGCGGCGAGCCCGGCGACCCCGGCGCCGATCACCAGCACCTTGGCCGGCGGCACCTTGCCCGCGGCGGTCACCTGCCCGGTGAAGAACCGGCCGAAGTTGTTGCCGGCCTCGATCACCGCCCGGTAGCCGGCGATGTTGGCCATCGACGACAGCGCGTCCATCTTCTGCGCCCGGCTGATCCGGGGCACCATGTCCATCGCGACGAGGGTCGCGCCGCGCTTGTTGACCTCGGCCAGCAGGGCCTCGTTCTGGGCCGGGTAGAAGAAGGTGATGAGGGTCTGGCCGGCGCGCAGGCGCTTGACCTCGGCATCGACCGGCGGGCGGACCTTGGTGACGATGTCCGCCGCCTTCCACAGCGCCGCGGCGGTCTTGACCACCTCGACCCCGGCTTCCTCGTAGGCCGCGTCCGAGAACCCGGCCGCAAGCCCGGCGCCGCTCTCGATCACGCAGGCATGGCCCAGCTTCTGCAGATCCCGCGCCGATGCCGGGGTCATCGCGACCCGGTTTTCGCCTTCGGCCAGTTCCTTGGGTGCTCCGATCTTCATCTCAGGCCCTCTGGTCCCGTCAGTGACAACGGGGGGGTGCCTACCCTGCGCCACTATGTTGCACAAGCCTGCGCCGTGCCGCAGGGACAGATTTCGCGCGGTCGCCGCGCCGGAAGGACCGGGCCCGCGGGCTCAGAACCAGCGCCTGGTCCGGGCGGCGTAGGCGTCGAACTCGGCGCCGAAGGCGGCCCGCAGCCGGGCTTCCTCGCCGCGGATGAACCGGTGTCCGATCAGCGCCGCGAAGGCCGGCGCCAGGGGCAGCGCCAGCAGCACCCCCCAGGCGAGGATCGCGCCGGTCAGGATCAGCGTGTCGCCGAGGTAGATCGGGTTGCGGCTCAGGCCGAAGACGCCGCCGGTGACCAGCCGGGCCGGGTCCCGGCGGGGAACGGCGGTGGTCTTGGCGCGGATCATCTCGCGCAGCGCCAGCGCGATGAGCAGCAGCCCGGCCCCGACGCAAAGCCCGCCGACCAGGTCGAGCCAGGCGGCCTCGACGGCCAGCCCCGGCGCGGCGCCGCGCAAGAGCGCCACGAGGCCGAGCGCGCCGGCGAGCCAGAGCGGGGGGATGTCGATCCAGGACATGACACCAGTGAGACCGCGCCCGTGACGCCGGGTCAAGGTCCCCGCCGTTGCCGCCGCGCGCGGCGGCTCTCGACCCGGCCGGCGCGGCGCACTACACCCACGCCATGACAGATTTCGACGCCACCCGCGCCCTGTTCCGGCTGCCCGAGGGAATCGCCTACCTCGACGGCAATTCGCTCGGCCCCCTGCCCCGCGCCGCCGCGTCGCGCCTCTCCCGCACCCTCGAGGAGGAATGGGGCGCGATGGGTATCGGCGGCTGGAACCGCGCCGACTGGATGGCGCAGCCGATGGCGCTGGGCGACCGGATCGGCCGGCTGATCGGCGCGCCGCCGGGCACCACCACGGTGGGCGACACGTTGTCGATCAAGGTCTACCAGGCGCTGGCCGCGGCGCTGGCCCTGCGCCCGGACCGGCGGGTGATCCTGAGCGATACGGGCAACTTCCCCTCCGATCTCTATATGGCCGAGGGGCTGATCCGCACGCTGGGCCGGGGGCACGAGCTGCGCCTCGTCGAACCGGAACAGGTGGCCGACGCCATCGGCGACGACCTCGCCGTGCTGATGCTGACCGAGGTGGACTACCGGACCGGCCGGCGCCACGACATGGCGGGGCTGACCGCCGCCGCGCATGCCGCCGGGGCGCTCACCGTCTGGGACCTTGCCCATTCCGCCGGCGCGATCGAGGTGGACGTCACCGGCGCCGGGGCCGATTTCGCGGTCGGCTGCACCTACAAGTATCTCAACGGCGGGCCCGGCGCGCCCGCCTTCATCCACGTCGCGCCGCGCCATGCCGAGGCCGCGCCGCCCGCCTTGTCGGGCTGGCTGGGGCACGACGCCCCGTTCGCCTTCGAGCAGGCCTACCGCCCCGGGCGCGGGATCGAGCGGATGCGGGTCGGCACCCCGCCGGTGCTGCAGATGGCGACCCTGGCGGTCGCGCTCGACATCTTCGAGACCACCAGCATGGCCGAGATCCGCGCCCGGTCCGTGGCGCTTACCGAGCGGTTCATCGCCGGGGTCGAGGCGGCCTGCCCGGCGCTGACCCTCGCCGCGCCCCGCGACCCGGACCTGCGCGGGTCGCAGGTGTCGTTCCGCCACCCCGAGGGCTATGCGGCGATGCAGGCGCTGATCGCGCGCGGCGTGGTGGGCGATTTCCGCGCCCCCGACATCATGCGCTTCGGTATCGCACCGCTCTACATCGGCGAGGCCGAGATCGACCGCGCCGTGGCGGTGATGGCCGAGGTGATGGACGGCAGGCTGTGGGACGACCCGGCCTACAAGGTGCGGCAGGCGGTGACCTGAGCCGCGCCCGCGCCGCGGATCACGGCGTCAGCGCCCGCGCGAAGACCCGCGCCAGCGCGTCGCGCGCGGCGCAGTAGGCGGCGTAGTCCGGGCGGTCCTGCTTCAGCCCGTAGAGCCCGGCCATCATCAGCCCGACCACCGCCCCGGCGTCGCCGTCCCACGGCGCGAGGGTGACCCGGCCCGCCGCCGCCTCGCCCTGCAGCCAGGCCGCATAGATCGCCGCCACCCGCTCCTGCCCCTCGCAGCCGTCGCCGTCGGCACCGGCGGTCCTGCCGTCAGTCAGTTCCGCGCCGTGCGGCGAGGCCAGGATCGCGGCGAGCATCTCGCCGCCCTGCGCCGCGAAGGCGGCGGCAAGCGCCTCGGCCACCGGCCGCCCGGGGGACAGTTCGGCGGCGACCCCGGCCGCGGCCCGTTCGTAGTAGAGCCGGCCGAGCGAGCGGAAGATGTCCTCCTTGGACCGGAAATGCAGGTAGAGCGCCGGGCGGGACAGGCCCGCCGCGCGGGCGATGTCCTCCATCGAGGTGCGCCGGAATCCGTAGGTCAGGAAGGCGTCGGCCGCGGCCTCGAGGATCGGGGCGCGCTTGGGGTCCTTGGCGGCCCGGTCGCGCTCGACCGGCCCCTCTTCGGCGATGACATCCTGGTGCGGGTCTGTCGACATGCCGCTCCTTGACAATATAGACGACAAGTGTCAATGACACTATGACATAATGAAACCAAACTGTCAGATCGTCACAAGCCGAAGGTTCAGCCCATGCCGACAACCCTCATCATAAACGGCAATGCACGGGAAATCGACCTGCCTGACGAGGTCCCGCTGCTCTGGGTGCTGCGCGACGCGGTGGGCCTGACCGGCACCAAGTTCGGCTGCGGCGTGTCGGCCTGCGGCGCCTGCACCGTGCATATCGACGGCGAGGCGGTCCGGTCCTGCCAGGTGCCGCTGGGCGATGTCTGGGGCGAGGTGACGACGATCGAGGGGATCGGCACCCCGGACCGGCTGGCCGCGATCCAGCGCGCCTGGGTCGAGAACCAGGTGGCGCAATGCGGCTACTGCCAGTCGGGCCAGATCATGCAGGCGGCGGACCTGTTGGCGCGGAACCCGTCTCCGACCGACGCCGAGATCGACGACGCGATGATGGGCAACCTGTGCCGCTGCGGCACCTATCCGCGGATCCGCGCCGCGATCCACGACGCCGCCCGCGCGCTGCAGGAGGCCTGAGCCATGAGCCGAATCGGCAAGATCGCCCGCCGCACCTTCCTGATCGGCTCCGCCGCCGTCGCCGGCGGCGCCGCCTTCGGCGCCTGGCATGTCGGCCGCCCGGTGCCCAACCCGCTGCGCCCCGGGGCCGGGGCGGAGGCGCTGAACGCCTATGTCGTCATCGACGCGGACGGGGTCACCATCGTCACCCCGCGGGCCGAGATGGGCCAGGGGGTGCAGACCACCCTCGCGGCGCTGGTGGCCGAGGAACTCGACATCGCCTGGGAGGATGTCCGGGTCATGCACGGCCCGGCGAGCGCGGCCTATGCCAACGGCGCGGTGATCGGGGAGATGCTGCCCGGCAAGGGCTATGACCGGTCCGACCTGATGCACGGTCTGGCCGGGATGCTCGGCCATCTCGGCAAGGTGCTGGAACTCCAGACCACCGGCGGGTCGACCTCGATGAGGGACGGCTTCGTCAAGATGCGGCTGGCCGGCGCGGCGGCGCGCGAGGCGCTGAAATCCGCCGCGGCCGAAAGGCTGGGCGTCGATGCCGCCGCCCTGCGCACCGAGGCCGGGCGGGTCATCGCCCCCGACGGCACCGCCCTGCCCTACACCGATCTGGCCGAGGCGGCGGCGCGGCAGGACCTCACCGAGCCGGCGCTGCGCGACCGGTCGGACTGGAAATACCTCGGCAAGCCGATGCCGCGGCTGGACATGGTGGCCAAGAGCACCGGCACCGCCGGGTTCGGCATCGACGTCCGGCTGCCGGGCATGAAGTTCGCCGCCGCCCGGCGCAACCCGGCCCGCGCCGGGATGGCGTCCTTCGACCCGGCCCCGGCGCTGTCGATGCCGGGGGTCGAGGCGGTGCTCGACATCGGCGACGGCATCGCCGTGGTGGCCTCCAACACCTGGCTGGCGATGCGGGCGGCCGAGGCAATCGAGATCGCGTGGGAGCCCGCCGCCTACCCGGCCACGACCGGCGCGCTCATGGCCGCGGTCGAGGCCGCCTTCGACGCCGAACCGAATTCCACCCTGCGCGACGACGGCGAAGCCGACACGGTGCCTGCCGGGGCGACCGAGATCAGCGCGGAATACCGGGTGCCCTACCTCGCCCACGCGACGATGGAACCAATGAACGCCACGGTGCTGTTCACCGGCGACGCGGCGACGGTCTGGACCGGCGGCCAGGGGCCGACCTTCGTGCGCAACGCGGTCGCGGCCGAGCTGGGGCTCGACTCCGCGGCGGTGGAGGTCCACACCACCCTGCTTGGCGGCGGCTTCGGCCGGCGGGGCGAGGTCGACTTCGCAGTCGTCGCCGCCCGGACCGCGCGGCAGATGCCCGGCGTGCCGGTGCAGGTCGTCTGGTCCCGCGAGGAGGACATGCGCCAGGATTTCTATCGCCCCGCCGCCATCGGCCGCTACCGGGGCGCGGTGCAGGATGGCCGCGCGGTGCTGCTCGACGCCCGGATCGCGGCGCAGTCCACCACCTTCCAGGGCGCGAAGCGGCTGACCGGGCGCGACCTGGGCGGGCCGGACAAGGGCCATGTCGACGCCGCCTTCAACGCGCCCTACGCGATCCCGAACCACCGGGTGGCGGGGCACCTCGCCGAACTCGCGGTGCCGGTGGGCTTCTGGCGGTCGGTCGGAGCCTCGTTCAACGGCTTCTTCACCGAGAGTTTCGTCGACGAACTGGCCCATGCCGCCGGGCGCGACCCGCTCGACTTCCGCATCGAGATGGCGCGGGCGGAATGGGAGCCCGCCGCGCGGGTGCTCGAGGCGGTGGGCGAGATGTCGGACTGGTCGCGCCCGCGGCGCGCGGGCACCGGCCGCGGTGTGGCGATGGTCTATTCCTTCGGCACCCCGACCGCGATCGCGGTGGAGGTCCGCGACACCGGCGACGGTATCGCGCTCCACAAGTGCTGGATCGCCTGCGACGTGGGCACCGCGCTCGACCCCTCGATCATCGAGGCGCAGATGGTGTCGGGCGCGATCTACGGGTTCTCGGCGGCGATCCAGCAGGAGATCACCTTCGACGGCGGTGCCGTGGAACAGGCGAACTTCTACGACTTCGACGCGATGCGCATCCACGCCGCCCCGGCCTTCGAGGTCCGCGTGCTCGAAGTGCAGGAGCGCCTGGGCGGGGTTGGTGAGCCGGGCACGCCGCCCGCCGCCCCGGCACTGGCCAACGCGCTGTTCGACCTCACCGGGCGGCGGGCGCGGCAATTGCCGCTGATCCGGGACTTCGACCTGCTGATCTGAGGCTCAGGCGCGAGGCGTCAGGCGGCGGGCAGCCAGGTGGCGTAGTCGCTGACCAGCAGGTGGGTGGGCGGCTCGTCCTCCTCGATGGTCGAGAAGCGGCCGATCGGATCGCGGAAGATGTTGTCGGTCTCGTCGTCGTTGACGGTCGAGACCTCGCCGATCAGCACGTCGCCGCCCTCGCCCCAGAAGGCGTGCCAGTCGCCGGGCATCAGGGTCACGCTCTCGCCGGGGGCGAAGCGCAGCTTCTCGCCCGCCGCGTATGGGCGCGCCACGCCGTCGCACATCACGGTGCCGCCCCGGTCCTCGGCGAAACCGCCGGCGTCGTCCGAGCCGTAGAGCTGGATCACCAGCGTCGCGCCGCCGCGGTTGATGATGTCCTCGGCCTTGATCGCGTGGGTGTGCAGGGGCGACAGCTGATCCTGCCGCGCGATCAGCAGCTTCTCGGCATAGCACATGCCGCGCCCGGCGGTGAGGTGGTCGAGCCGGCCGTTGCGCAGGGTGAACAGGAACAGGCCGAATTCGTCGAACAGTCCGGCGCCGTAATCGGTGATGTCCCAGCCGCAGCGGGCGTCGATGACGTGGCGGGCGCTGCCGGCGCGGGCGCGGAACTCGTCCGGGGTCCAGCGGGCGAAGGGCGGCAGGACGAAGCCGTGACGGCGGATCATCTCGTCGGCCTCGGCCATGATGGCGTTGACGCGGGATCGTTTCATGTCCTGTCTCCTGCCGGGTCGGTATCGTGGCGGCGGATCGCGGCGGTCCAGTCGTCGAGGGTTTCGGCCAGCCGCGCCCAGTCGGTGTATTCGGTGTCGCCGTCGGCGGCGGCGGCGGCCGGATCGGTCTCGGCCGCGATCCGGCGCATGATGAACCGCTCCAGCAGGTTGTATTCGGTGAACCGGAACGCCCCCGCGACATGCTCGACCCGCTCCGGGGTCCAGCCGGTCTCCTGCGCGAAGCGGTCGACGATCGCGGCCAGTCCCGCCCAGCCCGCGGCATCCTCGCCGGCGGCGGTGAGCGAGACCGCGAGGAACAGGTCGTCGACGCCGGCCAGTTCGGCCGCGTGGCTCCGGGCGAAATCGGTCAGGGCGGCCTGAAAGCCGCCGGCATGAACCGACCCGGCCAGCAGCACCGCATCGAAGCGCGGGATCTCGAGACCCTCGGCATCCTCCAGCGGCAGAAGCTCGACGGTGTGGTCCCGGGCCGCGAGGTGATCGGCGGCGAACCGGGCGATCTTGCGGGTCTGGCCCTCGCTGGTGGCATATCCGATCAGGATCTTCATTGCCGTTCACCTCCGCACATGGTTCGCCCGCGACGGTGGGCAGGGTCGGGCGATTCCGCGGTCGGGGTCAATCCTCGGGCGGGCGCGTCGGGTCAGGCGCTCCGGAGGCAGGCCGGGCGTTCCCCGGCGCACCAGCGGCGGCAGGCGGCGCCGAAGGCCTCGAACAGCGGGCGCGACACCGGGTCCTGCTCGGCGTTCCACTCGGGATGCCACTGCACCGACAGGGTGAAGCCAGGCGCGCCCTCGACAAAGATCGCCTCGGGGGTGCCGTCCGGGGCGCGGCCGTCGATCACAACGCCGGCGCCGGGGTCCTTGATCCCCTGCCCGTGCAGCGTGTTGGTCATCACCTCGCGGGCGCCGAACAGCCGGTGGAACGGGCCGTCCTCGGTCAGGGTCACGACATGGCGCAGGGCGAACTTCTCTTCCAGCGTGCCGTCCGGGGGCATCCGGTGGTTGTCGCGGCCCGGCAGGTCGCGGATCTCGGGGTGGAGCGTGCCGCCCAGCGCGACGTTGACCTCCTGGAAGCCACGGCAGACGCCCATGAACGGCTGGCCGCGCTGCACGCAGGCCCGCACCAGCGGCAGGGTGATCGCGTCGCGGGCGCGGTCGAAGGTGCCGTGGGCCTCGGTCTCGGGCTCGCCGTATTCCTCGGGATGGACGTTGGGGCGCCCGCCGGTCAGCAGGAAGCCGTCGCAGATCTCGAGCAGTTCGGCCACCGAGACCAGCGCCGGATCGGACGGGATGATGAGCGGCACGCAGCCCGCGACCCGCGACACCGCGCAGGAGTTCATCGTCCCGCCGGCATGGGTCGGGTATTCCTCGTTCAGGAGATGGGAATTGCCGATGATCCCGACGACGGGCCGCACCTTGTCACCTGCCTTCTGTCCCTGGCGCTCGATCCGCCATTGGCTTGCAACATATGGCCGCGCGGGGCCGAAGGGAAGCCGGACCGCGGCCACCGCACCGTGCGGCGGCGCACAGACCGGGCCGGCGCTGCGCCTCTCCGGAGGGTCAGTCGCCGGACCCGGCGGCCTTGGCGCGCCCGGCCCGGCAGCGCTCCGAGCAGTAGCGCACCTCGTCCCAGACCTTCGCCCATTTCCGGCGCCAGGCGAAGGGACGGCCGCAGGTGGCGCAGGTCTTCTGCGGCAGGTCGGCCTTCTTGCGATGTCTGGCCATGCCGGGCCCCTTCTTCTACCGTCGCACGAAATGGCAGGCAGGACCGGAAAGACAAGCCGATGACAGACACGCCGCAGCCGATTCATCTTCGCGACTACCGGCCACCGGCCTTCCTCGTCGACGATGTCTACCTGAGCTTCGACCTCGATCCCAAGGCGACCCGGGTGGCCAGCCGGATCCGGTTCCGGCCCAATCCCGACCGGCTCGACGACCGGTTCTTCCTGCACGGCGAAGGGCTGCGCCTGCTGTCGGCCCGGATCGACGGTCTGCCGGTGGAACCCGAGATCGTCGAGGGCGGACTGACCTGCGAAGTGCCCGCCGTGGCCTTCACCTGGGCGGCGGAGGTCGAGATCGCGCCGGAGGACAACCTGAGCCTCGAGGGGCTCTACATGTCGCGCGGGATGTACTGCACCCAGTGCGAGGCCGAAGGCTTCCGCAAGATCACCTACTACCCCGACCGGCCCGACGTGCTCGCCCCCTTCACGGTGCGGATCGAAAGCGACCTGCCGGTGCAGCTGTCCAACGGCAACCCCGGCGAAAGCGGCACCGGCTGGAGCGAATGGCACGACCCCTGGCCCAAGCCCGCCTACCTCTTCGCGCTGGTCGCCGGGGCGCTGGTCCCGGTACCCGACCGCTTCACCACCCGCAGCGGCCGCAAGGTCGATCTCAACATCTGGGTGCGGCCCGGCGACGAGCCCAAGTGCGGGTTCGCGCTGGAGGCGCTCAAGGCGTCGATGCGCTGGGACGAGGAGGTCTATGGCCGGGAATACGATCTGGACGTGTTCAACATCGTGGCGGTGGACGACTTCAACGCCGGCGCCATGGAAAACAAGGGCCTGAACATCTTCAACTCGGCCTACGTCCTGGCCTCGCCGGAAACCGCCACCGACAAGGACTTCGAGCGGATCGAGAGCGTGATCGCGCACGAGTATTTCCACAACTGGACCGGCAACCGGGTGACCTGCCGGGACTGGTTCCAGCTCTGCCTCAAGGAGGGGCTGACGGTGTTCCGCGACCAGCAGTTCACCGCCGACATGCGGTCGGCCCCGGTGAAGCGGATCGAGGACGCGGCGGCGATCCTCGCCCACCAGTTCCGCGAGGACCAGGGCCCGCTGGCGCACCCGGTCCGGCCCGAGAGCTTCGTCGAGATCAACAACTTCTACACCATCACCGTCTACGAGAAGGGCGCCGAGGTCATCGGCATGCTGCGCCGGCTGGTGGGGGACGCCGCCTACGACGAGGCGGTGGCGCTGTATTTCGACCGGCACGACGGGCGGGCGGTCACCATCGAGGACTGGCTCGCCGCCTTCGAGGACGTCACGGGGCGCGACCTGTCGCAGTTCATGCGTTGGTACCGGCAGGCCGGCACGCCGCGGGTCCGGGTCGAGGAGGATTTCGACGACGGCACCTACATGCTGCGGCTGACACAGCACTCGCCGGCGACGGCGGACGGCTCTCCGAAGGAGCCGCAGGTGATCCCGGTGGCGGTCGGCCTGCTCGGCCAGGACGGCCGCGAGGTCGTGCCGACCCGGATCCTCGAACTGACCGAGGCCAGCCAGGTCTTCGAGTTCCACGACCTCGACGCCCGCCCGGTGCCCTCGCTGCTGCGCGAGTTCTCCGCGCCGGTGGTGATCGAACGGCCGGAAAGCGCCGCAGAGCGGGCCTTCCTGCTGGCCCACGACACCGACCCGTTCAACCGCTGGCGGGCGGCGCAGGTGGAGTTGAAGGACACGGTGGCGGCGATGGCGATGGGCGGCGGGGCGCCGCCGCGCAACGCGCTTCTGGAAGGGCTGCGGGCCGCAGCGTCGGACGAGACGCAGGACCCCGCCTTCCGCGCGCTGCTGCTGTCGCTGCCCGCCGAGGAAGAGTTCGCGCAACACATCCACTCTGCCGGTCAAACCCCTGATCCGACAGCGATTCACGCCGCCGCCGAAGCCCTGCGCGGGCATGTCGCCGAGGCCCTCGCCGACACCCTCGCCGGGATCCGCGAGCGGCACGCGGTCACCGGGCCCTACCGCCCCGACGCCGCCGATGCCGGGCGCCGGGCGCTGTGCAACGCGGCGCTGGCCTACCTGTCGCGGATCGACGGCGGCGCCGCCGCCCGCGCCCAGTTCGCCAGCGCCGACAACATGACCAACTCCTTCGCCGCGCTGTCCTGCCTGGTGCGGATCGGCCAGGGCGACGCGGCGCTCGCCGCCTTCGAGTCGCGCTGGACCGACGACCGGCTGGTGATGGACAAGTGGTTCGCGCTGCAGGTCTCCGGCGGCGCGCCCGACACCGCGGTGGCCACCGCGTCCCGGCTGACCGAGCACCCCGATTTCGACTGGCGCACGCCGAACCGGTTCCGCGCCGTGGTGGGCGCCCTGCCCGGCAACCCCGCCGGGTTCCACGCGCCCGACGGCAGCGGCTACCGGTTCTACGCCGACTGGCTGTTGCGGCTCGACCCGGTGAACCCGATGACCGCGGCGCGGGGCTCGACCGCGTTCGCGACCTGGCGGCGCTACGATGACGGCCGGCAGGCCCTGATCGCGGCGGAACTCGACCGGATCCTCGCCGCCGACGGGCTCAGCCGGGATCTCGCCGAGATGGCGGGGCGCATCCGCGGCGGATGAGCTGGAGCTGGGAACAACGCGGGCGCAGCCGGCGGGTCGTGGCGATCCTGCTCGGCGCCTGGGCGGCGATCGCGGGTCTCTGGCTGGTGCTGCGGGTCCGCCCCTGGATCGTCGCGCCGCTTCTCGCCGCCACCCTGCCCGCGCTCCGGGATGTCGTCGCGGACCGGCGGCTGCGGCTCGAGGTCGATCCCGGTGCGATGCGCTGGCGCAGCGGCCGGCGGCGGGGAGAAGTGGCGCTCGACCCCGGCACCCGGGTCTCGCTGCGGCGCCGCTTCGACGGCGGGCTGCGAATCGTCGTCACCACGCCGGAGGGACGGGAAACCCGGCTGCCACCCGAACTGGCGCCGCCGCTGGAGCCGCTCGAGGCGGCATTGTCGCATAGCCCGGCCGAAATCCGCCGCGACCCGTTCCGCTTGTTCTGAGGGCCGGAACTCTGGCGGCGGCGCCGCGTTGCGCCTATATGCGGCGGCAGGGCGCCGTTGCGTTGTGCAGATGCGGCCCGGTCGTGATAGGATCACGGCAGCGTCACACGGCTGTGGTCAGAGAGTTTCCATGGAAGACCGAATAGACCCGCTGATCGCCGAAAGGGCGCCGTGGCTGTTTCGCGATCGCCCCGGAACCCGGGCGGTGCGGGCGCTGCTGCACCGCACCCTCAGCTACGACCGCACGATCGAGATCGCCCGCTCGCTCGAGACCGCCTCCTCGCTCGAGATCATGCGCCACATGGGCGAGATGCTGGCCCGCGACGTGGAGGTGACCGGGCTCGGCAACATCCCGGCTCATGGCGCGGCGCTCATCGTCGCCAACCACCCGACCGGGATCGGCGACGGCATCGTCCTGCAGCACCTGATCTCGCGGATCCGGGACGACGCCTACATCTTCGCCAATGCCGACATCCTGCGGGTCATGCCGCAGATGGACGACTTCATCTGCCCGGTGGAGTGGCGCAAGGACAAGCGGACCCACGGCAAGACCCGCGAGACCATGGCCTTCACCCGCCGGGCGGTGGCGGAGGGGCGGCTCGGAGTGATCTTCCCCTCGGGCCGGCTGGCCAAGCGGCGCGGGCTGCGGCTGCACGAACGGCCCTGGATGCCCTCGGCGGCGATGCTGGCGCGCAAGTTCCGGCTGCCGGTGATCCCGGTCAACATCCGGGCGCGCAACTCGGTGCTGTTCTACCTCTTCGACCTGCTGCACCCGACGCTGCGGGACATCACGCTGTTCCACGAGACGCTGAACAAGGATCGGCAGCCGTTCCGGATCGCGGTGGGCGAGCCGATCTCGCCCTCGGCGCTGCCCGAAACCTCCGAGGACGGCATCGAGATGCTGCGGCGGGCGACCCTGGCGCTCGGGGTCGACGGCCAGAC
>JBFKOW010000083.1:0-14876 GCA_041628615.1 Paracoccaceae bacterium | reverse complement strand
GACCATGAATTCCCATGCATAAACGGTTGCAGGAAGACGGGCAGCAAACGGGGCGACCAAAGAACCCCACCGGCAAACGGTTTCATACAGGCACCCCCCTTCCGAACGAAGAGATCCGGCGCGCGAGCGAGCAGACATCCCCCCAGGTGGCGCGCGCAGTCGGACATCCCGCAAGGGACGAGGGCGGCGGATCGGACACTGGCAGCAGTCCGATCCGCCGTTTTCGCTTCAAGGGCACGGCAACGGGGGCGAGGAAAGGACCGCGGGACAGTGGGTCTGAGCTTCAGGGGCGAATTCACCCAGCGGGTGGACGGCAAGGGGCGCATGTCGATCCCCGCCGATTTTCGCCGCGTGCTGGAGGATGGCGATCCGCGCTACCCCGAGAACCCGCTGCCCCGCATGGTGGTGCTTTACGGCCCGCACCTGCGCAATTGCCTGCACGCCTACAGCATCGACGCCATGGCCGAGATCGAGGCCGGCATCCAGGCCCTGCCGCGCGGCTCCGCTGCGCGCAAGCAGGCGAGCCGGATGATCCTCGGGAAATCCTGGGAAACCGAGGTGGACCGCGACGGCCGCATCGTCCTGCCGATCGCCCGCCGCCAGCAGATCGGGCTCGAGGGCGAGGCGGTGATGGTCGCCATGGGCGACTATTTCGAGATCTGGAACGCCGCCACCTACGCGGCGCAGGAACAGGCCGAGGCCGAGGCCTTCCTCTCGGAGATGCCGGAGGACTTCGACCCGCTCAGCCTTCTCGACGGAGGGAGTTGAGGCATGGCCGCCGCTGCCCGCGCCGCCGACGATCCCCCGCATATCCCCGTTCTGCTGCGTCCGCTTCTGGAGGCGGTCGCGCCGGTGGCGGGCCGCTGGGTGGACGGCACCTTCGGCGCCGGCGGCTACAGCCGCGCCCTGCTCGACGCCGGCGCCGACGAAGTCGTCGCCATCGACCGCGATCCCAGCGTCTTCGACCTCGCCCGGGACTGGGCGGCGCAGCGCGGCCACCGGCTGCGCCTCGTCGAGGGCCGGTTCTCGCAGCTCGACACGCTGGCCGGCGGGCCGGTGGACGGCGTCGTGCTCGACCTCGGCGTGTCGTCGATGCAGCTCGACCAGCCCGAGCGCGGCTTTTCCTTCATGGCCGACGGCCCGCTCGACATGCGGATGGGGGGCGACGGCCCCACCGCCGCCGACCTGTGCAACACCCTGGTCGAGGCGGAGCTGGCCGACATCCTGTTCCTGTTCGGCGAGGAGCGGGCCAGCCGCCGGATCGCCCGCGCCATCGTCGCCGCCCGCCCGGTCGAGACCACCGGCCAGCTCGCCGCCCTCGTCGAGCGCTGCCTGCCGCGGCCCAAGCCCGGCCAGAGCCACCCCGCCACCCGCAGCTTCCAGGCGCTGCGGATCGCGGTGAACGAGGAATACCAGGAGCTTGCCGAAGGGCTGATGGCCGCCGAGCGGGCGCTGAAGCCCGGCGGCCGGCTCGCCGTCGTGACCTTCCACTCGATCGAGGACCGGATGGTGAAGCGGTTCCTGCAGACCCGCGCCGGCGCCACCGGCGGCCCCAGCCGGCACGCCCCGGCGGTCGCCGCGCCCGCTCCGGGCTTCGAGATCCTGACCCGCAAGGCCGTCGGCCCCGACGAGGCCGAACTGGCCGCCAACCCGCGGGCCCGGTCGGCCAAGCTGCGGGTCGCCCGCCGCACCGAAGCCCCCGCCGTGCCGGTCGATGCCCGGACCCTCGGCCAGCCGATCCTCCGCCAGCCGACCCTCCGCCAGCCGACCCCGAAAAGGCCCTGACCCATGCGCCAGTTCCTCTACGTCGCCTCCTTCCTGTCGCTGATCGGACTCGCCTTCTGGGCCTACCAGGAGAACTACCGGACCCAGGCCGCGGCGCGGGAGTTGCGCGACCTGCACCGCGAGATCGGGCTTGCCCATGAACGGCTGGCCATGCTGCGGGCCGAATGGGCCTACCTGAACCGGCCCGACCGGCTGATGGACCTCGCCGAACTCAATTTCGACCGGCTGGGGCTCCTGCCGCTGATGCCGGAGGCCTTTGGCCGGGTCGACGAGATCGGCTACCCCCGGCCCGCCCTGCTGCCGGTCACCGATCCGGTGGAGCTTGCCTCGGACAACGCCGCCCGCGCCGCCGACGGAGAGGAGCAGTTCCCATGATCCGCACCCCGCTGCGCCCCCTGGCCCGGATCCTGCGCGCCCGCGAACGGGGCGAGAACCCGGACGCCATCGAGGCCGAGAACCGCCGGCTGCGCGCCGAGGAGGTCCGCGACCGCTCGCGCGCCCGGGCCGAGGGCCGGCTGCTGGTGCTGGGCGTGGTGTTCTTCGCCGCCTTCTGCACCATCGGCGTGCGGATGGGGGCGATCGCCGCCTCCGAGCCGGAAGAGCCCCGCGCCATCGCCAGCGGCAACCCGATCATCGGCCAGCGCGCCGACATCGTCGACCGCAACGGCCGGCTTCTGGCCACCAACCTCGACACCTACGCGCTGTATGCCCACCCGCGCGAGATGGTCGACCCCGCCGGATCGGCCCAGAAGCTGGCCGCGATCTTTCCCGAACTCGATGCCGAGGACCTGCTCGCCGACCTGACCGGCCCGCGCACCTTCCTGTGGATCCGCCGCCAGATCAGCCCCGAGCAGATGCAGGCGGTGCACGACATCGGCGATCCCGGCCTGCTGTTCGGCCCGCGCGAGATGCGGCTCTACCCCAACGGACGGATCGCCGCGCACATCCTCGGCGGCGCGTCCTATGGCCGCGAGGCGGTGTCCAGCGCCGAGGTGATCGGCGTCGCCGGGGTGGAAAAGCAGTTCGACGGCTACCTGCGCGACCCCGCGAACGAGGGCGCCCCCCTGCGCCTGTCGATCGATCTCTCAGTGCAGGCGGCGATGGAGCAGGTGCTGCAGGGCGGCATGGCGATCATGAACGCCAAGGGCGCGGCGGCGGTGCTGATGGACATCCACACCGGCGAGATCCTCGCGATGGCCTCGCTGCCCGACTTCGACCCCAACAACCGGCCCCGGGTGCCGGCGACCGGCGACCAGTCCGACAGCCCGTTGTTCAACCGCGCGGTGCAGGGGGTCTACGAACTGGGCTCGGTGTTCAAGATCTTCACCATCGCGCAGGCGATGGACCTCGGGCTGGTGAACGCCGCGACGATGATCGACACCCGCGGGCCGCTGACCTGGGGCCGGTTCCGGATCCGGGACTTCCGCAACTACGGCCCGGAACTCAGCGTCACCGACGTGATCGTGAAATCCTCCAACATCGGCACCGCCCGGATCGCGATGATGATCGGCGCGGCGCGGCAGCGGGATTTCCTCGGCCGGCTGGGCCTGCTGGAGCCGACGCCGGTGGAGATGGCCGAGGCGCCGACCGGGCGGCCGCTGCTGCCGGGCAACTGGTCCGAGATCTCGACGATGACGATCTCCTACGGGCACGGCCTGTCGTCGTCGCCGCTCCACCTTGCCGCCGGTTACGCCACGCTCCTGAATGGCGGCACCCGGGTGGCGCCGACGCTTCTGCAGCAGTCCGCCCCGCAGCGCGGCGAACGGGTGCTGTCGCAGCAGGTTTCGGTGGCGGCGCGACAGATGCTGCGCGAGGTGGTTGTGCGCGGCACCGCCAGCTTCGGCGAGGTGCCGGGCTACGAGGTCGGCGGCAAGACCGGGACCGCCGACAAGCCCCGCGCCCGCGGCGGCGGCTACTACGACGACAAGGTGATCGCGACCTTCGCCAGCGTGTTTCCGTCGAACGCCCCGCGCTACGTGCTGGTGGTCACGCTGGACGAACCGACCGAGACCTCGGGCGACGAGCCGCGCCGCACCGCCGGCTGGACCGCGGTGCCGGTGGCCGCCGAGGTGATCCGCCGCGCCGCGCCGCTTCTGGGGCTCAGACCGCAGATTGAATCCGTTCCGCTAACCGGGGTAACCTTGACCTCAAACTAGAGCGTCCCCCGGCCGCGCCGCGGCACCGGGCAAGGACGCGGCAACCGGATCGGGGTCGGGCATGGGTCGCACAGCGCCACGGGATCGCACATCGACGTTGTCGGCGCTCGGCCTGACCGCGCAGGGCGGGCGCGAGGCGACGATCACCGGCATCTGCATCGACAGCCGCGAGGCGATGCCGGGCTACCTGTTCGCCGCCCTGCCGGGCACCCGGACCCACGGCGCCGAATTCGCCGCCACCGCGCTCGGGCAGGGGGCCGCGGCGGTGCTCACCGATGCGGAGGGCGCGCGGATCGCCGCCGAGGCGCTGGCCGAATACGACGCCGCGGTGATCCTTGCCGAGGACCCTCGCCAGACGCTGGCGCTGACCGCGAGCCTGTGGTTCGGCCCGCATCCCGAAATCGCCGTCGCGGTCACCGGCACCAACGGCAAGACCTCGGTCAGCAGCTTCGCCCGGCAGATCTGGCTGGAACTGGGCGAAACCGCGATCAACCTCGGCACCACGGGGGTCGAGGGGGCGTGGAGCGCGCCGCTGCGCCACACCACGCCGGACGCGATCACCCTGCACCGGGTGCTGGCCGAGGCCGCCGCCGACGGCGTGACCCACGTGGCGATGGAGGCGTCCTCGCACGGGCTCGACCAGCGCCGGCTCGACGGCATGGTGCTCGCCGCCGCCGGGTTCACCAACCTGACGCAGGACCACCTCGACTACCACGGCACGATGGAGGCCTATTTCGACGCCAAGCTGGCGCTGTTCACCCGCCTTCTGCCCGAGGACGGGGTGGCGGTGGTGAACCTCGACGATCCGAAGGGGGCGGAGGTGGCGCAGATCTGCGAACGCCGCGGCCAGGAGGTGATCGGCGTCGGCCGCCACCCCGAGGCCCGGCTGCGGCTGCTGGCCCAGCGGCCCGACACCACCGGGCAGGAATTGCGCTTCGACTGGCAGGGCCGGGCGCACATGACCCGGCTGAACCTGATCGGCGGGTTCCAGGCCGGCAACGTGCTGCTGGCCGCCGGGCTCTGCATCGCCTCCGGGTCCGAGCCCGAGGACGTGTTCGACACCCTGCCCCGGCTGACCACGGTGCGCGGCCGGATGCAGCACGCCGCGACCCGCGACAACGGCGCGGCGGTGTTCGTCGACTACGCCCACACCCCCGACGCCGTGGCCACCGCGCTGCAGGCGCTGCGGCCCCACGTCATGGGCCGGATCGTCGCCATCGTCGGCGCCGGCGGCGACCGCGACCGCGGCAAGCGGCCGCTGATGGGGCAGGCGGCGGCGGAATGGGCCGACCAGGTGATCGTCACCGACGACAACCCCCGCTCCGAGGACCCGGCCGCGATCCGCGCCGCCGTGCTGTCCGGCGCGCCCGGCGCCGCCGAGGTGGCCGACCGGGCCGAGGCGATCCTGCGCGGGGTGGACGCGCTCGAACCCGGCGACGCGCTGCTGATCTGCGGCAAGGGCCACGAGACCGGCCAGATCGTCGGCGCCGACGTGCTGCCATTCGACGACGTGGAACAGGCCAGCGTCGCCGTGGCCGCGCTCGACGGTCACATCTGATGCGGCCGCTCTGGGCCGCCGCCGAGGCCGCGGCCGCCACCGGCGGGCAGGCCACCGCCGATTTCGCCGCCACCGGGGTGTCGATCGACACCCGGACGCTTGTGCCGGGCGATCTGTTCGTGGCGCTGACCGCGGCGCGGGACGGCCACGACTTCGTCGCCCAGGCGCTCGACAAGGGGGCCGCGGCGGCGCTGGTCAGCCGCCGGCCCGCGGGGGTGGCGGCGGACGCGCCGCTGCTGATCGTGCCGGACGTGCTCGCCGGACTGACCGCGCTGGGCCGCGCCGGGCGCGCCCGGTGTGGGGCCCGGGTGGCGGCGATCACCGGTTCGGTGGGCAAGACCTCGAGCAAGGAGATGCTGCGCGCCGCGCTCGCCCCGGCGGGGCGGGTCCATGTCGCCGAAGCCTCCTACAACAACCACTGGGGGGTGCCGCTGACGCTGGCCCGGATGCCCGTAGACACCGAGTACGCGGTGATCGAGATCGGCATGAACGCGCCGGGCGAGATCGCGCCGCTGGCGCGGCTGGCGCGGCCCCATGTGGCGATGGTGACGACGGTGGCGGCCGCCCATCTCGAAGCCTTCGGCAGCCTTGACGGAATCGCCGTCGAAAAGGGCTCGATCTGCGACGGGCTGGAGCCCGGCGGGGTCGCGGTCTTGCACGGCGACTTGCCGAATTCCAATCTGCTGATCGAAGCGGCCACGCGAAATGGGGCCGAGATTATCACTTTTGGAACATCGGCCCGCAATCATCACCGTCTTGGCACGGTCCGTGTCGAGGCCGGGCACACCGTTGCCGAGGCCCGCGCCTGGCGCACGCCGGTGCTGCTCAAGGTGGCCTCCGAGGGGCGGCATTTCGCGCTCAACGCGCTGGGCGTGCTGGCGGTCGCCACGGCGCTGGGCGCCGACCGGGCGCAAAGCCTGATGGGGCTGGCCGCCTGGCGCCCGCCCGCCGGGCGCGGCACCTCCGAGACGCTGGTCTTCGACGACGGGGTCGAGGCCGGGTCGATCACCCTGATCGACGACGCCTTCAACGCCAACCCGGCCTCGCTGGCCGCCAGCCTCGCCGTGCTCGCGGGGTCGAAACCGGTCAACGATGTCGGCCGGATCGGGCGCGGCCGCCGGGTGGCGATCCTCGGCGACATGCTCGAACTCGGCCCGGCCGAGGCCGAGATGCACGCCGCAATCGCCCGCGACCCGGCGATGGACCGGATCGATCTCGTGCATTGCGCCGGGCCGCGGATGCGCCACCTCTGGGAGGCGCTGCCCGAGGCCAGGCGGGGCCGCTGGGCCGAGACCGCCGAGGGCCTCGCCGCCGAGGCGCTGCGGCTGATCGATCCCGGCGACGTCGTGCTGGTCAAGGGGTCGAAGGGCTCGCAGGTGTCGCGCGTCGTTGACGCGCTGCGCAAACTGGGGCATCGCACCCCGACCGGCGAAGACGAGGCCTGAACGGATGCTGTACTGGTTGACCGCGCTGTCGGACGGGGGGGACGTGTTCAACCTGTTCCGCTACATCACCTTCCGGGCGGGCGGGTCGTTCCTCACCGCGCTGGTGTTCGGCTTCGTCTTCGGGCCGACCCTGATCCGGGTGCTGCGCAAGCGGCAGGGCAAGGGCCAGCCGATCCGCGGCGACGGCCCGGAAAGCCATTTCGACAAGGCCGGCACGCCGACGATGGGCGGGCTGCTCATCGTCGGGGCGCTGCTCACCTCGACCCTGCTCTGGGCCCGGCTCGACAATCCCTTCGTCTGGATGGTGCTGTTCGTCACGCTGGGCTTCGCGCTGATCGGCTTTGCCGACGACTACGCCAAGGTGTCCAAGCAGACCACCGCCGGGGTCCCGGGCAAGGTGCGCCTGCTCGCCGGCTTCGCCATCGCCGGGATCGCCGGGTTCTGGGCCGCGCAGTATCACCCCGCCGAGCTGACCAACCAGCTCGCCTTCCCGGTGTTCAAGGATTTCCTGCTGAACCTCGGCCTGCTGTTCGTGCCGTTCTCGATCATCGTCATCGTCGGCGCCGCCAACGCGGTGAACCTGACCGACGGGCTCGACGGGCTCGCGATCATGCCGGTGATGATCGCCGCCGGCACCTTCGGGATCATCGCCTACGCGGTGGGGCGGGTCGACTTCACCCAGTATCTCGACGTCCACTACGTGCCCCAGACCGGCGAGATCCTGATCTTCTGCGCCGGGCTGATCGGCGGCGGGCTGGGTTTCCTGTGGTACAACGCGCCACCGGCGGCGGTGTTCATGGGCGACACCGGGTCGCTGGCGCTGGGCGGCGCGCTCGGGGCCATCGCGGTGGCCACCAAGCACGAACTGGTGCTGGCCATCGTCGGCGGGCTCTTCGTGGTCGAGGCGCTGTCGGTCATCATCCAGGTCGCCTACTTCAAGCGCACCGGCAAGCGGGTGTTCCTGATGGCCCCGATCCACCATCACTACGAGAAGAAGGGCTGGGCCGAGCCGCAGATCGTGATCCGGTTCTGGATCATCTCCCTGATCCTCGCGATGATCGGGCTGGCGACGCTGAAGGTCCGCTGACCCGGCGATAGCCCCGCCGGCGAGCGGCGGACTGACCGATGCCGCACCGATGCGATACCGACGTGAGACCGGCGTGAGACCGACGCGGCGTTGCTTCACGGCGGGCGGTGCCGCGGCCCCTTGATCCGGCCCCGCGCTCCCGGCACTCTCCGGCCATGACGAGCGAGGATTTCCTGCACGACTGCACCCGCTGCGCCGCGCTGTGCTGCATGGCGCCGCAGATCGTGAAATCCGCCCGTTTCCCCATCGACAAGCCCGCCGCGACGGCCTGTCCGAACCTCGACGGCTGCGGCCTGTGCCGCATTCACGACGACCGCGAAGCCCATGGATTCAAGGGCTGTATCGACTTCACCTGCCTCGGCGCCGGGCAGGTCGTGACGCAGGACCTGTTCGGCGGCCGAAGCTGGCAGGACGACCCCGCCCTGCTCGACCCGATGGCCCGCGCCTTCCTCGATCTCTACCGGGTGCAGGAGGCCCGCTGGCTGCTGATGACCGCCGCCTTCATGGGCCTGCCCGCCGACCGCGAGGCCGAGCGCAAGGAGATGGCGCGGATCTACGAGCCGGGCCCCGACGGCTGGTCGAAACCGGTGCTCGACCGGATGCTGGCGGCCCAGCCGCCGAACCGGGTGCGGGACTGGCTCCGCAGCCTGGCCGGTGCTATTGATCCGCCGCAGCAGGCGGGGTGAGCTGCGGTTTCCGAAGGCAAATCAGGATGATACCGGTCAGGGGATATGAGGGCCGCCAGGTCGCGGTGCTGGGGCTCGGGCGCAGCGGCCTGTCGGCGGCGGCGGCGCTGCGGGCCGGCGGGGCCGAGGTTCTGTGCTGGGACGACGGCGCCGCGGGCCGGGACAAGGCCGCCGCGGCGGGCCTGACCCTGCTGGACCTCGCCCGGCCCGGCGCGCTCGACGGCGTCGCCTGTCTCGTCACCTCGCCGGGGATCCCGCATCTCTACCCCGCGCCGCACCCCGCGATCGCCGCCGCCTGGGACGCCGGGGTGCCGGTGGACAACGACATCGGCCTGTTCTTCCGCTCGCTGGGCCAGTCCGACTGGGATCGCTTCGACACCCCGCCGAAGGTGGTGGCGATCACCGGGTCGAACGGCAAGTCGACCACCGCCGCGCTGCTGCACCATGTGCTCGGGGAGGCGGGCCGCCCGTCGCAACTGGCCGGCAACATCGGCCGCGGCGTGCTCGACATCGACCCGCCAGGCGAGGCGGCGGTGGTGGTGCTGGAACTGAGTTCCTACCAGACCGACCTCGCCCGCGCGCTGACCCCGGACGTGGCGGTGTTCACCAACCTGTCGCCCGACCATCTCGACCGCCATGCCGGGATGGGCGGCTATTTCGCCGCCAAGCGCCGGCTGTTCGCCGAGGGCGGCCCGGACCGCTGCGTGATCGGGGTGGACGAGCCCGAGGGCCGTTATCTCGCCAACCAGCTTGTCGAGGGCCCCGAGGACGACCGGCTGATCCGGATCAGCGCCGGGCGCAAGCTGTCGGGTGGCTGGACCGTGACCGCCCGCAAGGGGTTCCTCGCCGAGTGGCGCAAGGGCCGGCAGGTGGCGTCGATCGACCTGCGCGGCATCGCCGGCCTGCCCGGCAGCCACAACCACCAGAACGCCTGCGCCGCCTTCGCCGCGGGCCGCGCGCTGGGGCTCGGGCCGCGGGCGATCGAGGCGGGGCTGCGGTCCTATCCGGGGTTGCCGCACCGGTCGCAACTGGTGGCGGAGCGGGCCGGGGTCCGCTTCGTCAACGACAGCAAGGCGACCAACGTGGACAGCGCGGCGAAGGCGCTGGCGGCGTTCGACCGGGTGCGCTGGATCTGCGGCGGGCTGCAGAAGGAGGGCGGGCTCGACCCGCTGCTGCCGGTGGCCGCGGTATCGGTGGTCAAGGCCTATGTCATCGGCCGCGAGGCGGCGGATTTCGCCATGCAACTCAAGGGCCTGGAGGCCGAGGTCTGCACCGACATGGGGACCGCCGTGGCCCGCGCGGCGGCGGAGGCGCAGCCCGGCGAGGTGGTGCTGCTGGCCCCCGCGGCGGCCAGTTTCGACCAGTACGACAACTTCGAGAAACGCGGCGAGGACTTCGCCGCGCGCGTCGCCGCGCTCTGACCGCGGGCGCCACCCGCGGGGCAGGAAACCGCCGTCGGTATCACGTCGGTATCCTGTCGGTGCGGCGTCGGGGCGGCTACCGGATGCGCACCATCCGCATCCCCCGGGACACCAGTTCGAAGTCGAAGCGGTCCTCGGCATAGACCCCGTGCTTGAAGCTGAACTTCCGGGACCGGTCGATCGGCGGCGTGTCCATCCGGATGCCGCTGACGCTGGTGTAGGTGCCGGCCGGCAGGTCGGGCCCGTAGCGGCCTTCGATCACCCGGCGGCCGTCCACCGCCACCAGAACGGTGAATCCGCCGGCGCCGTCGAAGTCGAGAATGATCTGCAAGAGGTAGGCGGTCCCGTCCCGCCGCAGGACCCCGGCGCCCAGGTGGCGGCGGGTGGTGATGTCGTTGTTGATGCAGTGCTCCTCGCCGCGCCCGGCCACCTTGTAGTGGCTGCGCAGCGCGATCCCGTTGTCTTCGGTCCATGCCACCTTGAGCGGCGGCGCGCAGGCCTGCCGGCCGTCGTGGATCTGGAAGATGTCGAACCGCTGCCGCGACCCGCTACGCAGCGAGACGGTGCTTTCGAAGACATAGCGGCCGCGCAGGTTCGGGCTGTAGTCGCGGGAGAAGATTTCGGTGCGCTGGTCCCAGCCCCAGGCGGTGTGGCCGTCGCATCGGTTGCTGCTGGGCCGGAAGACGTAGGCATCGCCGGTCCGCGTCAGCGCCCCGCCGTCCACCCCGCACGAGACCTTCCAGCCGGTGATCCGGGACGGCGTGGCGGACTGGGCGTCGGCGGCCGGGGCCAGGCACAGCAGGAGCGACACGACGAGGCCGCAGAGCGCGGCAGGCTGCATGGTCCGGTTCATCGATTTCCCCCCTTCAACCATTGACCACTCGCGCCGGAGCGGGGGCTCGCGCTCCCGCTTCCGGCCCGGCCAGCCTAACCGCCTTGCCCCGACCGCGCAAAATCCCGTCTCCCGCCGGGGAGCGGCGGCCCGCCCCGGCGGTCCGGCGGCGCGTTTTTTCTGGTCCCGTAGCGGCATCGGCGTTATGGTTCCGACCAGACCCGGAGCAACCGGGCGATCCGAGGCAGACGGCGGTACTTCGACATGACGGAAATGGTCTATGGCGCGTCCCCGGCGCCGGCCGGCGATCCGATCCTCCCCCGGTGGTGGCGGACGATCGACCGATGGACTCTCTCGTGCATCCTGTGCCTGTTCGGCATCGGCATGCTTCTGGGTTTCGCGGCCTCGCCGCCGCTCGCCGCCGAGAACGGGTTCGAGCCGTTCCACTACGTCAAGCGGCAGGCGTTCTTCGGGGCGCTCGCGCTGATGGCGATGTTCCTGACCTCGATGATGCCGCCGCTGCTGGTGCGCCGGCTAGGCGTGCTCGGGTTCCTCGCGGCCTTTGTCGCGGTGGCGCTGCTGCCGGTTTTCGGCACCGATTTCGGCAAGGGCGCGGTGCGCTGGTATTCGCTGGGCTTCGCCAGCGTCCAGCCCTCCGAGTTCCTCAAGCCCGGCTTCGTGGTGGTCGCCGCCTGGTTCATGGCCGCCAGTCACGAGGTCGGCGGCCCGCCGGGCAAGTCCTGGTCCTTCGCCATGGCCCTCGTGATCGTCGCCTTCCTCGCCATGCAGCCGGATTTCGGCCAGGCGGCGCTGGTCCTGTTCGCCTGGGGGGTGATGTATTTCATCGCCGGGGCGCCGATGCTGCTGCTGCTGCTGCTCGCCGCGTCGGTGATCCTCGCCGGGACGCTGGCCTACAGCAATTCCGAGCATTTCGCCCGCCGCATCGACGGCTTTCTCAATCCCGAGGTCGATCCGACGACCCAGCTCGGCTATGCGACGAACGCGATCCGCGAGGGCGGCTTCTTCGGCGTCGGCGTCGGCGAGGGGCAGGTGAAGTGGTCGCTGCCCGACGCCCATACCGATTTCATCATCGCGGTGGCGGCCGAGGAATACGGCCTGCTGCTCGTCCTCGTCATCATCGGTCTTTACGCCACCGTGGTGGTGCGCAGCCTCGTCCGGCTGATGCGCGAGCGCGACATCTTCATCCGCCTCGCCGGGGCCGGGCTGGTCTGTTCCTTCGGGGTGCAGGCGATGATCAACATGGGCGTCGCGGTCCGGCTGCTGCCCGCCAAGGGCATGACCCTGCCCTTCGTGAGCTACGGCGGGTCGTCGCTGATCGCCGGCGGGATCGCGGTGGGGATGATCCTCGCCTTCACCCGGAACCGGCCGCAGGGCGAGATCGGCGACATCCTGCTGCGGCAGGGCCGGTGAGATGGCGCCGCCCCGGGGCCTGATCGTGATCGCCGCCGGCGGCACCGGCGGCCACATGTTCCCCGCCCAGGCCCTGGCCGAGGCGCTGATCGAGCGCGGCTGGCGGGTCCGCCTGTCCACCGACGACCGCGGCGCGCGCTATGCCGGCGGGTTTCCCGAGGCGGTCGAGATCGTGACCACCCGGTCGGCCACCTTCGCCCGCGGCGGCGCGCTGGCCCGTCTGGCGGTGCCGCTGCGGATCGCCGCCGGGGTTCTGGGCACGACGCTGGCGATGCTGCGCGACCGGCCAGCGCTGGTGATCGGCTTCGGCGGCTACCCGTCGATCCCCGCCCTCGGCGCGGCCTGGATCCTGCGCCGGCCGCGAATGCTGCACGAACAGAACGGCGTGCTGGGCCGGGTGAACCGGGTCTTCGCGCGCCGGGTGCAGACCGTCGCCTGCGGCACCTGGCCCACGGCGCTGCCCGCCGGGGCGCGGGGCGTCCATACCGGCAACCCGGTCCGCGCCGCCGTCGCCGCCGCCGCCGGCAGCCCCTACGACACCGCCGCCGACGGCCCGTTGCCGGTGCTGGTGATCGGCGGGTCGCAGGGCGCGCGGATCCTGTCCGAGGTGGTGCCCCACGCCCTGTCGATCCTGCCCGAGCCGCTCCGCGCCCGCCTGCGGCTGAGCCACCAGGCCCGGACCGAGGACGACGCGCGGGTCCGCGAGGTCTATGCCGGGGCCGGGATCGCCGCTGAGGTGAAGCCCTTCTTCACCGACATCGCGGGCCGGATGGCCGAGGCGCGGCTGGTGATCGCGCGGGCCGGGGCCTCGACCCTGGCCGACCTCACGGTGATCGGCCGCCCGGCGATCCTGATCCCCTATCCGCACGCCGCCGCCGACCACCAGACCGCAAACGCCCGGCCGCTGGCCGAGGCCGGGGCCGCCGTCGTGATCCCCGAGGCGATGCTGCTGGACGAGGCGCTGTCCGACCGGATCGCCACCCTGCTGGCCGACCCCGCCGAGGCCGCCGAGATGGCCGCCGCGGCGCTGCGGCTTGGCCGCCCGGACGCGACGGAGCGCCTTGCGAACCTCGTCGAAGACTTGGCAGAGAGCGGAGAACGAATCGATGCATGACGGAAGCCTTGCCATGATGGCCCCCACCAAGCTGCCCCTCGACGTCGGCCCGATCCACTTTGTCGGGATCGGCGGGATCGGCATGTCCGGGATCGCCGAGGTCCTGCTGAACCACGGCTACGTGGTGCAGGGATCGGACCTGAAGGCGAGCCCGATCACCCAGCGCCTGGCCCGGCTCGGCGCCCATGTGTTCGAGGGCCAGCGGGCCGAGAACCTCGCCGAGGCCGAGGTGGTGGTGATCTCGTCGGCGATCAAGCCGGGCAACCCGGAACTGGACGAGGCCCGCCGCCGCGGCCTGCCGGTGGTGCGCCGGGCCGAGATGCTGGCCGAACTGATGCGGCTGAAATCCAACGTCGCGGTCGCCGGCACCCACGGCAAGACCACCACCACCACGATGGTCGCCGCGCTGCTCGACGGCGGCGGCTTCGACCCCACGGTCATCAACGGCGGCATCATCCACGCCTACGGCTCGAACGCCCGGGTGGGCGAGGGCGAGTGGATGGTGGTGGAGGCCGACGAGAGCGACGGCACCTTCACCCGGCTGCCCGCCACCATCGCCGTGGTCACCAACATCGACCCCGAGCACATGGAGCACTGGGGCACGGTCGAGAACCTGCACCGCGGGTTCCAGGACTTCGTGTCGGGCATCCCTTTCTACGGCCTCGCGGTGTGCTGCACCGACGACGCGGCGGTGCAGGCGCTGGTCGGCCGGATCACCGACCGCCGGGTGGTGACCTACGGCTTCAACGCCCAGGCCGATGTCCGCGCGGTGAACCTGACCTACGGCAGGAACGGCGCCCGCTTCGACATCGCGCTGCAGGCCGAGGGCAGGATGATCGAGGACGCGACCCTGCCGATGACCGGCGACCACAACGTGTCGAACGCGCTGGCCGCGGTGGCGGTGGCCCGCCACCTCGGGATGAAGCGCGACGAGATCCGCGCCGCGCTGGCCGGGTTCAAGGGCGTGAACCGCCGCTTCACCAAGGTCGCCGAGGTCGGCGGCGTGACCATCATCGACGATTACGGCCACCACCCGACCGAGATCGCCGCCACCCTGCGCGCCGCCCGGCAGGCCAGCGAGGGCCGGGTGATCGCGGTGCATCAGCCGCACCGCTACACCCGTCTGCACGACCACTTCGCGGCCTTCTGTTCCTGCTTCAACGAGGCCGACGTGGTGGCCATCGCCGAGGTCTACGCCGCCGGCGAGGACCCGATCCCCGGCGCCACCCGCGACGATCTCGTCGCCGGGCTGATCCGCGCCGGCCACCGCCACGCCCGCGCCATCACCGACCAGGACGACCTGACCCGGCTGGTGAAGGAGCAGGCGAAACCGGGCGACATGGTCGTCTGCCTCGGCGCCG
>JBFKOW010000082.1:0-14944 GCA_041628615.1 Paracoccaceae bacterium | reverse complement strand
GCGGCCGCCGATCTGGCGGCCGGCGCATGGGACCGGGTGGCGGAACTTAGAAATATTCTAGAAAACGCCATTGAGGCTGCCGGAAAGGAGACTATTTTTGTCGGGAGAGCTGCCGCACGGCTGCCCAACACCGCCTGCTTCGCGACTCCCGGCTGGAAGGGAGAGACGCAGGTGATGGCCCTGGACCTCGCCGGGTTCGCGGTCTCCGCCGGCTCGGCCTGTTCGAGCGGCAAGGTGCGGGAGAGCCGCGTGCTGCGAGCGCTGGGCCAGGACGCCGCCGCCGCGGCCGCAGCGATCCGGGTCAGCCTTGGCCCGGCCACGACAGAAGAGGATGTCCTGCGCTTCGCCGAGGCCTGGACCGAGAAACGAAAGCGCCGCGCCAGCCGCGCGGCCTGAAGAGGACGACAGATGACGCCACTGGAAGCGCCCGCCATCGAGGTCAAGGACGGTGTCGACGAGGAGACCGTCGCGGCCGTTCGCAAGCTGTCCGGCAAGTACAAGCACGGATGGGAAACCGAGATCGAGATGGACTACGCCCCCAAGGGGCTGAACGAGGATATCGTCCGCCTGATCTCGGCCAAGAACGACGAGCCGGAGTGGATGACCGAGTGGCGGCTGCAGGCCTACCGGCGCTGGACCGGGCTGGAGGAGCCCGACTGGGCGATGGTCCACTACCCCGAGATCGATTTCCAGGACCAGTACTACTATGCCCGCCCGAAGAGCATGGAGAAGAAGCCGAAATCGCTCGACGAGGTCGATCCGAAGTTGCTCGAGACCTACCAGAAGCTGGGCATCCCGCTGAAGGAGCAGATGATCCTTGCCGGCGTCGAGGGCGCCGACGAGATCGACACCCCCGAGGACAATTCGCAGCGCCGCGTCGCCGTCGACGCGGTGTTCGACAGCGTCAGCGTCGGCACCACCTTCCAGGCCGAGCTGAAGAAGGCCGGGGTGATCTTCTGCTCGATCTCCGAGGCGATCCGCGAGCATCCCGAACTGGTGAAGAAATACCTCGGCTCGGTGGTCCCGGTGTCCGACAACTACTACGCCACGCTGAACAGCGCGGTGTTCTCGGACGGCTCCTTCGTCTACGTGCCGCCCGGCGTGCGCTGTCCGATGGAACTGTCCACCTACTTCCGGATCAACGCCGAGAACACCGGCCAGTTCGAGCGGACCCTCATCATCGCCGACAAGGGCTCTTACGTGAGCTACCTCGAAGGCTGCACCGCGCCGCAGCGCGACACCGCGCAGCTTCATGCCGCGGTGGTCGAGATCGTCGTCGAGGAAGATGCCGAGGTGAAGTATTCCACCGTGCAGAACTGGTTCCCCGGCGACGAGGAGGGCCGCGGCGGCATTTACAACTTCGTGACCAAGCGCGCCGATTGCCGGGGCGCCCGCGCCAAGGTGATGTGGACCCAGGTCGAGACCGGCTCGGCGGTGACGTGGAAATACCCGTCCTGCATCCTGCGCGGCGACGACAGCCAGGGCGAGTTCTACTCGATCGCGATCACCAACAACCATCAGCAGGCCGACACCGGCACCAAGATGATCCACCTCGGCAAGCGCACCAAGAGCCGGATCGTGTCCAAGGGGATCAGCGCCGGGCAGGCCCAGAACACCTACCGGGGCCTCGTGTCGATGCATCCGAAGGCGAAGGACAGCCGCAACTACACCCAGTGCGACAGCCTGCTGATCGGCGACCGGTGCGGGGCGCACACGGTGCCCTACATCGAGGTCAAGAACAACTCGTCGCGGGTCGAGCACGAGGCCACGACCTCGAAGGTGGACGACGACCAGATGTTCTACTGCCGCAGCCGCGGCATGGACGAGGAGGAGGCGGTGGCGCTGATCGTCAACGGCTTCGCCCGCGAGGTCCTGCAGGCCCTGCCGATGGAGTTCGCCATGGAAGCGCAGCAACTGGTGGCGATCTCGCTCGAAGGCTCCGTGGGCTGATGGACGACGCGGCGGTCATGCGCCCGCTTCACCCTGCGGTGGGGCGGCTCCTGGCCAATCCCGGGCGGTTCGTGACGCCGCGCGGGGCCCAGATCAGCCTGTCGTACCGCTACGACAGGCCGGTCTACTTCACCATCAACAACCGCGACGACCGCATCCACAAGCGCCAGCGCAAGGGCTTCTTCTACGAGGAGGAGATCCTGAAGGACCTCGCCGCGTGGATGCCCGAGGGCGGCACCTTCGCCGATATCGGCGCCAACGTGGGCAACCATTCGCTCTACATGCTGCTGTTCGGCGGTGCCGCCACGGCGATGCCGTTCGAGATGAACCCCGACGCGATCCTGCTGCTGGTGTCGAACATGGTGCTGAACGGGGTCATGGACCGGGTGACCGCCGACACCCTGGGCTACGGCCTGTCGGACGCCGCCGCCGAGGGGGCCGCGCTGGAGGTGCCGCGCGGCAACCTGGGCTGGGCCCGGGTGGTGCCGGACGGCGAGGGCGAGGTCAGCCTGCGCCCCGGCGACGCCCTGGTCGACGGCCGCAAGGTCGACCTCCTGAAGATGGATGTCGAGGGCATGGAGATCGCGGCCCTGAACGGGCTCGCGCAGACCATCGCGCGCGACCGGCCGACCCTGTTCGTCGAGGTCGATCACGGCAACCGCGAGGCGTTCGACGCCCTGATGGCCGGGTGGGGCTACCGGGTGGAGAGGGCCTTCGAGCCGTCGCGCATCAACCAGAACCTGTTGTTGCGGCCGGACGGAGCCTGACGCCATGCCGTCCCCGACTCCTTCCGCAGCCGCCGCGCCCGCGACCGGCGGCCCCGAAGCCGGCGCCGGCACCGCGGCCTGGCCCGAGCCGACCCTGCCGCCCGAGGAGGAGGCATGGCTGCGCGCGGCCTACGAGGAGGCCGGGGTGATCCTCGAATACGGCTCCGGCGCCTCGACCGTGATGGCCGCCGGGATGGACGGCAAGACCGTGTTCGCCGTGGAAAGCTCGAAGAAATGGGCCGAGCGGATGCGCGACCATTTCGCCGCCGAGCCGCCACGATCGAATGTCGAGATCGTGCCGATCTACGTCGGCCCGGTGAAGAAGTGGGGGATGCCCCGCGACGACAGCCATTTCCACCGCTGGCCGCGCTACCCGCTCAAGATCTGGGACCGGCTGGACGATTGCCAGCCCGATGTCGTGTTCGTGGACGGGCGGTTCCGGGTCGCCTGCGTGCTGGCCACGCTCTACCGGACCCGCAAGCCGGTGTCGCTCTACTTCGACGACTACACCGAGCGGCCGCCCTACCACGTCATCGAGGAGTTCGTCCCGGTGGCCGAAACCCGGGGCCGGATGGCCCGGTTCGAGATCGAGCCGGCCGCCGTGCCGCCCGAGCGCCTGATGCAGATCATGGCGCTGTTCACCAAGAAACTGTGACTGCCGAAGGGCCCCGCGGGGCCCGATTGAAGGAGAAGAAGATGCTCGAGATCAAGGGCCTGGAAGTCAAACTCGAAGAAGAGGACAAGCAGATCCTCCGCGGCGTGGACCTCAGCGTCGAGGCCGGTGCGGTGCACGCGATCATGGGGCCGAACGGCTCGGGCAAGTCCACCCTGAGCTACGTCCTGTCCGGCCGCGAGGGCTATGTCGTGACCGGCGGTTCGGCCACGCTGGACGGCGACGACCTGCTCGACATGGAACCCGAGGAACGCGCCGCGGCCGGCCTGTTCCTCGCCTTCCAGTACCCTGTCGAGATTCCCGGCGTCGGCAACATGACCTTCCTGCGCACCGCGCTGAACGCCCAGCGCAAGGCCCGCGGCGAGGACGAGATGAGCGCCGCCGACTTCCTCAAGCTGGTCCGTGCCAAGGCGAAGGACCTCAAGATCGACGCCGAGATGCTGAAGCGGCCGGTCAACGTGGGCTTCTCGGGCGGCGAGAAGAAGCGCAACGAGATCCTGCAGATGGCGGTGCTGGAGCCGCGCATGTGCATCCTCGACGAGACCGACAGCGGGCTCGACGTGGACGCGATGAAGCTGGTGGCCGACGGGGTGAACGCGCTGCGCGACGCCGGCCGCGGCTTTCTCGTCATCACCCATTACCAGCGCCTGCTGGACCACATCCGCCCCGATGTCGTGCACATCATGGCCGATGGCCGCATCGTGAAGACCGGCGGACCGGAACTCGCCCTCGAGGTCGAGACCAACGGCTATGCCGACATCCTGACCGAGGTGGTCTGATGGGACGGGCGCAACTGAAGGAAATGCGGCAGGCGCTGGCCAGCGACCGGACCGCGGACCTGCCGCTGCCCGCCGGCGCGGCCTGGGCGACCGAGGCGCGCGAGGCGGCGCGGGGCCGGGTGCGGGCGATGGGCCTGCCGACGAAGCGCGACGAATACTGGAAGTGGACCGACCCGGCGAGCCTGATCGCCGCCGACGGCCCCGCCGCCGCGGTGTTCCACGCCGACGAGGCGCCGATGTTCGGCGAGATCGACCGCCTGAAGATCGTCTTCGTCGACGGCGTGTTCGATCCCGACGCCTCTGACCCGCTCGAGATGGCCGGGGTCGAGATCGACCGCCTGGCGACGGCGACCGCCAAGGACATCCATTGGGTCAAGGACTTGTACGGCGTTCTTGAAGCTCGCGGCCACGACCCGGTGGAGCGTCCGCTGGCGGCCTTCAACACCGCCTACGCCACCGACGGCGTGGTGATCCGGGTCACCGGCAAGGCCGAGAAGCCGGTCAGCCTGATCTACCTGCACAGGTCCGAGACCTCGGACGCGGTGCTGCACCATGTCATCCGGGTCGAGGAGGGCGCCGAGCTGACCCTGCTCGAGAACGGCCCCGCTGCCGCGCGCTTCTCGAAGGGGATGGAGGTCGAGGTCGCCGACGGCGCCACCTTCCGCCACGTCCGCACCCAGGGCCGCGACCACGAACGCCGCGCCGCCACCGCGACCTTCGCCCGGCTGGGCGCGGAAAGCGTGTTCCAGTCCTTCACCCTCACGGTGAACGGGGTGCTGACCCGCAACGAGGTGGTGGTCGAACTGACCGGCGACGACGCGGTGGCCCATGTCGCCGGCGCCTGCGTCGGTGACGGCCGCGACTTCCACCACGACGACACCGTCTTCATCACCCACGACGCGGTGAACTGCGAGAGCCGGCAGGTGTTCAAGAAGGTGCTGCGCAACGGCGCGACGGGCGTCTTCCAGGGCAAGATCCTCGTGAAGAAGGACGCGCAGAAGACCGACGGCTACCAGATCAGCCAGTCGCTGCTGCTCGACGACGACAGCCAGTTCCTCGCCAAGCCGGAACTGGAGATCTACGCCGACGACGTGGCCTGTTCGCACGGCTCGACCTCGGGCGCGATCGACGAGACGGCGTTGTTCTACCTGCGCTCGCGCGGAGTTCCGGCGGCCGATGCGACCAACCTGCTGACATTGGCCTTCCTTGCCGAGGCGCTCGCCGAGATCGCCGACGAGCGGCTGGCCGAGGAACTGCGCGGGCGGCTTGCGGCCTGGCTGGAGCGGCGGCGCCGCTGATGGCGGTCTCGACCGATATCCTGCGCACCTGGCGCGGCCCCCGGGCGGTGGTGGGCGACCTGCTCGCCCAGGGCCCGCGGGAGGACCGCGCGCTGGTCTACCTGATGGCCGGTCTGCTGATCGTCTTCGTGTCGCGGCTGCCGGCGTTGCAGCGGGACGCGGTGCTGGGCGGCGGCGACTTCACCCGCGACGCCGCCTATGCCTTCTTCGGGCTGGTGATGGTCGCGCCGCTGCTGTTCTTCCTGCTGGCTGAGATCGGCCGGCTGCTGGCCCGCGCTGCCGGGCTGGCGGTGCCCGGATACGGCGGCCGCCTGGCGCTGTTCTGGGCCTGGCTCGCGGCGGCGCCGGCCTCGCTGCTCTACGGGCTGCTGGTGGGCTTCAACGGCGTGTCCGAGCCGGGCACCCGGATCGTCGGCGCGCTGTGGCTGCTGGCCTTCCTGTGGTTCTGGACCCAGGGCCTGCGCGAGGCGGGCGCCCGGCGATGACCGACCTGCGCGAGCTCCTGCCGCTGTTCGGCGCCACGATCACCGAGCCCGAGGCCGCGGCCCGCGCCGTTCTCGGGCTGCGGATCGGCAGCCAGGCGCTGTGGCTCGCGCTGTGCCTCGCCTCCGTGCTCGCGGTGCTGACCGCCGCGCTGCTCGAGGTGCTGATCCCGACCCCGCCCGAACTGGCGGCGCAGGCGATCCACATCTCGCCCTTCGCCTACGCGATCATCGTCATGGCGATGCTGATGGCCACCGCCTTCGCGCTGCACTGGACCGGCACCTCGCTCGGCGGCGCCGGCCGGCTGGAGGACAGCATCGCCGCCGTGGTCTGGCTCCAGTTCCTGCTGATCCTGCTGCAGCTCGGACAGGCGGTGCTGGCGCTGATGAGCCCGATCCTCGGCGGCCTCGCGGCGCTGGCCAGCCTCGTCATCATGCTGTGGTCGCTGATCAACTTCGTCGACGTCGTCCACGACTTCGGGTCCCGCGCCAAGGCCGCGGGGGTGGTGCTCGTGGCGCTGGTGGGGGTGGCGATCGGGCTGGGCCTGATCCTCGCCATGATCGGCGCGGGGGCGGCGGCCGGAAACGGATTTCTCTGATATGTATGACACCGACATGTACGACATCGACGCCATCCGCGCGGATTTCCCGATCCTGTCCCGGCAGGTGAACGGCAAGCCGCTGGTCTATCTCGACAACGGCGCCTCGGCGCAGAAGCCGCGCGCGGTGATCGACGCGGTGACCCGCGCCTATGCCGAGGAATCCTCCAACGTCCACAGGGGTCTGCACACCCTGTCGACCATCGCCACCGAGAACTACGAGGCGGTGCGCGGCAAGATCGCCCGTTTCCTCGGCGCCGGCAGCGAGCGCGAGATCGTGATGAACTCGGGCACCACCGAGGGTATCAACATGGTCGCCTACGGCTGGGCGATGCCCCGGATGCAGCCCGGCGACGAGATCGTCCTGTCGGTGATGGAGCACCACGCCAACATCGTGCCCTGGCATTTCCTGCGCGAACGGCAGGGCGTGGTCCTGAAATGGGTCGAGCCGGACGCCAACGGCGATCTCGACCCGCAGAAGATGATCGACGCCATCGGCCCCCGCACCCGGCTGGTCGCGGTGACCCACCTGTCGAACGTGCTGGGCACCGTGGTCGACGTGAAGGCGATCTGCGACGGCGCGCGGGCGAAGGGCGTGCCGGTCCTTGTCGACGGCTCGCAGGCGGCGGTCCACATGCCGGTCGACGTGCGCGACATCGGCTGCGATTTCTACGCCGTGACCGGGCACAAGCTCTACGGCCCCTCCGGGTCGGGCGCGATCTACGTCCGCAAGGAGCGGCTGGCCGAGATGCGCCCGTTCATGGGCGGCGGCGACATGATCCGCGAGGTGCACCGCGACGCGGTGACCTGGAACGACCCGCCGATGAAGTTCGAGGCCGGCACCCCGGGCATCGTGCAGATGATCGGTCTGGGCGCGGCGCTGGACTACATGCAGGGCATCGGCATGGAGGCCATCGCCGCCCATGAGCGGCGCCTGCGCGACTATGCCCGGACCCGGCTCGACGGGCTCAACTGGCTGACCGTGCAGGGGAAATCCGCCGGCAAGGCGGCGATCTTCTCGTTCACGCTGGAGGGCGCCGCCCATGCTCACGACATCTCCACCGTGCTTGACAAGCGCGGCGTGGCGGTCCGTGCCGGGCATCACTGCGCGCAGCCGCTGATGGAACATCTGGGCGTCACCGCGACCTGCCGGGCCTCGTTCGGAATGTACAACACCGAGGCCGAGGTGGACGTGCTGGTCGATGCTCTGGAGCTGTGCCACGACCTGTTCGCCTGAGCGGTGCGCCGTCGGGGGCGGCTGGGGTTAAGCCGGGCTTAGGCTTTGCGTCCTAAGGACGTGCGGAACGGCTGTTCCGCGAGGCCCACATGCGCGTCCTACATTCCATCGGGTTCCGGCTCTTTCTGATCGTCTTCCTGTCGGTCGTGGCGCTCGTCGTGGTGGGCACCAAGCTCACCCGCGACGAACTCGCGCGGAGCCTGGACGCCCGTGAAGCCGCGCTGAAAGAGAAGGTCGAGATGGCGCTGGGCCTGATCGCCGGTCTCGACGCCCAGGCCGGTGCCGGCGAGATCACCGAGGACGAGGCCAGGGAAAGGGCGGTCCGCCTGATCAACGCGATCCGGTTCGGCGCGACCGGATACCTGTTCGTGCAGAACGACGACCGGATCCGCGTCGCCCACGGCATCCTGTCCGATCAGCTTGGCGTCGACGTGTCGGACCTGGTCGACGCGGATGGCGTGAACCTGTCCGACGCGGTGGCCGAGGCGGCGCATGCCGGAGGCGGCATCGCCACCTATCGCTGGGCCCGCCCGGACACCGGCGAGGTGGAGCGGAAGCGGACCTATGTCGGGTACTACGCGCCCTGGGGCTGGCAGGTCGGGACGGGCGACTATTCGAGCGAGCTTGACGCGGCCAGCGCCGAGATCTCGCAACAGGCGATCTGGATGGGTCTCGGCTATGTCGGCCTGCTGGTCTGTCTGACCGGCGGGATCGCGCTGTCGATCACCCGCCCGGTCCGCGCGGTCGCGAGCCGGGTGGGAGCGATGATCGAGGGCGACTTCGAGACCGGCGTGCCGGCCGCGCGGCGCCGCGACGAGATCGGCCGCATCGCCCGCGCCGTCGAAGACCTGCGCCGACGGCAGCTCGAGTTCCGCGCGCAGGAAGCGGCCGAACAGGCCGACCACCGGCTGCAGATGCGCAACCAGACCCAGGTGGTCGAAACGCTCGGGATCGGCCTGCGCGGACTGGCCGAGGGCGACCTGACGGTGACCATCGACGAACCCTTCGCCGACGGCTACGAGCAGCTGCGGACCGACTTCAACGCGGCGCTGGCCCGGCTTTCGGACCTGTTCGGTGCGGTCTCGCGGGCGGCGGTGCTGCTGGAAGGCCAGACCGGGGCGATCCGGGATGCCACCGACGACGTCGCCCACGAGAGCCAGTCGAACGCCGCCTCGATCCAGACCGCCGTCACCGCCATCGAGGACCTGACCGGCTCTCTCGGCAAGGTCGCCGGCACCGCGGCCGGGGTCAGCCGGACGCTGGGCGAGGTCAACGCGACGGCGCGGGACTCCGACAGCATGGTGCAGGACGCGCGGGAGGCGATGACGAAGATCGTCGACTCGTCCAACGACATCTCCACCATCGTCGACCTGATCAGCGACATCGCCTTCCAGACCAACCTCCTCGCGCTCAATGCCGGGGTCGAGGCCGCGCGGGCCGGCGACAGCGGCAAGGGATTCGCCGTGGTCGCCAGCGAAGTCCGCAGCCTGGCCGTGCGGGCCGCCGACGCGGTGCGGGAGATCGACCGGCTGATCAGCAGCACGAACGCCTATGTCGACGACGGGGTCCGCCTGGTGGACGAGGCGGGAACCGCCTTCACCCGCATCACCGGCGCGGTCGGCGACCTTTCGGACGGGGTGGAGGCGATCGCCCGGGCGATGCAGACCCAGACGGAGACCGTCTCCGCGATCAATGCCAACGTTTCCGCCATCGGCGGCTCGACCCGGTCGATCGCCGACCGGTTCGACGCGATCCATCGCAACAGCATCGACATCTCGACCGCTTCCGCGGGACTGGCCAGTCAGCTTGGCCGGTTCCGGACGGCTGCCGCCTCGGGCGCACGGGACGGGTCCGCGGCCGCCGGGCCTGGGCGGGGCCGCCCCGCGCCCGGACCGCGGACGGCACCGCACGGGGCGGACGCCGCGGTCCTCCTCGATGGCCCGAAGCCGGATCTCGAAGCCTCGATCGGTCAGCGCCTCGCCGGCAGGACCGGATCGGACGCCTGAATTGCCGATTGCGGCTGCCGCCGGGCGGCGGTATAGCCCCCGCGTCCGGGCTCCGGGCCCGGTATCGCCGGGCGGCGGCCTCCGGGCCGGGGCCTCCGTGCTGACCGGTTTGATCGCGTCAGGAGATACCCGTTTCGGATCAGCGGCTTGCGGGACAGCCGATCTGTGCTTTCATCCCGCGGAAGAATGAAGTAAGCACTGCGCAAGCAGAGTGCACCCGTAGCTCAGCTGGATAGAGTGTCGCCCTCCGAAGGCGAAGGTCACAGGTTCGAATCCTGTCGGGTGCGCCATTTCCCCTGACCAGCCACCGAAGCACCGAAGCGACCCGCGTCGGCCGAAATGGTCCTGCGACGCGCGGCAACCCGGTCTGCCGGGGGCGGGACGTTTCTGACGGCATCTCGGGAAAGCAGCGGGCATTCGGGGCCCGGCGGCTGGCTTTCGGCCGGTGTCCTGCGGCGCGTCCCGGTCCTGCCATGCCGCCGAAACGAGCAGCCCTGCCATAACGTCGGGCAGCGCGGCACTGGCCGGCGAGCAGGTCGATCCGGACCGGCGCATGACGCGGCCACCGCACAGGGGCCCTTTCGGTCCCGGCGGGGCCGGGGGACCGCCCTCCCTGCCGGACTGCGCGCGGCAGAGGGCGACGCGCGGTCGATCCGCGTTCCCTCCGCCGGGATCGGTCACAGCAGCATGGAGCGCGGGTCGCCGAAGAGATCGCAATAGCGGGCGAGGAACCGCGCCGCGTCGGCCCCGTTGATGACCCGGTGATCGTAGCTCAGGTCGAGGGGAATCATCGGCACCGGGCGGGGCGTGTCGCCGTCCCAGACCGTCGCGGTTTCGGTCCGGGTGATGCCGAGAATCGCCACCTCGGGCGGGTTCACGATCGGGGTGAAGCCGCTGCCGCCGATGCCGCCGAGATTGGTGATCGTCATCGAGGCGCCGCCCATCTCGTCGGGACCGATCTTGCGGGCCTTCGCCCGCGCCGCGAGGTCGGCGATCTCTGCCGCGATCCGCCACAGCCCCTTGCGGTCGGCGTCCCGGATCACCGGCACCATCAGACCGTGCGGCGTGTCGACGGCGATCCCGACATGGACATAGTCCTTGACGATCAGGGTGCCGCCATCGGCCGACAGCGAGGCGTTGAAGCGCGGGAAGGCGCGCAGGCAGCGGGCGAGCGCGGCGACGTGGAAGGCCAGCGCGGTAAGCTTGACCCCGCGGTCGCGGGCCTCGGGCTTCCAGGCCGCGCGCAGCGCCTCGACGGCGCGGGCATCGGCCCGGTCGTGGTGGGTCACCGCCGGAATCACGGTCTGCGCGGCGGCGAGGTTGCGGGCCGCGACCTGGGCGAAGCGGCTCATCGGCTCCTCGGTCACCGGGCCGTAGGCGGCGTGGTCCACCTCCCAGTAGCTCGTGTCGCCCGCCGCGGTCTGTGCGGGGGCGGCGGACCCGCCCTCGATGTCCTCGGGCCCGATGGTCCGGCGGCCGAGCCGTTTGGCGAGGGCCTCGATATCCACGTCCCGTTCGAGCGCGAGGCGGCGGGTCGAGGGGCTGGCGCTGATCTCGGACATGACGACCTCCTACCAGCTTGCCGAGATGTACTGGGTTTCCATGAACTCCAGCATCCCCTCGTGGCCGCCCTCGCGGCCGAGGCCGGACTGCTTGACCCCGCCGAACGGCGCCGCCGGGTCGCTGACCAGCCCGCGATTGAGCCCGACCATGCCGTATTCCAGCCGCTCGCAGACCTGCAGCGCGCGCTTGAAGTCGCCTGAGAAGACATAGGCGACAAGGCCGTACTCGGTGTCGTTGGCGCGGCGGATCACCTCTTCCTGGTCCGAGAAGGTCTGGATCGCGGCGACCGGGCCGAAGATCTCGTCGCGGACGCATTCGGCGGTCTCGGGCACGTTCGACAGCACCGTGGGCGGGTAGAAATAGCCCTTGCCCCCGGGCGTCTCGCCGCCGCATTCGACCTTCGCCCCCTTGGCCACCGCGTCGGCCACGAACTCGGCCACCTTGTCGCGGGTCGCGGCGTTCACCAGCGGCCCGACATCGACGCTCGGGTCGGCGCCGTCGCCGACCTTCAGCGCCGCCATGCGCTCGGTCAGGCGCCGGGTGAACTCGGCGGCGATGCTCTCGTGGACATAGATCCGGTTTGCGGCGGTGCAGGCCTCGCCGAGGTTGCGCATCTTGGCCAGCATGGTGCCCTCGATGGCGGTGTCCATGTCGGCGTCCTCGAACACCACCACGGGGGCGTTGCCGCCCAGTTCCATCGCCGGCTTCAGCACCTGGTCGGCGGCGCCCTTGATCAGCTTGCGGCCGACGCCGGTGGAGCCGGTGAAGCTGACCACCCGCACGCGGGGGTCGTGCAGCATGTGATCGACGAGCGCGCCGGTCCGCTTCGAGGGCAGCACGTTGACCAGCCCCGGCGGCACGCCCGCCTCCTCCAGCAGCGGCATCAGCGCCAGCATGGTGAGCGGGGTTTCCGAGGCCGGCTTGATGATGACCCCGCAGCCCGCCGCCAGCGCCGGCGCGATCTTGCGGGTGCCCATCGCCGCCGGGTAGTTCCACGGCGTCACCAGCACGGCGAGCCCGGCGGGCTTGTGCTGGACCACGATCCGCGCCCCGGACGCGGGCGCGTGGGTGATCAGACCGTCGGCGCGCACCGCCTCCTCGGCGAACCAGCGGAAGAACTCGGCGGCATAGGTCGCCTCGCCCTTCGCGTCGGCCCCGGCCTTGCCGTTCTCCAGCGTGATGAGATGGGCGAAGTGGTCGAGCCGCGCGGTCATCAGCTCCCACGCCCTGCGCAGCACCTCGGAGCGTTGCCGCGGCGTCCGCGCGGCCCAGTCGGCCATCGCCGCCTCGGCGGCGTCGAGCGCGGCGTCGGCATCGGCGATATCGGCCGAGGCGACCGAGGCGATCACCTCCTCGGTGGCGGGGTTGATGACGTCGAAGCGCTCGGCGGTCTTGCGCCACTCGCCGTTGATGTAGAGATCGGTGAAGTCCATGACGGTCTCCCGGTGGGTCAGAGCAGGTGGCGGAGCGGCTGCTCCATTCGGCCCGCGAATTCGGTGATGAGGTGAAGCGCGGCGGCGGCATCGAGCTGTCCGGCGCCGCATTCCAGCGTGATCGACAGCCCCGTCGCCGTGGCGGTCAGGGTCAGGACCGGGGTCGCCTCGGCCCCCATCTCGACGCCGCGCAGGCGCGACTGCCGCAGGTCGCGGACCACGAGACCCGGCGCCGCGTCGGTTTCGGTCACGCCCGAGAGCGCCCGGGTGGCGGGCAGGGCGAAGGTCCGCGCGGTGCCGTGCCGTTCGACGGCGACCGGGGCCGGTGCGCCGAGCGAGGCGGCGGCCAGCCCGGCCAGAAGCGCGTCCGCGTCGTTCAGGCCGTGGGCCTCGGCCGCCCAGGCCGCGAAGCCGGCAAAGCCGTCGCCCTCGGTCTCGGCCACCAGCCGCCGCGCGGCGGGCCCGGCGGCGGGCTGCGCCGCGGGGGCTTCGGGCAGCGCCCGCAGGGTGTCGAGATCCCGGACGTGGAACGGCTGCGGGTGACCGGCCTCGGCGAGCCGGCCGAGGTCCAGCCCCTGTTCGAGCGCCATCCGCCGCGCCTTGGGCGAGGCGAGGATGCGCTCGCCCGGACCGCGCGGCGCTGCGGGGGTCCGTGCCGGGCCGTCGCCGGACTTCGGGGCAGGGGTCTTCGGTTCCGCCGGTGCCGGGGCCGGTGCAGAGGCGGGGGCAGGGGCCTTGGCGGCGGCCCTTGCCGACCGCGCCACCGGGTGGGCTGGCTTCTCGGCCGAGATGATCGCCATCGGGCCGCCCACCGGGACCTCCTCGCCAGCCTCGGCGAGGGTGGCGGCGAGGAAGCCGTCGCGCCCGGCCTCGACCTCCATCGTGCTCTTGTCGGTTTCCACCTCGAACAGGATGTCGGTCGCGGCGACGGCGTCGCCGGGCTGCTTGTGCCAGGCCACCAGGAGGCCGGTGTCCTGCGCCATGCCGAGCTGCGGCATGGTCACCGAGGCGCCCTCGGGCAGGCCGTCGGCGTCTGCTTCGGCGGCGGCAGGTTCCGCCGACCCGGCGGAAGCGGGAGCGGGGCCGGGGTCGTCGGCGGTGTCCGAGATCCGGGCGATGACCGCACCAACCGGCACGTCGTCGCCCTCGGCGGCGGACACGGCGGTGAGGAAGCCGTCGGCCTGCGCCTCGACCTCCATCGTCGCCTTGTCGGTCTCCACCTCGAACAGGGCGTCGCCCTTGGCCACCGGATCGCCCGGCGCCTTGAGCCAGGACACGATCTTGCCCGCGTCCTGCGCCATGCCGAGCTGGGGCATGGTGACGTCATGCGGCATGGATCAGCTCCCCGGCGCAAAGCTTGCGCGCGTTCGCCGCCACGCCCTCGGGGGTGGGCACGGTCACGTCCTCGAGCGCCGGGCTGAACGGCACCGGCACGTCCATCGCGCCCATCCGCAGGACCGGCGCGTCGAGGTGGTAGAAGGCCTTCTCGTTCAGCCGGCTGGCGATCTCGGAAGTGACGCCGTAGCTCTGGTGGCCCTCGTCGATGACGATGGCGCGGCTGGTCTTGCGGACGCTCCTGAGCAGCGTCTCCTCGTCCAGCGGCACGATGGTGCGCGGGTCGATGACCTCGGCCTCGATCCCCTCGGCGGCGAGCAGTTTCGCGGCCTTCTCGGCCACCTGCACCATCGACGAGGTGGCGATCAGGGTGATGTCGCTGCCCTCGCGCTTGATGTTGGCCTCGCCGAAGGGGATCAGGTATTCGTCTTCCGGCACCGGGGCCTTGTCCTGGTACATCAGCTTGTCTTCGAAGATGACGACCGGGTTGTTGTCACGGATCGCGGTCTTCAGGAGGCCCTTCGCCTCGTAGGCCGAGGACGGCATCGCGACCTTCAGCCCAGGGATATGGGCGACGAGCGCCTGCAGCGACTGGCTGTGCTGCGCGGCGGAGCGGCGGGTCGCGCCCATGTTGGTCCGCAGCACCAGCGGCACCTTCAGCTTGCCGCCGGACATGTAGTGGATCTTGGCGGCCTGGTTGCAGAGCTGGTCCATCACAAGGAAGATGAAATCGCCGAACATCACGTCGACGATGGGCCGCGCGCCGGTCATCGCGGCGCCGACGGCTAGCCCCATGAAGCCGGGCTCGGCGATCGGCGTGTC